>JACFMY010000549.1 GCA_019455155.1 Caldilineaceae bacterium
TTCAACAGCACCGTCCAGGCGCCAAAGCCCATCAGCCCGGCCAGCGCAATGGCAAGGATGATCATGGAAACACGGCGGGTCATGGTGTGACCTCGTTGCAGTCGTCGGCGTTACCGGTCGGTGGGTTGGCGCTACCCAGGACGCCCGTGCGATAGATTACGAAAACTCGCAACGCATCGGCGCGCATCCGGGTCACGTCGCCATGCAACAAAAGCTGCACGACAAGACCCTGGATCATGCCCAAATAAAGCGTGGCTGCGGCCTCGATATCCAGCTCCCGGCTCAGCGCGCCTTCTGCCACGCCCGCCGACAGGATGCGGTGCAGCCGCGTGGCGTAGTTTTCAAGCAGCACGCGCGCCATCCGTTTCGCCGCCGTATCACTGTTGCGCTGAAGCTGACCGAAGATCATCCGCGGCACACCGGGATGTTCGGCGATGAAGTCGATATGGCCCAGAAACATTGCCTCGAGGGCGGCCATGGGTTCGGCCTGCGCGCCCGCCAGCCGATCGATGCGCGCCAGCAGCCGGTCGGCCACCCACTCCATCGTCCCCAGCCAGAGCGCTTCCTTGTTCGGGAAGTGCTTGAACAGCGCCCCCTGGGTCATGCGCATATGTGCGGCAACCTCGGTGGTGGTGATGGTTTCCGGATTGGCGTGCGCTGCCAGTTCCACGACCGCCTCGACCGCCTCGGCGCGGCGCTGCTCGGCGGGCAGATATTTTGCACGCATGATATGCCCTCGGATAAGCGTGTTTGATGAAAGTATGTGTTCACTTCCTATGAGTTTGTAGATGACTCGTCAATGGAAATATCTGGAGTAATAACCATTCTCCATCCATGATTCACTTGATAAATGAATAGAAGTGACTGATCGCTTGATTCTTGAATGTGGAGGTGCGCGATGCTGGCGAGAGCCAAATTCGAGGGTGGGGATCAATCGGAGACCTCACAATGTTACGTCACACCAAATGCCCTCATCCTCATCGCCGCTTTAAGCCTGACGGTTGTGGCACACCCCGCGCAGGCCGAGGTCATGAGTGCCGCCGAGATTGCGGAGCAGATCGTCGATAAGGATCTGGTCGCGCGGCGCATGGGGGCCAGGGTCCATTTGCGCTATGATGTCAGCGGCACAGTCACGATCCGCGCCCCATTCTTTTCCGGAACGGGTAGTTGGGAGCGCGATGGCGATCGGCTGTGCATGACCGTGAGGGGCGGGCCAAATCCCGGAACCTCATGCCATAACTTTGAGAACCTCGGTGGTGGGCGGTTTCGCAACTCTGACGGCATGGTGTTGCAGTTGAACAACTGAACCCACGTTTCGGACGACAGGAAGAACCAACGGCCAGCAGGATATAAAGTATGATACGCAACTGGATATTCGGCGGTCTCGCCATCGTCTTCGGGTTAGCTACTGTTGCAGAAGGCGGCAGCGTTCTGCTCGGTAGCAGATCTGCAACCGCAGCAACCGGCAATTTTGTACCGCTCGTGCTGTGGGTTAATTTCTTGTCTGGTTTTTTCTATGTTCTAGCCGGGACAGCCATACTTATGGCCCGGCCTAGTGGGTTGTTTCTTGCTCGTGGACTGGCTGTAGTGCTGCTGGTGCTGTTTGGCTATTTCATCTTCTACGTCCTGCTGGGCGGTGCATGGGAGACGCGAACGCTGGGCGCAATGATCCTGCGCCTGAGTTTCTGGGCCGCCGTCGCCTTGCTGGTCAAACCGCGGTCGAAAGCTGCTCGAACAGCCTGACCCTGCGGAAATCGACATCGACAACATGCTGGATGGAGCGTCTCAGCCTGCTGATCAAGCTGCACTTCATGAGCGGCGCTCTGTCATTGATTTGCAATCCTCATGGCCTGCATCATGGACCACCTGAGATGCGCATAGGACCGAGTCATACCCCCGGCCGTCGGACTGCCAACATCACAACTCAGGAACCCGGCAACGCGCGTTGCACGACCGCAGCTTGCCATTCCTGGATCGCCTTTTGCAGGCCTTGAGCATAGGCAGTCTGCGCCGCAACCAGTGGTGCCCCCATGGCCAGGACCCCGCTCATGCTGGCTCCAGCCAACTGCATGAAAATATCTGTCGGCAAGCTGAAGGAAGTTTCGGGTTCGCATTGCTGCGAGACTCGGCCGACCTCTGCCCTGGTCTTTGCGATGACATCCTCGTGATAGCGGCATGCGGCCTCAAGCCCGCGATGGCGGAAATCTTGTGACAGGTTCAGAATACGAAGCATCAGCTCTAAATTTGCCTTATGCAGGTTAAGAGGGTGCATATCGATCTCCATTGCAGACTCCTTACGGTGGGATAGGGGCTTTGCCTGTTGCCTGACGCCCGCTTTGATCTGTCGCTTTTCCTGAACCACTGCGATCATCTCTCCAGCACGTAGGTGCCGGGAGCATCCCCCAGCGGCGCAAGGCCAGCTTTCGTGGCCCCCATCGACGGCGGGGCGACCTGCTCCTCGGACGAGCGCGTGGCAAGCCAATCGCCCCAAGCCGGCCACCATGAGCCTTGTTGCACCGGGATTTCCTCGCGCCACTTGTCGGGATCGGTAAAACGCTGGCCATGTTTGCGCGTCGCGATCTGGAAGCTGCGATTGGCGCGCCCCGGCTCGCTGACCACACCGGCATTGTGGCCGCCGCTGGTCAGGGCAAAGGTGACGTCGGCGCCGCCGATCAGCCGATGGACCTTGTAAACGGTTTTCCACGGCGCCACATGATCGCGCACCGTGCCGACGGCAAAGACCGGCAGACGGATGTCACTCGGTACCGCCGGAATGCCATCGACCAGATAGCGTCCGTCGGCAAAGTCGTTATCCAGATAGAGCTTGCGCAGATATTCGCTGTGCATCCGCGCCGGCATACGTGTGGTATCGCTGTTCCAGGCCATCAGGTCGAACAGGCCCTGCCGTTCGCCCAGCAGATATTCCTTCATCTGGCGCGACCAGATCAGATCCTGCGAATTGAGCAACTGGAACGCGCCGGCCATCTGCCAACCGTCTAGATAACCCTTGTCGGCCATGATCGAGTCAAGAAAGGCAAGCTGGCTTTCGCCGATGAACAGCGACAATTCACCCGGTTCGCGGAAGTCGATCTCGGCCGCCAGGAGGGACATGCCGCGCAGTCGCTCGTCTCCGTCGCGCGCCATGGCCGCGGCGGCAATCGCCAACAGCGTGCCGCCAAGGCAATAGCCGACCGCGTTCACCTGGCGATCCGGCACGATGGTGCCCACCGCATCCAGTGCCGCCATCACCCCAAGCCGGCGATAATCCTCCATCCCCAGATCGCGGTCGTCCGAGCCGGGATTGCGCCACGAGATCATAAAAACGGTGTGCCCCTGATCGACCAGCCAGCGCACCATCGAATTATGCGGCGAGAGGTCGAGAATATAGTATTTCATGATCCATGACGGCACGATCAGCACCGGCGTGGCATGGACCCTGGAGGTGGTGGGCGCATATTGGATCAGTTCAACCAGATGGTTTCGGAAGACGACCTTGCCCGGCGTCAGCCCCACGTCCTTGCCGACAATGAAATCCTCGCTGCCCGCGGGTGGCGCGTCGGCAAGGATCCCTCCCAGATCCTCCAACCAGTTCATCGAGCCCCGCCACAGATTGGCGCCACCGGTCTCGGCGGTCTTTTGCAGCACCTCGGGGTTGGTCCAGAAAAAATTGACCGGCGACAACATGTCCAACCATTGCCGGGCGGAAAAGGACACCATGTCCTCATGCTGGCCCGAGACGCCCCGCACCCCGGACGTGGCGGATTGCCACCATTCCTGTTGCAGCAGGAAGCCCTGATGGATGACGTTGAAGGGCCATTTTTGCCAGGCGTCGCCTTCGAAACGGCGGTCCTGTTCCAAGGGCTCAACGCAGTTGGGGCAGTTGGGGTTGGCGGCCGAACG
>JACFMY010000550.1 GCA_019455155.1 Caldilineaceae bacterium
CGGTAGTGGAAGCCTAGACTGTGCATGTGTTCCGGCTGGTAGATGTTGCGGCCGTCTACCACAATGGGTTGGCTCATGAGGCTTTTCAGCCGCTGGAGGTCCAGCTGTTTGAACTCGTTCCATTCGGTGCAGACGAGCAGCGCGTCGGCGCCATCCGCGAGATCATAGGCATCTTCTACCAGACGTACCGTGGGCGCGGTCCTGGCGACGTTCTTCATGGCCACGGGATCGTAGCCGCTGACCAACGCGCCTTCATTCTCGAGCATATGCGCGATCTCCAGGGCGGGCGCCTCGCGGATGTCATCCGTATTGGGCTTGAACGCGAGTCCCATGAGACCGATGCGTTTGCCGTCGAGCTTACCGCCGACCAACTCGCGGAGGTTGTAGACTGCCCAGCGGCGCATGTCGCGGTTGATGTCGATCACCGCTCGCAGGAGTGATGGGTGGGAGCCGTGCACCAGGGCCATGTGTTCCAGCGCCTTGACGTCTTTGGGGAAGCAACTGCCCCCATAGCCGAGGCCAGCGTTGAGGAAAGCCGCGCCGATGCGCTTATCAAAACCCATGCCTTCGGCAACTTCCTGCACATCTGCGCCTAGCTTCTCACAGATGACAGCTATCTCGTTGATGAAGCTGATCTTGGTCGCCAGGAAGGCATTGCTGGCGTACTTGATCATCTCGGCCGTGCGCAGGTCGGTCATAATGATGCGAGTCCGGAGCGGCAGATGGAGCTGCGCGACTCTTTCCGCCGCCACATGGTCACGGCTGCCGATGACGACGCGGTCCGGATTCATGAAGTCGTGGATCGCCGATCCCTCGCGCGTAAACTCAGGGCAGCTCACGACAGAGAACTCGATCGGTTCCGGTTGGCTGCGGCGAATGATATCGGCCACCCAATCACCGGTCCCGACCGGGACTGTGCTCTTATTGATGACGATGAGCGATTGCTTCATCGTCTTTGCTACCGATTCGGCGGCCATGCGCACATATTGGAGATCGGCCTCGCCATCGACACCGCTAGGGGTGCCCACACAGATAAAGACAAATTCGGCTTCGTTCAGCGCCTCATCGTAACTGGTGGTGAAGTTGAGCCGCCCTGCCTTCATATTCCTGGTAATCATCTCGCTCAGCCCCGGCTCGTAGATGGGCGCTTCGCCCCTGCGCAGCATCGCGATCTTCTCTTCGCTGATATCGATGCAGGTCACGTTGTTCCCCATATCAGCAAAACAAGTCCCGGTTGACAGGCCAACATAACCGGTGCCTGCGACGGCAATGTTTCTCATAAGTTCACTCCTGCATTAGAAAGCTTGCGTAACAATCACACGGATGGCGCTAGGCCACCGAAGACTCACTTGGCATCTAGTCCGGGCTGTAATGTGTTGTCGACAGCGTCTGGCTCCTGATACACGGTTTCTGACAAGTCCGCTACGGCATGCGCGGGGTCCGCCGGCTCGGCCTGGGCACGCGCCATTTCAATATCGCTCACGTGCAGATGCTCGCGCCAGAAATAATAGGCGCCAAGCAACGTCACGGGAATCCACAGCGCTGCGTGGAGCGTAAAGGTGTAGCTCGCCGCCACCGACGGGTTGACGCCGAATGTCTCCAGCGTCTTGATGCCGGGCGTGTCGAATGTGCCAATGTAACCTGGCGCGGCCGGCAAGGTCGTCGCCAGGTTGACCAGCCCGTTCATGAGCATCAAAACGATGAAGCTGACCGAGAAGTCAAAGGCATGCATCACGAACCAGTATTTGACAGTTTCCATCAGCCAGACCAGCACGCTGGTCAGAAAGATCATGAGCAGGTCGGCGGGCCGGCTAAGGCTGCGTAGCCCCAACATGAAGCGCAGGTACAAATCATCCGTGCGGTTACGGATACGCTGCGGCAACAGAGTGGCGGCAATTGCCGTGTAGAAACGTTCTACCCGGCTGGGTTGCATAGCCATCCAGATGAAGACCGCAGTGGCCGCGATAAACAAGAGTGTCATCACGGTGACCGCGTTGCGGTACGGCTCTGGCATGGGTGCAAAGGGTAAGGCCAGGAATACGAAGAGCAGCATGACCAATCCGTCGGTGATGCGCTCGATAATAACGGTCGCGAGGCTGGTGGAAATGTCGATGCGCTCCCTGCGTTTCAAGACGTAAGAGCGCAGCAACTCGCCGGCTCGAAAAGGGAAGACATTGTTGCCAAAGTAGCCGATGCAGACCATGGGGAAGAGCGTCCTCACGGCCACATGTTTGACCGGACGCAGGGTGTATTGCCAGCGCCAGGTACGCAGCCATAGCCCGACAATATAGACTAGCACACCTGGAACCAGCCACCAATAGTTAGCTGTACGGAGCGCCTCGACCACCGTAGGCAGGTGCAATCCGGGTAAGGCCAGATAAATAAAAAAGGCGCTGACCATAATACCGATCAGCAGTTGAACATAACGTTTCAAGCTGTCGATTTCTCCATCGCATCAGAAAACAGCGTTTCAGAGCATATCATAGAGGCGCGGGCAAACCAAAACCCATATGCCTGCCTTACGTATGTACTTTGCAGTGTGCATTTATTGTAATGAGCCTCGTAGTTTGCATTGTAGCGCAGCCTGCACGCCACCAGGGCCGCCGGGAATTACAATCCGCTGACAATTGCCCGCGAAAAAAAGGAGACGACCAGAGCCGTCCCCTTAGCACTATTCAATTATCGGACTGCAAATTAGTGAGGAGTTGCCAGCAGCGCGGGCTCGACTGAATCGCCCAGAATCTCTTCCATGGCCATAATATGCGGACATACACCACGTAGCGCGGCTTCTTCGCAGTCACAAACCCAATCCCCGCGATGGTATGAGACAATATGGTTGGCGTTATCGCCGTGAAGCTCAACCTCGAAACTGTGAACCTTGACACGCTGATCGCGTTCTGCCGCATACTGCTTGGCCTTGAGGATTCTGCTCACCGCTGAGTCCATGATTCGATCCTTTCTGTGGTTGAATGGTAACAGCGCAGCTGGCCAGCACGCACCGTGGCCGCAACGAAACTGAGGCAAGAGCAGGGACAAAAAACACCCAGGCGTGCGCGCGCTGGGTGTTGCTAACTGGACAATCGATTTCCGCACTCGATTGGGGTTTTACTCTTCACCGTACCTTTCCTCCTTGGTGGGGCTGCCATCACGAACTACCTGGCTGGCTCGGTGAACTTCCTTAGGTCCGGGGTTGTCGCATGATCATAATTAACCATGCGTTAACCAGATGTTTACAGTATAGGGTAGGAAGGCGGGGCCTGTCAAACCCATCTACGGACCCAAATTGGGCGATCAACCTACGTTCATAATTAACCTCGAGCCAGCGACCGCACGTCTTGTACGCATGTCCTCGCGCTCACTCGAGCCCCAAATATGCCAGCGGCACGCGATCGGCCGGATCGACCTGATAGAGTCGCGCCGCGTAAAGCGCGACCCATTCCCCCAACGCAAGCAAATGGGCGCATAACGCCGCGGGCGAGGCGCCCGGCGCAGCAATCCTCATTGTCTTGATCCGTCTGCGCTGCAATAGCATGTGTAGCCGGTCGCTGGCCGCAGCAGTGCCGGTGGTCAGCTCAACGCCGCGTACGCCGTTGGCCCAAAAATTGGGGAAGCGGGCCATGCTCCATAGCCCGCGCATCTCATCCACGGTGGCAAAGATCGCTGCTGTTTCGGCGTACAGAAGCAACCTTGATTGCCAGTCGGCCGCGACCCCTGCAAAAGCCTCCGTGTCTGCCCATACGAGCGACACATGCGCATAGAGGTGCAGCGCGATCTGCTTGGCAGGGTTGGCCGCCGCCGGTATGGAAGGGTGACAGCTTTCCAACCAGCGCCGGTCGAGCTGGAGCGCGGGCGCGGGCGTCGTCGGGCCCGCCAGCCCGGCACAGAGGCCCTGGAAGAA
>JACFMY010000551.1:0-417 GCA_019455155.1 Caldilineaceae bacterium
GCCCTGCAACGCTGATCGACGGTATCGACCTCTTTGCGAACCACCTGGTGCTCTATGAATGGGAGCAGGGTTTGCAGCAGATGCGTATCCTGAAGCTGGCGCCGGGCGATGCGGCCGTAGCGGCCTCTCACCGGGTGCAATTTCCCGAAGAAACCTACGCCTGCGAGCCAGAGCGAAACCCGGTCTTTGCTACGAACCGCCTGCGCATCAAATATTCATCTCTGAAAACGCCGCCCACCGTCTTTGCCTACGACATGGATACCGGCACATTTGATGAGCTTAAGCAGGACGAGATAGCCGGTCATGAACCGAATACCTACGAGACGCGACGGCTATGGGCCACCGCGCCAGATGGTACCGCGGTGCCTATTTCGCTGGTGCACCGCAAAGGCATCGAGCTTGATGGCCACCATACCT
>JACFMY010000551.1:427-2849 GCA_019455155.1 Caldilineaceae bacterium
CTGCTTACAGGCTATGGATCCTACGGGTCCAGCAACGAGCCTGACTTTCGTGCCCATCGCCTGAGCCTGATGCAACGAGGCTTTGTCTTTGCCATTGCCCACGTGCGCGGAGGGAGCGAGATGGGGCGCGCCTGGTACGAGGATGGCAAGCTGCTGAAGAAGAAAAATACCTTCAGCGACTTTGTGGCGTGTGCCGAGAAGTTGATTGCTGATGGGTATACCGAGCCGGCCCGGCTGACGATCATGGGACGTAGCGCCGGGGGCTTGTTAATGGGTGCCGTTACCAACCTGCGGCCTGATCTATTTGCTGGCGTCGTTGCCGGCGTTCCTTTTGTCGATGTCATCAACTCGATGCTCGACCCGTCGATCCCGCTGACGGTGGGCGAATATGAGGAGTGGGGCAATCCTGCGGACCCTGAGTATTATGCCTATATGCGTTCCTATTCGCCTTATGATAACCTGAAGGCGAACGCGTATCCTCACATCCTTACCACGGCAGGGTTGAATGACCCGCGTGTCCAATATTGGGAGCCAGCCAAGTATATAGCGAAGCTCCGGACGCTCAAGTTGGACGGCAATGTCGTGATGATGAAGACCAATATGGCGGCTGGCCACAGTGGCGCTTCGGGTCGCTATGACTATTTGCGGGAGCTTGCGTTCGAATACGCATTCCTGTTGCAGACAGTGGGCATCGACACCTGATCTGCAGCATCCTTTTGTGGGTGATCTTGCTAAACGCCTACACAACATCTGTTGACTGGACGTCACCAGGGTGATGGGTAACCTGCTCTTCGACTTCGCCGTTCTCCTGCTTTTGTTTGTTCTGAACGGGTTCCTGTCTATGGCGGAGCTGGCGGTAGTGTCGGCCCGCAAGCCGTTGCTGCGTAAGCTTGCTGAGGATGGGGTTGCGGGCGCCAATACGGCGCACGCCCTGGCCAACGATCCCGGTGACTTCCTTTCCACCGTCCAAATCGGTATCACGCTGATTGGCATCATGGCTGGCGCATACAGTGGCACGACGTTGTCGCGCCCTGTTGCCGAACTCCTGCAAACGGTGCCCCATATGGCATCTTACAGTGAGGGCCTCGCGGTCACCGGGGTGGTGCTCTTGACCACCTATCTGTCACTGGTCGTGGGCGAGTTGACACCCAAGCGTATAGCCCTCAACAACGCGGAGCGGATCGCCTGCTTTGTGGCGCGGCCGATGCGGTTCATGGCGCGGCTCACACGGGCCCTGGTTGTATTGTTGGACCGGTCGAGTGAGCTGTTGCTACGCGTTTTAGGCATCCGTCTTCGCGACGCGCCGGCAGTCACGGAGGAAGAAGTTCGTCTCATGCTGGAGCAGGGGGCCGAAGTGGGCGTCTTCGAACCCATCGAAGAGGAGATCATGACCCAGGTCTTCCGTCTCAGCGATCGGCGCGCCAGCGCGATCATGACGCCGCGCACAGAGATCGAGTGGATCGACGTCACGGATACGCCCGAAGCGATCCGCAAGTTGATTATCGATGCCGGCCACGCGCGGTACCCGCTGGCGCGCGGTAGTCTGGATCAGGTCATCGGGATCATTATGGTACGCGATCTTTTGCTCCAGCAGTTGGAGGCGCAGCCCTTCGATCTCGAGGCGCTGGCGCGGCCGGCGCTCTTCCTGCCCGAGAGTATGACCGCACTTGACGCTGTGGAGCGCATGCGCGAGGCGCGCAGCCATATTGCCCTGATCATCGACGAATACGGCGGGCTGGAAGGGCTCGTGACAATCAGCGATGTCGTCGAGGCCATTCTAGGTGCCGTGGAGGCTGTGGGGCCGGGGGAAGAACCTGACATCGTGATGCGCGACGACGGCACCTGGCTGATCGATGGCATGCTTTCCGCCGACGAGTTTCAGGACTATTTCCACATCCGGGATCTGCCGAGCCGCGCGGAAGCCGATTACCAAACGGTGGCTGGCCTCATTATCACCTTGCTTGAGCGCCTGCCTGTTGTGGGCAGCAAGGTGACAGTAGCTGGCTATGGTCTGGAAGTTATGGATATGGATGGCCGGCGCGTTGACAAGGTCCTCGTCACGCGCATCCCGCCGGGTCTGCCCGAAGATATCAATTGAATAGCGAGTTCCCATGGGCCGCAGGACCGATGTTCCCCTCACGCGGGACGGGTCGGGCTGGACGATTTTCGCCTGACGCGATTCTTTTCTCGTGAGGCGGGTGGTAGGGGCGAAAAGTTTTTCGCCCCTACGCGGATCTGACGTAAAGGATGGTTGGGGCGAAAGATTTTTCGCCCCCAGCGCGGATCTGACCGTAAAAGGATGGTTGGGGCGAAAGGTTTTTCGCCCCCACGCGGATCTGACCGTAAAAGGATGGTTGGGGCGAAAGGTTTTTCGCCCCCAGCGCGGATCTGACCGTAAAAGGATGGTTGGGGCGAAAGGTTT
>JACFMY010000551.1:2949-3850 GCA_019455155.1 Caldilineaceae bacterium
AAGGTTTTTCGCCCCCAGCGCGGATCTGACCGTAAAAGGATGGTTGGGGCGAAAGATTTTTCGCCCCTACTGGTAACGATTGCCCCATAGCTCTATAATGAATACAGGCTCCCCATTGAAATCCCCCGTGGGCAGATAAGCTCCTCCGGTATCTGCATAACGATATTCGGGCGCAGATGGATGCTAGCTGCATAATCGACGTTTTGTTGCTCGATGCCTAACTTGGTGGGGCCCAATCCTGCCATGTCGTCGATCGTGGCCAACGCCCGCCATCGGCTTTGCTAGGAAGCCATGGCGGCCGGTTCCTGAAGGACCAGGTAACACAGTGGCCGATCAACACGAGTCATTCATCCTCCGCATCGAAGAAACGGGCGCCGGCGATCGGGAATTCCGTGTCACGGCCGAGTTTCGTGGCGGCTCGCGCACCGAACTGATCTCTGACCTCGATGCACGCCTGCCGGCAGATGATATTGAGCAGGCGCTGGCATGGCTGGATCGAGGCTTCGTTGAACGCGACTATGTGCGCGAGCTGGGCCAACGGCTCTTTGATCTGCTCTTTCCAGCTTCAGTCGCCGGCCTGCTGCGCGAGGCGCTGCAGAGCATCGCGCCGGAAGAGACCTTGCGCATTGTGCTCTACGTGCCGGACTCCCTCTCCCTGATCCCGTGGGAACTGGCGTACGACGACGAAGATCTTGGCTTCCTGGCGCGTGCGGACAAGGCGTCGCTGGCGCGTCATTTCCACAATCTACCCGTTCCCAATGCAGCGCCGGCGCACGGCCCCCTGCGCATGCTTGTGATCACGGCCAGTCCACACGGTCTGCGGCCGTTGGGTGAAGAGGCGGAGGCAGAGGCGATTGAGGCGGCATTTGCCGGGCGCCAGAACCGGCTGCTCTTCTGGTGG
>JACFMY010000552.1 GCA_019455155.1 Caldilineaceae bacterium
GACTACAAGCTGCGGCGGGGTGTCGCACGGGAGACGCCCCTGCTGCTCCTGCTGCGCAAGTACGCGCGCGACGCCTTACTCACCGGAATCGAACAGCCCCAAGCCTACGAACGCGTGGTACGCCTGCACTGCGAACACAAGGTACACGGCGACACGTGGCTGGTGGCAGAGCTCCTGGGACATCAGAGCAACCTCATCTTGGTTGATTCCGGCGGCCGCATCCTTGAGTGTCTGCGCCGTATGCCTGACGCCAAGGGACGCGAGCTATTGCCAGGCCGCGCTTACGCGCCTCCACCTGCTCAGGACAAAGTGTCGCCCCTGGACGATGGCAGCGAGGGTTACTATACGCGCCTGGCCGCTGCGTTACAGCAGCCCGGTCCGCGCTGGCGTGCACTCGTCAACGGCGTAGCCGGCATGAGCCCGACAGCCGCGCGGGAGCTTGACTGGCGCGCCGCGCGGCTGGACAACGGCGAGCAGCCAATCGCCGTCTTCCAGGCGCTGCAGTCGCTTTGGCTCCCCGTGCAGACGGGCGAGTGGCAGCCAGGCCTGGTACAGGAAGATGGCAACACTGTTGGCTTTGCGCCCTACGTAGTGCACTTCCGCGGCGAGTTTGTGCCCACGGCCACCATGAGCGAGGCGCTTGCGCGTTACTTCGCCGCGGGCGAAAGCGCAGGACAGGCCGGGCAGGCGACCATGACAGCAGGGGTAGCCGATCCCTACGCCGGCCAGCGAGCTGCGGTCACAACCGCGCTAAACCAGGCGCGACGCAATGTCGAACGGCGCCTGGCCGCCCTGGCGGGCGATGAACCGGCTCCAGGCGAGGCCGGCCGGCTGCGTAGCCAGGCGCAATGGTTGCTCGCGCTGGCCAGCCAGATCAGCCCCGGCCAGACCATACTAGAGGTGGATGCTGGGGACAGCGAACCGTTGCGCATCCAGCTCGATCCCAACTTGTCGCCCATCGAGCAGGCACAACAGATGTTCAAGCGCGCCGGGAAACTCGAGCGAGCTGCCGCCTTCATCCCCCAGCGCCGCGCGGAACTGCAGACCGACCTGGCTTTCCTGGAGCAGTTGGCGCTCGATTTAGGAGGGGCACAGAGCCAGCCGGAGATCGCCGCGGTAGAAGCAGAGCTGCGCAACGCAGGGCTGTGGCCGCGCCAAAAACCGGCCCTGGCGTCCCACACGCGCGGTCAGCAAAGCGGGCCGTTGCGCCTCCGCAGCGCGCAGGGTTTTGAGATTCTCGTGGGGCGCAACGCGCGTCAAAACGAGAGCGTGACCTTCAAGCTGGCGGATACACGGGACCTATGGTTCCACGTGCGCGGGATGCCGGGAGCCCACGTCGTCTTGCGCGCAGCGGGACGCACGCCCGATCCGGCTACAATTCGCGTGGCTGCACAGCTGGCCGCGTTCCACTCGGCCGCGCGCGGTGAACGGTCGGCCGACGTCATTGTTACCGAGCGCCGGTGGGTCGGCCGGGCGCCGGGAGGCAAACCCGGCCAGGTTCTTGTAGAACGGGAGGAAGTCATTTCCGTCCCGGCAGCATGGCCCAATGACCTTACGGAAGAAGACGCAACGGAATGACGCGCTAGACCGTGTGCGGCAACGTTGCTATCCAGGCCACTGTTGCGGCATGGACCTAGAAATCAACATTGATCCCACCCCGGCGTTGGCGCCGTTCCTCGCGTGCACGTTCCTGAATCTGATCTGCTTCGGAGCGTTCGATGAGATCGTCCAGGATCGCCCGCACGGCCAGCAAGCTCTCGCGGCGTGCGGCATAGGCATGTACCCAGAAATCTTCAGGCAGGCCCAAGTCATTATGGCGCAGCTCTTCCAGCAGGCCTGTGGCGCCTTCCAAAAGCCATACGAGCGCGTTGAAAGCGTGCTCGCGTTCGCTGGCCGGGCGGCGATCCGGGCGAGCATAGCGAGGGCGATACGCGCGGGTGCGTGCACGCTGCCGGGCCGAAGCTGAGCTTGCTTCCTCTTCCGCACCGCTGCTGGCATGGCCAGCGTCTTCGACGCCAGGCGAATCATCCAGCTGGTCGTCGAGTCGATCGTCGAATTCGACTCCGTTCTCACCCATGATAATTTGTCCGAGATTATGGCGTCAGTGGTTGTGCGCAGCGGCGAACAATCACCCGCATGACTTTATAGTCCTGGGCGCCAAAGCGGTATTTATATTCCTCGTCACCCTGCATAAAATCAAAAACTCGACTGCCAGACGCGATCGCATACTGGATAGCATAGGCCAGCAGCACCCAGCCAGGGCTGAGCTGGGAATGAGAGTCTGGGTCGTAGCCTGAATTGTACAGCCAGAAACGATGGTTGTATTCAAAAGCGAAAAGCGTCGCGGCTTTCTCGCCGTCAAGCGTTAGAAAGAGCAGGCGTAGATAGCCGGCTTCCAACATGCGCCGCGCCACAGCCAGAAAAAAACGGCGCATCTCTGCCGTCATGAAATCAGCTTTGTCCGGACGGCTGGCCCGCTGCAGCGCGACAAAGTCATCAACCTCGGCCTCCAGCACATGCTGGGGGCCGACGCGATAGAAATCGACGACAGCCTCCCGTTCGGCGCGACGCTGCTTGCGCCGGATCTCATGGCGCTGTTTCTTGTCGACCTGTTCCTGCAAATACTCCTCATACCGCAATGGGAGGACAAACTGTGGCGCGGTGTCCTCCTGGGTAACGCTTACGGCCAGGCCTGCCGCCTGGTAGAGAGGCGGCAACTCACGATAGGTGAGGCTGTCTTCAGGCACATTGCAGATGTCCAGGATATCCCACGCCGGCGCATCCGGGCCCCGCAGCCAGGCAAGCAATGCGCTGTATACCGCCTGCTCCCAACCGCGCACGGCCAACAGATCAAGATAATCGCTTACCTCAATGCAGCCGACCAGGTTTAACTGTCGTTTGCCGCTATCGGGCCCTTCGCTGACCGTGTTGAGAAAAAGTGGTGCAATACCCACTAATTCGTGTGTATCGTCACGGCGGAACGCAACGATCCACAGATCACCTTTGCCCAACGCGTTCCACCAGGTTGTTTGCCATTCGTGGGTGAGAAAAATGGAGTTAAAACGGCTGCGCTGCACAACAGAGTTCCATTCAGCGGCCAAGGCGTCGAAACCGGTCGGCACGGCATCCGGTCCATAGACCGAAGTGATGAGCTGCCCCTGATATCTGTTGGGGACGGCTCGTGCCGTAGCTACCGGCTGATCTGTACAGAGACAGTCGCTGTTCATATAGGTATTTCCTGCTCCCTCCTGGCTGACGTTGACATCAGCGATTGTAGATACTAGGCAGCGATTGTAGACGCTACGCGTAGTATATCGGAGCAGGCAGTCCCCAACAAGTATATTTGCACACGTTGCCGCTGCACTTTGCCAAAGTGCTCTGCCGGAAATGGCCGGACGCGCCCGGCCTATGGTGTGCGGCTCGGTCCCCGGTAATGGGCAACTAGACCGGCCAGCAGGCCGATAATCGCAATAGTTCCCAACATCAGCCCGATCCACGTGAGCACCTCGAGCGGTGTACGCCCAAACCACGAAACCGGCTGCTGCGCCTGGGCACTGCGGGCAAAGTCGGGGCCGATGCTGGTGGGCAGCGGTGAGGGCAGCGGCAAGGGCGACGGCTCAACCACTTCCACGGCCGGTTCGCCGGGCCTGGGCGCTGCCGCCCCCGGCAACACCTGAGCCGCGGCGGTCCCCACCGTGGGCGTCACCGTGTTGGTCGCCGTCGGCGTCGACGTGTCGGTGGGCGTCGGCGTGCCGGTATCGGTAGGGACCGGTGTCATGGTGGTGGGAGAGGTGGGTGTCGGCGGCGGTGTCGGTGGATAGCATACCTCGATGACAACGTCGTCCAGAT
>JACFMY010000009.1:0-4167 GCA_019455155.1 Caldilineaceae bacterium
TGGCCGCGCAGATACGTTTTGACATCGGTTCCGCAGATGCCACAGGCCGTGATCGCAACGAGCAGCTCGCCCGGACCGATGGTCGGGACAGGGATCTCCTCAACGATCGCCTCACGTGGTCCATAATATCGGAATGCTTTCATGTTCCGTGCTGCCTATCATATTATACCGCCGTACCATCCAGGGTCCGAGCTTACACAGGGTCCGCGGCTGCGGCCACGTGGTGTAAAGCCGGGAGGAGGGAGCCAGGGTTGGTGCCAGCGGTGGAGGAGGGTTAATCCGTGGGTTCTCTATTCAGTTTTTCTTGTCCCGCTTCAGGCCCAATCGGCGAAGAGCGGATCAAGTAACGCCGTGCACTGTCGCAGGGTCTGTACCGGATCGTCGCCAAGGGTCTGGGGCAGGAGCTCAAGCACGAAATTCCCCTGAAATCCCCGTGCCCGTAGCGCCGCGATCACAGCCGGCCACGCCACAACACCGTCGCCCGGCGCTGTATGCCGCTGGTGCCTGGCCGTATTGTAGTCGCTGGCATGCACATGGGCGATTTCGGGCAGGGATTCCAGGTAGATCATTGGATCCTGTCCCAACTGGTACGCATGGGTAATGTCTACGGTAAAGCTCAAATTGGGCCGGTCTACCATCTGGGCGAACTCCACCATGGTTTCCGGCGAATTGGACAAGGGTGCGCTGGGCGTGTTTTCCAGGGCCACAAGTACATTATGGGGGAGACAGACGTCGCAGAGCAGGCGGAAATTCGCCAGCGTGGCCTCCAGAGCCACCCCTGAGGACATATTTGCCCAGGGAGCATGGACCACGATCGCGGTGCAGCCCAGGGCGCCGGCTAGCTCGCCCAAGTCTCTGCAGAGCTGCTGCCCGTAGGCAAAGGCTCCAGGATAGGCGTTGTAGAGAAATGGTGCCAGGATTTGGGGAAAGTGGATGGCACAGAATTGGAAGCGGCCATTGCCCAGATCCAATAATGTCCTGGCAAAGTCTGGCCGGCACTCATCCGGCGTCTGTGGCATGAGCTCGATGCTGCGCCAGGGCTGCTGGGCCAGCATATCGAGGGTTGTTTCCAGAGGCTGCGGAAAAAACGCCGCCGTACTTACACCGAACTGCAGTTTTGGGGTCAAGAGTCATTCCCTTCAGAGATCCAAACCGTAGGCTAACGGCTATGGTTGTTGGCTTGCGATCACCTGCCCGGAATGCCTTCGGGCAGGTGATCGCAAGTACGACATAGCTGTACTGTCAGCATAAACGCCGTTGAGCAGTCAACTGCACGCCTGTCTTAGTTGCCCATCTCCGCGTTCAGGTTGGCGGCGGCCTGCTCCAGCGCCGCTTTGGGCGACAGCACATCTAGCTCCATCTGCTCAATGGCTTCCGCCAGGTAGTTGTCCAGCGACCCCATCTCCCAGAAATGAGGATATTGGGAAGAGATCTCCAGCTGCTCGAAGCCAGCGACATAGGCGGGATCGGTGGCAAAGAGCTCCTTAATCTCCTCTGACGCAGCCGCCTGCTTGTGAATTGGTATATAGCCGGTTTGGGCCGCAAACCTGGCGCTGTTTTCCGGCGAGATCAGCCAGCGCAGGAAGCGCCACGTGGCTGCTTCATGGGCCTGATCGGACGGGAACATGACCAGGGCGGCGCCCCCAACCGTGGCCCCACGCGCCACGTTGCCAGGTAGGAAGTCTGTGCCCCATGCGAACTGCGCACCGTCCTTGACGCGGCCGATGTTGCCGGTGGAGGACATGAAGAAACCCACCTGGCCAGCGATAAAGAGGTCGCGTGAATCGCCATGTTGGGCAGGCGGCATTAGGCCATCATCGACCAGCTTCTTCCAGAACTCCATCGCACCGAAGCCTGCCTCCGACGCGAACTCGGGCGCTGAGGAGTCCTCGTTCATGATCTGGCCGCCGTTTTGCAGGATCAATGCTTTCAGCCACCATCCCTCGTCCCGGACTTCGACACCGATCTTGCTGGGATCAGCGTCCACGATGGCCTTCGCCTGGGTGTAGAGCTCATCCCATGTCTGCGGCGGCGCTTCGGGGTCCAGGCCAGCCGCGGCCATTAGATCCTTGTTGTAGTACATGATCATGGTGCTGTTGTTGAAGGGCAGCGAACAGATGTGCCCCTCATAGGCGTTGTAGTCCCACAGAACAGACCAATAATCATCCATGTTGATGCCTTCCGGCCCGTTGATGTACTCTGCGATGAGATAGTTGCCCTCCCGGCAAGTCCACAGTGGGCCTGCAGGCACGAGACCACCGTCAGGCAGATCGCCACTTTCCAGTGATGCGATCACCTTGGTGGCTGTCTCGCCGTAGTTGCCAGAGTACGTAGCTTCTACCGTGATGCCATAAGGGTTACTTGCGTTGAATTCGTCGATCAGCGCCTGGAGCGCTTCGCCCTGGGTGCCACCAATGGCATACCAGAAGGAAATTGTGACCGGTTCCTCGGCAGCTGCCGCACCCTCCTCAGCACTCGGGGCCTCGGTCGCAGCTTCCTGTGCGGCTGCCTCCGTAGCGCGCTCCGTCGTCGCTGCCTGCGGGGCGGTGCATGCCGCAAACAGGAGGGCAACTAACACCAGCAGAATTTGCAATAAGAATGGTTTCTTCACTTGATCTCCTCCGCGTTGATGATTTAGGGGATTCCGAATACGCCGACAAATTGGGCCTTCGCACGCTCTCAACTGTGGTGTCCACCTCCTTGGATTACTTGTCACCTTTCGATTCGATCCACGAGATCTATTTCACGGCCCGGTAACAGTCCTGAGAATGGGACCCTATCCCTTGATCCCTGTTAAGGCAATGCCCTCAATAAACTGCCGTTGGGCCAGGAAGAAAACAGCGATCACAGGTGCAACGGCCATCAGCGCCGCGGCCATCATGTAGTGATATTGGGCGCCCGATTCATCGATGAAGAAGCGCAGTCCAATAGCCAGTGTGCGCATGGAGCTTGTATTGGTTACGACCAGCGGCCAGAGATATTCATCCCAAAAGCCAAGAAAAATGAAGAGGGTGATAGTGGCCAACGCCGGCCGCGACAAGGGCAGCATGATCTGCCATAGAAAACGCATCCGGCTGCACCCATCCATGCGCGCGGCGTCCTCTAGCTCGGTTGGTAGGGTCAGAAAGAACTGGCGCAGAAAAAAAACCGAAAAGGCGTTGGCCATGAAAGGCACAATCAGCGCCTGATAGGTGTCGATCCACCCCAAACGGCTTACGATGAGAAAAAGAGGCAGCATCGTCACCTGGGTCGGTACGATCAGCGTCGCCAGATAGAGATAGAAGATCAGATCCCGGCCAGGAAAACGGATGCGTGCAAAGACATACGCGGCAAGGATTGCCGTGGTGACTTGGCTGACCGTAATGACGGTGGTTACGATGATGGTGTTCACATAAAAGCGGCCGAAGGGTACCGTATCGATCACATGGGTAAAGTTCTCCCAGTGCAGCGCCGCCGGGATAATCGTCGGCGGCACACGATACACCTCATCGGCACCCTTCACCGAAGTCGTGAGCATCCATAGAAATGGCGCGATCATAAAGACGGCAGCGCCCGCCAGGACGATGTGGCTTAGTAACGCAACAAGGCGGTGACGCCGGGTAAGTGTGTTCATTCGTAGTGCACCCTTGGTTCGATCACCCGGCGTTGGATGATGGTGATGCCCAAGACAATGGCAAACAGGATGAAGGCGACGGCTGCAGCCAGGCCAAACTTGAACTCCTGAAATGCCAGCCGGTAGATGTAGAAGACCAGGACCTCGGTGCTGTTCAGAGGTCCCCCTTTGGGCGTCATCACATGAATCAGAGAAAATACCTTGAAGGAATTGATGATCCCGATGACCAGGACGAAAAAGGTCACCGGCGACAACAGAGGCCAGGTGATGTGACGGAAGCGCTGCCAGGCGCTGGCCCCATCCACCGTGGCAGCTTCGTAATACACAGGCGAAATGCCCTGTAATCCGGCTAGAAAGATGACGATGTCATAGCCTAGCCCCTTCCAGATTGCCACCGCGGTCACGGCCGGCAGCGCCAGGTTTGGGTCTGATAGCCAACGCTGGGCCGGAAGACCAAAGAGTCCCAACGCGCTGTTCAGCAGACCGAAGTTGGGATTGTAGATGACGCGCCAGACAGCGCCCACCGCGACCACTGAAGTGATTACCGGCAGAAA
>JACFMY010000009.1:4177-20072 GCA_019455155.1 Caldilineaceae bacterium
GATGCCAAGGGAAAGCACCAGATCCAACGAGATCTTCAGCGTCGTAAAGAGCAGCGTGTGGCGGATCGACTCCCACAGCTCCGCGCCGCCCAGCAATCTGACGTAGTTCTGGAACCCAATGAATTCCGCACTGGTGGAACGAGCTTCCCAGGACGTGAAGCTCAGATAGAGAGCCGCCATGACAGGCAGGATGACGAATACCAACAAAACGACAAATGAGGGTGCCAGAAAGGCAAGACCTGAAAGCAGATCGCGACGCGTTGAGGCTTTCAACATGAGGCTTTCCCTATAAAATGGTGCGGGCGGTCCGCTTGTTAGCTGACAATAAAGGACGGCCTTTGCGCAGAGCCACCAGCCTCCGTGCCGTGGCGCGCAGATCGAGGTTGTTGACTGCCTCCACCTGGGCCAGCAGCGTCTCACCGAACGCGGCCAGGCCATTCAACCCGCCGCAGATGGAGCCGGCCATTGAGGCCAGCGTATCTGTGTCGCCGCCCAGATTGGCGGCCCACTTCATGGCCTTCCAGGGATCGCCCCGGGCCAGGAGCGCCAGGCCAATTGCATTGGGCACCAATTGCTCCGGATAGAGGTCGACGCCAATCAGATCTTGCAACCGCGCCAGCACGGCCTTCTCCGGATCATTTCGTACCCAGCGCATGACGTATTCAATGCGCCGCTCGATCGCGGGCGTCCAGCTCCAGTCACCGTATTTGCGGCCAACGACGGCTCCCTCCTGTGCAGCGTGAGCAACGGTATCGGGCACCGCACTGTCACGGAGTGTCTCGGAGAGGGCAAAAGCCATAGCCATGGCGCCGGAAATGGCCCTGTTCGTGTAATGGGTAATGGCACAGGAAGCGACCACCTGTTCAATCAGGTCAGCAGGATTGGGGCAGGCAATGGCCAATGCGGCGACGCGCATGGCCGCGCCCACTGTGGTTCCGCCCCGCGGCGTCTCGTCCAACGGTTTCCCTGCCTGGAGCGTAGCCAATGCCCGTAGCGTGGAGGGACCCACAAAGCGATTTTCCTGCACGCGGGGTGTCTGGCTCCACGCGAGCAACCGTTCGGCCCATTGATTGGATTCGATTTGCCCATGGTCCAGCATGAGCTCCGCCAGCATGAGCGTGTGATCGGTGTCATCGGTGACCGAGCCGGCCCGTAACAAGTGATGGGGATGATCGGGCGCAGGCGAGATCAAGGTCTCAATGGAACCATAGCGCGCCCGGATCTGCTCTGCCGTCAAGAATTCTGCCGGCATCCCCAACGCATCGCCGATGGCAACACCTGCCAGCATGCCCGCCGCACGGTCGACTAATAGAGCCATCACACTCTCTCCCTGTTCATCTGCAGCACATGCACAGCGTTGGGGTGAAGGCGAATGCAGGCGCGATCGTCCATTTCCAGCACTTTAAGTGGGTTACCATCGGCACAGAGAACAGCAGGGGAGCCGATGCCAGTTGCCTCGATCGTCTCCCCTGCCCCCAGACTGACATAGGAAGAATGAATGGGTTCGACACCGGCCAGATCGCCGGCAGCCAGTTGGGTGCGCACCAGTGGCTGGGTGCAGACCAGGCAACCGGCAGGCCAGCCCGCCAGATCTGACAGACAGACAGCCCCGGCAATGGCCTTGCCATAGAAGTGGTCGTGATGGGCAAAGCCGGCGATCACCGTCCCTACGGCCATCCCCCTGGCAACCTCGATGACTCGACCTTGTGTAGCCTTTGCTACCAGGGATGCGTGGGAACCGACCGCGTGTGGCTGTCCAAGCTTGCGCTCCCCCCGCAGGAACGCAACAGCATCGAGATCGCAGACCTGGCCAGCCAGCGTACCAACAATCGTCGTGCCGATTACCACATCGTTAAAGGCCAGGGCGAGTTCGCGGTCATTGCAGCTGGCAACCAGCGCGTCAACCGGTTGGGTTGAGAACTTGGCGCTGCCCAACGCCTCGACTGCGCCAGCCCGGCAGGTGATCAAGTTCCCTACGTTCGTAGAACCGGCGCCGATGCCCAGAATCGGACAGTGACTGCCAGCCTCCAGCAACGCGAAGGCCACATCTGCCATGGTCCCGTCTCCACCTACAACCACGAGCGCGTCCAGTGACTTGGACGCCAGTTCTCGTGCCAGCCACTGGCTCATGGCGCGCCCCTGAAGATCGGGCGCGGCAACCTGCTGCGCCTGGGGGATGGCAACTCCTCCCAGGCTACCAGGTCCACAGAAAACCTGGTCCGCGCCCAACATTTCAATGACCCGTGCTGCCAGCTCAAGGTTGCGAACCGCGCCCAAACCGGCAACAGGGTTAACAATAAGTCCTACCGTTCCTAGCCTCATGCTGGCTGCCCACTAGGCGCGATCTGAATCGAGTCTTTCCAGGATCTGGAGGGCGGCCGATTCATCTGTGATCAATGCATTAATGTAGCCGCCCCGCACCGCGCCCAGAATGGCGTCTGTCTTTTCAGCGCCACCAGCTACGCCAATGCGCAGCTTTGCCCGGCGTAGCTGCTCAAGATCAATCCCGACCACGCCCGGTAGCCCGTCGGGAATGGGCTTTCCCTCGATATCGAAAAAGCGCATACAAATGTCCCCTACGGCGCGCAGGCTGTGGAGATGGGCCATTCTCTTGTCATCCATGTAGTCGGCAAACAACATGCGCACATCCGGCCCCAGGTCCACGTTCCCAATACCCACCAGGACAACGGTAAGATTGTCCCAGCTCTGGACCATCTGGCGCACGTCATTCGATCGATACAGAGAACGGCAGATGTCCTCGTGTTCAACAATCGCCGGCACATAGAACGGCTTCCACACCCCGCCAAACTTGTCACTGAGGATGCGCGCTAATTCATGCACCTGGAAGCCGGGTGAAATCTGGCTCAGTCCGCCCAACAGCGGCACAACCGTCAGTGCCCTGTCGCCCCCGGCGCGCAGTGAATGAACCACTTCGGATAGCGTTCTACCCCACCCGATCCCCACCATGTCTCCAACCTGAACTCCTGTTTCGAGATAGCGAGCCGCCGCATACCCTAGATGTTTCCGGATCTGCGCCTGGCTTCGATCTTTGCCGGGCGTTACAATCACGGTTGTAAGGCCCAGCGCCTCGCGTATGGCACTGGAGAGTGCCGGCATGATACTGAAGGGATCATTGATAGTAATCTGAACGATCCCCTCATCGCGCGCCTGGGCCAGCAGGCGCGACACTTTTTGCCTGGAAATGGAGAGCTCCGCAGCGATCTCATCCTGTGTCCGGTTTGCTGTGTAGTACAGCTCGGCCACAAGATGCATTAGCTGCAGCTGTTGGAACGTTGTCATTACCTTCTACTCCGGGCGGAACTTGATTCCAGATGTTTGCGGCTGGCGCCGGATAGGTAAGAGGGTCCTATGTCACCTGCCGCAAACGGGCATGCCTACAACACCCTTTGACCACCTGGAGTCACACCGTTGTGAGCAAATGCTAATAGCATTTGCTCACTATCTTACACGCGATCGGCTGCTGTCGCAAGCCCGACTTAGGTTTTGCATCGATTCAACGGCTAATGGACTGTCAGCCATCAAACTTGAGTTCCGTAGTGGCAACTTTAGTCGCTGTGGACAGGTGAAGAACGACTAGGGTCGTTACTACCGAATGATGAAAGAATGACGATTGACAGACCACTAGGACGATTGCCCGCAACTGGCCTCAAGCTTTCCTTATGGGTACTTATCTACTCCGTTTTCGGGCGCCCGCTCCCCATTTATGTAGTCACCTCGACAGCGCGCTAAACCAGATGGTATGCTGAAATTTGCCAGATCATGAACGCAGACAGACAATGATGTTGCCGCCAACGTACGGACTCGGATCGCCCTGGACTTTGTGCAAAGACCGCACAGGAGGTGTGGCACATGGCCGGACAAATCGGATCGCTCTTGCTTGTCGTCGTCCGTAGCCTGCTCGCTGTCGTCATTGGCCTCCTGCTAATCTCCCTAATCACCGAACTCATTGAGTTCGGCGTGGTCACTGCACTTCATGGTGCAGTAACCACCGATCAGGCCATCTACTTTGAAATCCGCAATCGCCTCCCTGTCATCCTCTTCAAATTTGTCTACAATGGCGTCGCCGCCCTCACTGGAGGGTTTGTTGCGGGCTGGATCGCGGGCCGCAAGGAGATCCACCATGGCATAGCCCTGGCGCTCGCGCAGGCGCTGGCACTTCTCTGGGCCATGACTGTGTCACCTTACGCGCAAACGACACCGCTGTGGGTGTGGTTGGTCTTGCTCGTGGAGATGACAGTGGGAATTGTCGGCGGTGCCTGGTTCTACTACCAGCGGAAGGGGAAACAGCAGGCGGTCACATGATAGCAGCGTCAGGCAGCAGCACGGCTCTTGGGCACGCGACGCTCTCTGCCGCGCGTGCCAGGAACCATTTCTCCATACGATCAATTCGACGGTCTCAAAAAAGGCAACTCAGGAGTCAACGATGACAAATATTCACGCACTGATCGAGCAAATGACGCTCGAGGAGAAAGCCGCCCTTTGTACGGGAGCAAGTGGCTGGACGACTGTGCCGGTGGAACGGCTAGGTGTCCCGGAATTGGTGATGTCCGATGGTCCCCATGGCGTACGGCGTGTACCAGATGTCCATGCCCTGGGTGCGCCCAGCCTGCCCGCCACGTGCTTCCCCACCGCCTCCTGTCTCGCAGCGACGTGGAACAAGGATCTGCTCTATGAGATGGGGCAGGCCCTGGCCCAAGAAGCCATTGCTCTGAATGTCCATGTATTGTTGGGCCCTGGCGTCAACATGAAGCGCACGCCGCTTTGCGGACGCAATTTCGAGTATTTCTCAGAGGATCCCTACCTGGCCGGAGAGCTTGCCGCCAGCCTGATCAACGGCATACAGAGCAAGGGCGTAGGCACATCGCTGAAACACTTCGCCGCCAACAACCAGGAGTTTCAGCGCTTTAGCATCGATGCGCTCGTGGATGAGCGTACGCTGCGCGAGATCTATCTGCCCGCGTTTGAAATCGCGGTCAAGAAGGCCAGGCCGTGGACCGTGATGTGCGCGTACAACAAGCTCAACGGAACCTACTGTTCCGAACACCATGAGCTCCTGGTCGATCTGCTCAAGCGAGAGTGGGGGTTCGAAGGGGTAGTCGTTTCGGACTGGGGCGCGGTACACGACCGTGTGAAAGCCTTACAGGGCGGTGTGGACCTGGAGATGCCCGGCCCCCGGCCGCGCCGCACGCAGGCCGTCGTGGATGCCGTGCGCGCCGGCGAGCTGGACGAGACCTTGCTCAACGACGCAGTACGCCGGATCTTGAACCTGGTCTTCAGATCGGCGGAGACGCCGCAAGAGGGGAGCTTCGATCTAGCCGCCCACCACGCCCTGGCCCGCAGGATTGCCGGGGAAGGCATCGTGCTCCTGAAGAACAACGGTATCTTGCCGCTACAGAGCCCTCGCCGCATTGCCGTGATCGGGCGGGCAGCCAGGGAACCCCACTATCAAGGTGGCGGCAGTTCGCACATCAATCCTACCCATATCGATAACCCCTTCGACGAGTTGCAGCGGCTGGCTGGTCCAGCCCAGCTGACCTACAGCGAAGGCTATCCGGCCATTGCAAGCTGCGAACAGGGGTTGATCGATGCAGCCGTGGACGCGGCTCGGAATGCCGATGTCGCCCTGATCTACGTGGCGCTGCCCGCGTCCAAAGAGTCTGAAGGCTATGACCGGCCGGATCTGGATCTGACGGCGCAGCAGGTGGCGCTGATCAAGGCAGTCACCGCTGTACAGCCGGAGACTGTCGTGATCCTCAACAATGGCTCTGCGGTGACCATGCAGGAGTGGATCGACGGCGCGGCCGCGGTGCTGGAAGCCTGGATGATGGGCCAGGCAGGCGGCGGAGCCATCGCCGATGTACTATTTGGCAAGCTCAATCCCTCTGGCAAACTGGCTGAGACCTTTCCGGCTAGGCTGGCCGACACGCCCGCGCATATCAACTTCCCAGGCGACAATGGCCAGGTGCGTTACGGTGAGGGCCTCTTCATTGGCTATCGCTATTACGATGCCAAGGAGGTACCTGTCCTCTTCCCCTTTGGCCATGGGCTCAGCTATACCACCTTTGCATACAGCAATTCCCGCGTCTCCGCCACCACCTTCAACGATGTAGATGGGTTGAGCGTGACCGTGGATGTGACCAATACGGGTGCGGTCGCGGGCAAGGAAATCGTCCAGGTCTATGTTCGGGATCGGGAAGCCCGTCTGGTGCGTCCTCTCAAAGAGCTAAAAGGATTTGCCAAGGTTGAGCTGCAGCCAGGTGAGACCAAGACCGTAACGTTCCCGCTCGATTTCCGCGCCTTCGCCTACTACCACCCGGGTCACAAGAGCTGGATCACAGAGAGCGGTGAGTTCAAAATCCTGATTGGCGCGTCCGCCGCGGACATTCGGTGCACCGAGACCGTCATGCTGCGCTCTACCTTGGAGCTGCCCTCATTGCTGAACCGAGAATCGACCATCCGCGAATGGCTGGAAGACCCGCGCGGCCGCCCTGTAGCCGAGCCAATGATTCAAGAGATCGGCGAGCGCATGGGTGCGGTCTTTGGCGGGGAAGGCAGCGGCAGCGACACCATCGGTATGGATATGATGGGTTTCCTGCTGGAAATGCCATTGCTGAGCGTTCTCCACTTTCAAGAGGCCGCGCTGCCAGCTCCTGCAGAGGAATTTGTAGACTCGCTGCTGGCACAGGTACACGAAAGCGTGCCAGTCAGCGGCTAGCCTGATCACGGGCCTTGATTGAGGTGGTTGATGTTTTGCCAATTTGCGGGATAATCGAAGCAGTCCAAACGTATGTGTTGCAGAATTGCCCCCTAGATCTTTTTCAACGCCGGCGCATCATACGTATGATGCGCCGGCTTGACGCCCCCCAAAACCATTGTTGATGAACGAGTTCCAGCGTAACGAAAAGACGCTGATCTAAGGCAACCTAGACTTGGCAAACACGGGCCTGGCAGCGGATGGATTCCTGCTCCCTGATAAGTGGTGCGCTGCACCGTAGGGTGGCTTTGGATTGACCTCAAGTGGGTTCGGTACGAAAAGCCGCGCGATTTTCTATATGACTGGGCTACCAGGCACCCGCGCGGCGATTCGTCTGAGAGGAGGTTTGCCGAACATGCAGGACTGGATTAGCAATCTTGGTCTTTGGCCACGTATGGCTCTGGGTATTAGTCTAGGTTTTCTTGTGCTCTTTGCTGCGTTCAGCGTTCTGGGCGAGCGCGCGCTACATGAAAACGCCGATACGATCCTGGATGAGCGCCTGATTATCGCACGCATGGTCGCGGCGCAGTTCGATGGTCTGCTAAACCAGGCTGTCTCCAATCTGGAACAGGCCCGCAACCTCGCTGACTTCGACCCCAGCGATCCAGACTTTAGCGAAGAGACCCTTGTCCTGGCCCATGTCTACGTTCAGGCCGGAACGACTGCTTCCGGCATAGTTTTCATGGATGAGCGAGGGCGCACACTCCTGACTCATCCTCCTAACCTTTATGCGCCAGGTACCGATCTCTCGACATTGCCCCATGTCGCCCAAGCCCTGACACTGCGGGCGGCCACGATCTCCGATCCCTTCATCAATTCTTTCAATGATCAGGTTGTCGCTGCTGTGACCGTCACGGTCCATGACAACGGGCAGCTCATCGGTCTGCTCACTGGCCTGTTCGACTTGAGCAGTCCCCAGGTGCAAACCCCGCTAAACGAGGCCGCGACGATGGGAGAAACGGGCCATGCGCTGTTGATTGACAAGCGGGGTCACGTACTAGCTTCCACAGTCGGGGCGCCTGCTCTGTCCCCGGGCGAGCACGCGACCTTCTATCGCCAGGTCCTGGACCGGGGCGAGCCCGCGGTACGTGCCGTGCCGATGGAACTGCCGGACGCCGATGGAGAGATTGGTCACGAACACGTGATGGCTGTTGCTCCTCTCCAGGTGGCCCCCTGGGCCGTAGCTGTGGGTAGCGATGCGGACGAAACCTTTTCTGGTCTGGGGCGCCTGCGGCTTGGGTTGATGCTGTTGGCTATTCTCACCCTGGCTGGCACCTGGATGATCACCCTACTCGGTACCCGGCGCCTGGTACGGCCAGTGCAGCGCCTGACGGCGGCGGCGCAACGAATTGCTGATGGAGACCTCGAGACACCGCTGCAAACACCGGAAGGAGGAGAGATCGGCGCCATGGCCTCTGCGCTGGAACGCATGCGTATACAGTTATTGGGTAGTATCGCCGAGCTGGGTACCTTGAACGAGAACCTGGAGACGCGCGTCACGGAACGCACGCAGGCCTTGCAGCGCCAGCAGACTCTAGCCCAGCAACTGCTTCGCCAGGCCATTGCCGCCCAAGAAGAGGAGCGAGCACGTCTTGCGCGCGAATTGCACGACGAGATCGGTCAGATCCTGACAGCTGTGCAGCTTAATGTGGAACGTCTGAGCAAAACCATGCCGGCAGCTGACATACTAGCGCACGAACGATTGGATCGCGTGCAACAGCTCACGGTTCAAGCCCTGACCGATCTGCGCCGAATAATGACGGCGCTGCGGCCCGGGGTGCTTGACCAGCTGGGCCTCGTGCCAGCCCTGGGCTGGGTTGCGGACCATACGCTACGGCCCCTGGGTCTGTACGTAACCATCGAGACCAAGGGATTGGAGAAACGGCTGCCCGGCGAACTGGAAACGATTCTGTTTCGTATTGCACAGGAGGCCATGAGCAACATTGCCCGTCACAGCAACGCTACGCACCTGGCCATCCATCTGGTCCAGGTTGAGGGCAAGGCCATCATGACGCTCACCGATGATGGGGTAGGCTTTCACCCAGCTGGGGTAGCGGCTACTTCACAAGAGGGTGGCGGCTTAGGCCTGGCCGGGATGCAGGAACGAGCCTCCCTGGCTGGGGGCCAGGTGACCATTGAGAGTACACCGGGCCAGGGAACTGAAGTGCGTGTGGTTGTCCCTGTGCCCAACCTGATGGAAGATGTGACTGAAACGGAGGAACAAAGACAGTGAGTACTGACGATGACCGCGCGGTGATCCGGCTGATCATCGCTGATGACCACGTGGTTGTACGCGAGGGCCTGGTAGCCTTGCTAGAAGATGAACCAGATCTGCGGGTAGTTGGGCAAGCAGGTACGGGCCGCGAAGCTGTAGCTCTGGCTCGCCAACACCGGCCCGACATAGCCCTGCTGGACATCACCATGCCGGACGAGAATGGCCTGGAAGCCGCGCGGCGCATTGTGGCAGAGCTACCCCAAGTCAAAGTCTTGATCTTGACTATGCACGAAGAGGAGGCTTTTTTCTTCGCGGCGCTCCGCGCTGGCGCAGCGGGCTATGTGCTCAAGGGGGCAGGCAGCGATGAGCTCCTCAGCGCGCTACGGGCGGTCCACGAGGGAGGTGTCTACCTCCTGCCCAAACTGGCCGGGAGTCTAGTGCAGGATTACCTTAACCGCCATCCACAACCATCTACCACCGAACCGCTGACCCCGCGCGAGCAAGAGATCGTGACGCTCATTAGTCAAGGCCTAACGAATCGAGAGATTGCTGAGCGCCTCACCGTAACGATCAATACTGTCAAAACGCACCGCCAGCACATCTACCAGAAACTGGATCTTCGCAACCGTGCGGGGCTCATCGACTATGCCTTGCGCAGAGGCTTTCTCCACACCTAAGAGACTCAGACTCCTCTTTGCCAATATCTCTGGCGCACCACAGCTGTATGCTACTTCCCCCATGTGACAGCATCTGTAGAAGGGCAGCAAACGTATGGCGTTCGCTGCGGATCGCTGCCGCGGAAAATCTCGGTCCATTCAACTCAAAGTTCAAAGTCAGCAAAATATCACCCGTTCCTGGCGCGAAGATCACCCCTTTGGGGTGAAGCACAAGGGACAGGATGGATACTATGTTGAAGACAGCTGTTGTACCCCGGTGAAGCGTGAATCCAAAATTGAGTCGGAGTTGATCGCAATGGATGCAGTGACCAAAGACAAGTCTTCGAAACCGGTCACGCGGCGCATATTCCTGTCTGCCCTTGCCGCTATGGGTGCAGGCACAGCGCTGAAGGGAGCGCTCGCCGCCCAGTCCTCCGAGGCTGCCAGCCAAGGGCCGGCGAGCGGGACCAGGCCCCAATGGTGTCTGGTCATCGATCTGCGCAAATGTGAGGGGTGTGTGACACGCGATAGCCCGCCATCCTGCACCGAAGCGTGCAATGCCGAACACTTTGTCCCTGCCGGGCAGGAATGGCTCAAGGTCTTCGAGATGGAAGGGCCGGGCGGACACGGTTACTTTTTGCCCCGGCCTTGTATGCAGTGTGAGAACGCTCCGTGTCTGAATGTCTGCCCTGTGGGGGCCACGTACCGCAACCCAGAAGGCGTCATCCTGGTTGATCACACTCTTTGCATTGGATGTCGCATGTGTATGGCTGCCTGTCCCTACGATGCCCGCTCCTTCAACTGGGAGCAGCCAGAGAATCCACCAGGAGCCGTATTTGCCCGGTATAGCCCTGAGTTCCCGGTGCCTCATCGTCAAGGTACTGTTGAGAAATGCATGCTGTGTGCACATCGCGTCGAGGATGGCATATTGCCGGCTTGCGCCGAGGCCTGCCCCATGTACGCGATCTACCTGGGCGATCTTGTCCAAGACATTGCCACAAACGGAAGAGAAGTGGTCAAGCTCTCTTACTTCCTGGCGAATAGCAATGCCTACCGTCTGAAGGAAGAGCTGGGAACACGCCCTCGCGTGTGGTATGTCCCCGGTCACGGTGAGGAATATGGACACGACGTCAATGAGACGCGCCATCCTGCGCCCGCTCGCACCTGGCAGGAACAGGGGGTAACTCTGGCGGAACCCGATGAAGGAGGCAATTGATGGACAGGCCACATGAGGTACGCCTCGAACAAAGCATCCTGCGCCCGCTTACCCATACCAGCCGGTCCTGGTTCGTGTGGGTAGCAAGCCTGATCCTGCTTACAGGCGGTGGTCTCGTCGCCTATCTATATCAGCTTCGGAACGGGCTCGCCGTGACCGGCATGCGCGATCACGTGATTTGGGGTCTGTACATCACCAACTTTGTCTTTTTCATTGGCATCAGCCACGCAGGAACGTTGATCTCAGCCATTCTCCGTGTTACCCACGCTGAATGGCGGCGTCCCATCACCCGCATGGCTGAAATGATTACGGTGGTTGCCCTGCTCATTGGTGGCCTCATGCCCGTCATTGACCTGGGCCGGCCCGATCGCATCCCCAATCTGATCTTCAATGCTCGTTTCGGTTCACCCATCATCTGGGATTTCATTTCCATCGCTACATATCTCACTGGTAGCTTGATCTACCTCTACCTGCCCATGATTCCGGATTTCGCCCTGGCACGGGACCGGCTTCAACGCTCCCTGCCCTACTGGCGATGGAGACTCTATGCCCTTTTCGCCCTGGGCTGGCGAAATACGCCAGAACAGCGTCGCCGCCTGGAGCTCGGCATCAGCATCATGATGCTGCTCATTATTCCCATCGCCGTCTCGGTGCACACGGTGGTTTCCTGGATCTTTGCCATGACCATGCGGGCAGGTTGGAACAGTACTATCTTCGGACCATATTTTGTAGTAGGCGCGATCTTCTCTGGTATCGCAGGTATTATCACGGTGATGTATATCTTCCGCCGTATCTACCACCTGGAAGAATACATCACCGTGAAGCACTTCCGGTACCTGGCGTACTTGCTTCTGGCTTTGGATCTGATTTACCTCTACTTCACTTTCTCTGAATATCTGACTACGGCGTACAAAATGGCAGAAGGAGAAAGGCTTCTGCTGGTGCAGTTACTGTCGGGGGAATACGCCTTGACGTTCTGGGCCTTTGTCGGCGGCGGACTCATCCTCCCGCTGCTCATCATCGCCTTGCCCTGGACGCGCACGATCCCACTGATCGTGCTGGCCTCGCTCCTGGTAAATATCGGCATGTGGCTAAAACGGTTTGTGATCGTCATCCCGTCTCTGGCCTTGCCCCTTATGCCCTATGAGTCAGGCGTCTACGCGCCTACCTGGGTAGAAACGATGATTACGGTCTCATCTTTCGCCGGTTTCGCCCTGATCTTCACGCTCTTTGCCAAGCTGTTCCCGCTCATCTCGGCATGGGAGATGAAAGAAGGGTGGGAGGCAGAAGAGACGATCGTCGTGCGAACGCCAGCCGCGACAGGCGTGGCGGCTAGACCCACACGGCTCAATCCGGAAACCGGAGGTGTTAGCCATGACTAGTTGGCATCACTCCAGCAATTATCGCCTTCGAAGCTATCTGGCGATGCTGATCGTCCTGTTCATGGCTGCTCTTCCTATGGACGCAGCCCATGGCCAAACGTCGCCAGGCCAGGAGCCAATCCAGGTGCAGCTGGCAGCAACCGATTCCGGTTTTGAATGCCTGGCAGGGTGCGACGCCGTACACTTCGATGGATCCCCATGGATCTATACCCTTGAGGTCGAAGAAAGCAGTTTGGTGGAGCTCACCTTTATCTGGCAGCACGCGACCTATCTGGACGAATCACACATCATGGTCCTCGACGGCTACAAGTTGGAATGGGACCAAATCGATTTCTATAACCAGGAGGCTACCCTCCGCTTCATCGCTGATCAGCCCGGCACCTTCACTTTCAAATGCGAGCTCGAGTGCCATCTCCACGATTTTATGCAGCGCGGGCACTTGAAGGTACGGCGTACCGGCGCCGGCAGTGATGGGGCGGCAGCGCTTACCGCCACTGCCCTTACCGTTGCTCCCTCCAGCTGGACAACAGAAGGGGAAACCGTCACCCTGATGACGCTGTTGAGAGACGCGCAGGGCGCCGCGGTACCGAAGGCGGAAATCCACTATTATCTGGATGCGGAGTTTGCCGGCACCAAGGGCAACATGGAGATTGGAAGGGCCAAGACTGATGCCAATGGCGTCGCCTTTTTGGACTTCCGCCCCACGCTTTCCATCCCACAACAGGTGATCACTGCCCGCTTCTCCGGCATGGGGATCTACGACGAAAGCGAGCAAACCTTCGCCATCGAGGTGACGGGGGTACCGCCCGCAGCTTATACGGTCGCCCCGGTCGGCCTCGAAGAGCTGCGCCGGTGGGCGCCCGCGGTCCTGGTGGCCGTCGTGCTGGGTATCTGGGCCATCTTTGGCGTCGTCGTGTATCAGCTCTATCGTATCTGGCGCCTCGGTACTGCCGAAGAGCGAAACCTGTAATCCTTGAAACCGGTTCCGGAACCCAGCTACCGTTCCGATCTCGCAGCATCGGGAGCCGCCAATCTATCAGGTTTACCGAACTTATGATGGAGGTTATACGGAGGAGGTAAGACATGTGGCATCAAATGTTTCGTAGGAAGCTGTTTCTGTTTGGCCTGATGGCCATCACGCTGTTGGTGTTTGCTGCATGTGCTGCTGGCGTACCCCAAAGCGAATACAGCGCACTCCAGGCTCAGATGGCGGAGCTGGAGCAGAAGTCACAGGCTTTTCAGCAGCAGCTCTCGGCCACGCTGCAGGAGGCAACAAGCCTGCAGGAACAGCTCGCACAAAAGGAGCAGGAAGCCGCCGATCTGCAAGCGAAGCTGGGGGAATTTGCAGACGTCACCATTCTACTTGCAGCAAAGGGGCCTCTTCCCCCACCGGAGCCACCAGCCACGCCTACACCCCTGCCGGCTGGAGCAACACCACCTCCCAGGCCAACCACACCCGCCGAATATGACGAAGCGGTAGACTTCGCATTCTACGTGGAGACTCTGGTAACAACGCGCCAAAGTGAATTCGGCTACGCAGCGACGTTGAGCTGTGTGCCATCTGGCGTGTTCAAGCGTGGGCAACGGATCGTCTGGCGCTTTGAAGTCTTCGACATCACGGCGGGGAAACGACTCATCGACCGGGACGAACCCACTGTCACAGTAGTGCTTCCCCACGGCGAAGAGCTGACCGCGAGATTCTCGCAGCGGGCCGGTGGCCGTGTCCCCGGCGCGCCCTGGATGTGGAATGCATTCTGGGACATTCCCCTGGACTATCCGCTTGGTGGTCTGGACTACCGTATCGTCGTCACGACCAAGGACGAACGTACCGGTACGTTCCAGCAGCCCGCCTTGGTCAGCGAAACCACCGATAGCCGAGTCCGGATTGTTGAATAGTCTGCCATTGAATACCCTGGAAGGGAGGGAGAGAGACCATGGGCCCAATACGCCATTACAGAAGAAACTGGCGGGAACGGTTGGGGATCAGCCTGGTCATCGTGGGGCTGCTGGGATTGCTTGGGGTCTACGCCCCCGCCTTGCAGGTAGCTGCTGCAACGCCGCCTGCCGCCGCATCTGAGGCCCTCCCCTCTAGGGCGCAGAGCACTACACCAGCCGATGAGCCCCCCGTACTGAAGCTGCTCAAGACCAAGCCAGAAATCGGCATTGTGGGCGACCCCTTCACTATCACCGCCACAGACCTGCCGCCAAACCAGGAGATTGAATTTGTCTGGGTGACTGTGGACGGCTTCTACGTAACACAGGTCATGCCCGAGAACGTGGAGTTCCATGAAAAGACGTTCGTCGAAACACGAATGTCCTTGGGCCACACCATCACAGATGCCCAAGGGCGGACGACCCTGCGTGCCACCGTTCCGGAGGATTATGGTGAAATTCACGACATCTTCGCGGTGATCGATGAACAGGATGTAGCGAAGGGTGGTTTCCGCATCCTGCGTAACATCACGATTGATCCGGAGAGTGGACCGGTGGGCACCCCAATCACGATCAAAGCGACTGGCCTGGGCTGGCGGACCTATGAGAGCACCCTCGCGGTCCGCTACAACAACCAATACACGGGGATCATGACCGCGGTAACAACCAGAGGCACCGCTGTTGCTCAGATCCGCGCCACGGGGCCAGTGGGCAAACATGTCATCGATGTCAACCACGGCGCCAAGTCGGTCCCCTATCTCAACAATCAGCAATCGGGTACAGCTCACATACCCGATTTTCGTTTCTGGTTCAACGTAACAGAAGATGCTGGCCCGCCACCTGTTGTTTTCGATTGGCCCGACGAAAGCCGGATCGCCAGCCTAACCGATATTGTGACCAGGACCACATCAAGCGGCATCCTTGCGGCACCCGACATATCGGCCACGGTCAAACCGGCGTCGGGCCCCATCCTTTCTACGCCTATCGTGCAGGTTAGCGGCCTCATCCCCAACAGCGAAGTGGAGTTATTCTGGGTGACCGCCAGAGGCAACCGCGTTGGTCCAAGAGGCTGGCATCTGGAAGAATCGTTGCTATTGGCAGCCATGACGGACAACGACGGCTCGCTTTCTGAATCCATCGAAATTCCCGACGACCTGGGGGGATGGCACACGATGAAATTGGCCCAGAATAACGAAATCGTGGCAGAGATTCCTTACTTCGTCGAGCATAGTTTGGTGGCTGTGACACCACCGCGTGTGCGGGCAGGCGAAATCTTCACCGTACAGATCAAGGGGGTGGGCTGGACCGAACTGGATAACGGCGTCGCCGTCACCTATGACAACGACTTCATCGGCTTCGCCTGTGGTTTCAACAGCAACGGGGATGTGACTATGAACCTGGTGGCCACGGGAAGCCCAGGCACTCACCTTATCGATCTCTATCCTATGATCTACCAGGGTCACGGCAAGCCACCATGGGGCTATCAAGTACCAGTCCTGACTTTCAAGGAAGACTTCCCTGGTTTGGCATTGGGATATAACCTGCCCGCCATCAGGCTCGCAATTGAGGTAGTCGAGTAGCGTCAGCTGTTATGGGACCGGTAAGCACGGAGCCCACAACGGCTCGATCGATCGTGCAGCGGCAAAGCTGTGAAGAAGTCCGGCGTATTGCAAGTGCCGGACTTCTTCACAGCTCGAGAAGTGAGGTCAGCGCCCGATT
>JACFMY010000009.1:20082-35162 GCA_019455155.1 Caldilineaceae bacterium
GTCTCTTTACTTCAAAATCACCGGCAGATAGGCCCGCAGGCTCGCCGGCCCAAACGGGCCGGGCTTCACCTCAAACGGAACCGACGCGGAGCTGCGCGTGTCCGGCAGCTGGTTGCGCACCGCCACGCCAACAATCTGCCCGGTCGCAAGCAGCGTTGCGTCGATCTGCGCCTTGACCTGCGTCGCGTTGACGTGTTGTGTAGCCAACGGCTGCCCGTTCCAAAGGACTTGGGCGTCCTGTGCAAAGTTGGTGCCGTTGACTGTTAGCGTCATGGTTGGATTCCCCGCCACGACGGTTGTGGGTGACAGGCTTGTAATGACTGGCGTCAACGCTTCCACCACGAAAGCCATTTCGTTGGAGGCAAAGTTGCCAGGCGCGGGCGAGAGGGCTTTGATCTGCGCGATGGACGCGTTGTTGAGCTGCGCGGTGGCAACTTGTACAGTGAGGTGTTCGTCGTCGACAAAGGTAGTGGGCAAGGCTGTGCCATTCCACAGCACCGTCGTGCCGCTGATCAAGCCGCTACCTTCAATCGCCAGGGTGAAGGCCGGGCCCGATACCGTGGCGGAGAAGGGATCCATCGCCCTGATCAGCGGCTGCGCACCCAGAGCCGCTGCCCCCCATGTATTGGGCTGGCCCCACCCCGCGCGGTAGGGCCAGGGATAATCATCGCCCTGGGTCGCGACCGCGTGGTGTCCGACGCTCAAGCCAACCAAATGATCCCAGCCGTTGAGCGCCCCTTTGTCGATGCGCAGCTCGGCGCTCCAGCTACTTCCGCTGACGCCTACCTGCGCCTGTAAGCCGCCCGGCCCGGGCGCGACCAGGTTGCCTGCCCCGTCGCCTTTCATCGTGAAGACATCACCATCTTCCCCAGCGAAGAAGCCTGCGTCCGAGACCTGCACCTGGGAATCCCGGCTGTGGTCGATATCAACACGCACGCCGGCATATGAGCCTGGATTGGGCGCGCCTTGCTGTAGACCAGAGAAACAGGCCCACAGGTAAGCGTCACTGCGGAGAAGACGCACATTGGCTTGGGTACCGTTGCCGTATGGCTTCAGCAGCAGGCTTGTGCCGTTGGCGTAGGCTGCATCGTCGCAGTAGCCATCAAGCACGGGCGCGGCAGCCAGCGGCACGCTCAATGGCGCCACATTGAAGGTTACAGTGGTCGTCACAGTCTGGTTATTCGAGTCAGTTGCCGCCAGCGCCGCCGTGTGCGCGCCTGATGAAAGCCCTGCGGCGGCGACGTCAGAGCCCTCCCCGTTACCGGCGCCATCCACCTGCCATTTGAGGGCCGCGCCGGCCAGCCCGCCGTCTTCGGCATCAGTTGCGCTCCCGCGCAGCAGGACGTCCTGCCCGCCGGCGAAGGTCTGTCCAGCCACGGGGTCACTGATGACAGGCTCCGGTGGACGATTCTTGAGTGTGAACGGCTGCGAAGTGGCAATGGCCGTGTTGTAGCCATCACTCGCCAGCACGCGCACCAGGGCCGTGTTGGGTCCACTGCCATGCAGCGACCCAAGGTCACTCAAGTCGAGGGTATTGGCCGGATCGGGCGTCCCGGGCAAGTTGAGCGTCAGGGTGTGCCAGCTTACACCGCTATTGTGGCTGTACTGAACGGTGAAGAGCAGGCGGTCATCGGGGTCAGGGTCGCTGGCCGTCCATTGAATCTTGAGCTTGTTGTCAATCACGACGCTGGCCTCGGGCTTTTGGATCGAGACGGTGGGCGAATTGGCGCCTGGGGCGACGGAGTCGATCACCGTCGCGTCGGCCAACAGCTGAACCGTGGCGACCTTTCCTGCCGGCTCTGCAAAGAGGTCACTGAAGAGCGCGGCGTTGCTTTCCGTTGTATGATCGTCCAGCGGCGTAAGCGTGAGCGTACGTTCCACCAACACTGTCCCGGCCGGGTCGAGGAGCCGGAGCTTGTAGACAGCGTGCGGTGCGTCTCCGTGATCGACTCCGGCTGCCTGTACGCTCAGTGCCTGGCGAGTGGCCAGCGGCACAGAGGAGGTGGGCAGAACCAGTATCAGGCTGATCTCGCCGCGATTATTGGCGGTATCCACCAATCCGGTGACAAAGACGCTGTTCCCGGCGTCGACGGCGAGGGGGGCCGCGGCCGTAACATTGGCCGTCAAGAAGGCGCCCAGCAGTGCCCGCCAGGTGTAGTCGCTTAGCCAGCTACGGCTGGCATACGACATGAAATCGGCCGTCTGATCAGGCCGGATGGGCTGGAGCGTGGTTGTGTCAAAGCCATAGTGGCTCGCAGGCCCCGTGTTCGCGATTTGACAGGGTGGATAGGGGTAGCTGTTATCCACGTTATCTGGATTGCCGCAGTTAATGTGTTTGCGGCCATAGTTGTGAGCCAGCTCCTGGGCCATGACGCTGCCTTCCCGGATCCTGTCCCACCCGGCAGGAACTGGATTGGGGTTGTGCTCAGGCAGCTGTACCCACGATTGCTTGCTCACTGTGCTGGCATAGCCGGCGACGCCACCATTTTTGGCGTCAGGATGGACCATGCCCATAAAGTGTACAGGGGCCCCGATATCATCACAGGCGTCGGGATTGAAGGAGAGCAAGGCGCGCCCCCACAGCGAAACGATTACCTTGTCACGGTCGGGGATGCCATTGGTAAGGCCCCACCCCTCTTCCAGCTCGTAGGGGCCGTAACAGGGATGGGGGACCGGTCCCCACCAGCAGACCTGCAGTTCCTCAACCGGGTCCGTGTCACGGAAGATCCACACGTCGGGAACCGGCCAACGTCGTTTGAAGTGACTGACCATGGTCCAGAAATTGGGATCTCCCGTTGAAGGCAGCGGCGTGTGCGTGCGCACCGGCACCGTCCAGACACAGACAGGGGGCTGCTTCTGAAAGCTAATTGACTTGCTAAGCTCGTTGTCGCCACGATTGGGGTCAGTGTGGATCTGGCGCGGATCGATCTCTACCTTTAGGGTGACGGTGCCAGGGGTTGTCCAGCTGGCTGGCAGCAGGAAATACCAGCCGTCGTTGAGACGGGCGCGGTCGTAGCCGCCGCCAGCGGCCAACGCGCGCAGGCCGTTGAGTGGTCGTAGCGGGGAGCCTGGCAGGGGAGCTCCGTTCTTCGTACCAACCAATCTGGCCTCGACGTTGGGCGCGCTCGGGCCAGAGAGCTGCTTGCCATAGGCACGGACATAGGTGGTCTTGTCGGCGACGAGCGGCACCTCGTTGGCCAGGTTTTGGATGGCCTGCGTCACTTCCATGCCGTCCGCGCTGAAATCGCGCAGGATGGCGCTGGCGTTGAGGGGAAGGCTATAGATGCCGTTGCTCTGGCGGGCGAAGAAGAGCATGTCGTTGGCGACATAGAGCTGGTCGTCGATCTTCGCCTGGCCAGTGGCAATGGTGTCGGCGCCCGATCCAGACGCGTTGTAGGCCCTGCGTTTCACATCCCCGTTGTTGTTGGACACGGTGCTCTGGTCAGCTTCGGTCCAGTAGAGATTGTTGTTGGCGATGACCAGATAACCGATGCGCCAGTTGGTCGTGCCCGTGTAGAAGGTGCTTGGGGACACGACGGTGCAGGCGGCAATATTATTGCAGGAGCGGTAGCGGATCTGGTAGTCAGCATTGGCGCCGCTTGTGACCCGCTGTACCCAATAGACGCGATAGTTGCCCAACACGCCGCCCAAGAACTGGTAAAGTAGACCGTAGCCGCTTGTGTTTGCGCCGAACGGCGCAAACTGCTGTTGATCGCTGGTACACGGAAGCGAGCCGCAGGCAATGCTCGTTGTCCATACCCCCTGGCTATCGGTCCAGTAGACGGTGTTGCCCACCACCATGACATCGGCCGGTGACGCGGCCGTGTCTGCGACCGTCTCGATACTGCCGCTCCCGTCCTTGAGAACGCGATAAACCTTATTCGCGAAATGGACCCAGTAGAGGTAACCACCTGCCTCTACAAACGGGCGGCTGACAGTGGGAAGCTGGTTGTCGGTGAGCGTCTTGACCACCTGGGGCGTATAAGGCTCGCTCAGTGGCATCCGCTCGATCCGCTTCTGGCTGTAGTCAAAGTAATAGAGGCCATCGCTGGCGCTGAGCATGGTCTGGTAGGTGGTACAGAGCGCGCCGTCGTTGATCGACTCGAGCGTACGCTGCGTGCCGCCGGCAGCTGGCATGCGTTTCAGCGCTGCAAACGGGTTGAACTCATCGGCGTAGCAGTTGTGGGCCCAGTAGAGGAGACCGGCGCCGGCCGCCCATTCCTCGACATTGTCCAGGACGAGCGGCGTGGGCACATCGGTGGGCGCGGCCTGCGCGGCAGGGCTCAGCGCGGGGATAAGGAGCGACGTAACAAGGATAAGCCGCCCAATTAGCCAGACAGCCGGTCGTGGAAAGGACTGCAGCATGCTTCCCTCCTTTGGGTTAAACAGAACTCTGCCCGTCAGGCCACGAACCTGGCTCGATGTATGTAACTGTAGGTTGGCCAATTCTTGATAAAGAAAAAGGTAGAGGGGCGCATCGAGGCCGTGTGAATGTGGAAGAGAAACAACACAAAACACAGGTGCTGCGATGCCAACCTCTACCGGGTGAGTGGTATTATACTCGATTTTTCTGCGCTGTGATCAGCGAATTTTTAGCCAATTCCCCCCGATTTCGTCAAGACCAAACGCGTGCAATTGTCCCACCAAGTCCATTCACCTCCGGTGCGCCTGCATGGGTGTCTACAGGGTGGGCTGCCAAAGGTACTTGGCGAAACCGAAACGTGGCACTGATACACCGATCAGCCGGCCGAGAATTGGACGATCAGCAAGCCCCAGTAGGCTAATTCACGCAGTATCAAAGTGCTCACTCTCCCCGACTGCTGCACCTGCAAGGGAATCGGGCGGCCATCTGAACAATCAGGTGAGGCAAAGTAGGCCGCTTGAATCGGCCGCTCCATCTGAAGCGTCACGCGCACATCGCGCAGCTGGCGCGGTGCGGGCTGCGGCGCATTCCAGGCCGTGGAGGCCATGCCGCACAGATTGATCAGGCCCAGTGTCAACTCATGGTCTCGCATGCGGGCAATCGTCCAGATCGAGTCGGGTTCCGCATGGGGCCCAAAACGCGGTACATCCAGGCGGATATCCTCGTTAATGCCGCCGGTCGAAGTCACCGAAATATCGCGCCAGGCCGGATCGAATAGGTATTCGGCGTAGCGCGCGATGAAGTCATAGTCGGCGCGCACGGCGCGCACCTGCTCGGGCGTTAGTCGATAGTAGTTCGGGAAGTAGGGATGGCGCAGCACGCCGTTCTCTTCGCCCAACATAATGTGCGATCCGCCATTCAGGTAGATCGCGGCTGTGAGTCGCCGCAGCGCATGGGCCGCGCCCGCTTGCGCCGCCGGATCAGCCGAAAGAAAATCGCTCAGGTATGCCGCCAACACCGGCGCGCGGCCATGGCGCAGATCACGCGCACGCACAATGATCTCGCGAAGATCGCGCAGCGAATCGTTGGGCGGCCAGACCTCGATATACAACGGCTCCACCGACGACCGGGCAACGGCAGCCACGGGCCAGTTGCCGACTGCGTTGAAGACGGCCGGCGCATTGTCCACGGCCGACCTGGCTGCGTTCAGGAAGTCCGGCAACTCGGCCTCGACATCCACACGTGAGCCGTCGCGCGTATACCCCGTCCGCACATAACCGTATTGATCGAGATGGATGCCGTCAAATCCAACCGAGCTGATGGCACGACGGCATTCTGAGAACAGCTGCTCCTGCCAGCTGGGATGCGCGATATTGGTGATGTACAGCCAGTCGCCCAGGGTGTAAGGTGTGCCGTCGCTGCAATAGAAACCCTGTTCGGGATGCTCGGCAATGTAATCGGGGGCAGCGCCATAGATCGCGACATAGGCCAGGGCCTGCATGCCAAATTCGTGGGCCAGCCGCACCTTGCGTGTCACGACATCCAGGGAGAGTCTGCGGCCTAGGGGATCGATGAACTCTGTTGCAGGAGGCAAAAACAGCTGGTGACGATACATCCAGTCGTAGAACTGAAGCGCATTGAGATGGTAGCGAGCGAGTGAAGCCAGGCGCTGTTCGGATTCGCGCGCGTCTTCATCGGGGGTGAAATCGGCGACGAAGCCGTAGCGCGGCGCACGCGTCCAATCCGAAGCGACATCGAGGGCCGTCGTTGCTTGGGCCATCGCCTGATCGTGGGCATCGATCAGCTCGACCTCGACGCCGTAGCCGCGCCAGTCGCCGGCAGGCAGACGAAGCGCCAGCTCGGCAGTCACGCTCGCGAGGGGCTCAAGGTCAACCGGCTGCTCGGCCCGGGCAAGTTCATCCTGCAGAGCCATCAAGCGGGCTCGCACGGTCGCCCGGCCAAGGCGCTCTGCCGTGTTGGCCAACTTGACCTGAATGCGGGCCTGGTCATTGGGGCGATAGGTTGCTCGATCGGGATAGGTATCGACAATCTTAATCATGGATCAGCCTTGCCTGGAGTCAGGCGCGATGGAATAGATATGGATGAGAAGGAATCGATCTGCCGGCGGCCGTGGCAACGGCGCTAGCCGCGCACCGCACCAGAAGTCAGCCCCTTGACGAAATAGCGCTGCAAGGAGACGAACACAATAATGACTGGCACGATGGCAATCAGCGAAGCGGCAAACACAAGACCCCACTCGGTCAAGTGCTCACCCTGGAATGTGGCAATCGCGACTGGTAAGGTGCGTTTGATCGGGTTGTCGATCGCGGTCAGCGCCCAGGTGAACTCATCCCAGGCCGCCAGAAAGGTGAAGATCGATACGGTCGCCAGGGCCGGGGTCGACAAAGGCAGGGCGATGCGGAAAAAGATCGTGAAGTGGCCGCCGCCGTCGATCAGCACGGCTTCTTCCAACTCGCGCGGCAGCTGTTCAAAGAACCCTCGCAGCAGAAACGTGCTGAGGGGGATGTTCATGGACACATAAACAAGGATTAGTCCGCTCAAACTATTGCGCAGTCCCAGGGTCTTGGCCAGCATGAACTGCGGAATGATCAACATGAGGCTAGGGATCATCATCGTCAGCAGCATGGCGTAGAAGACGAAGTTCTTGCCGCGAAACTCAAAGCGGGCCAGCCCGTAGGCCAGCATCGCGGAGACCAGCACCGACAGCAGCGTCGTCACAATGGCAACGACCAGGCTGTTTTGAAAAAAGAGTGAAAAATGATTCGATTGCCAGGCGCTCACAAAGTTCTTTAGCGTCGGTGCGCGCGGGATGAGCGAGAGTGGCGTTTCCAGGACGTAACTTTGCGACTCGAAGGAAGTCGAGACCATATCCAAGAAGGGGATGACCATCAGGACCGCGCCAGCGGTCAACAGAATGTACAGGACAAGATGATTCAGATGCTTAAATACGCGTGGCATGGTGACTTATACCTCGACCGGTTTCCGAAGGAACTTGATCTGCACGAAACTGATGATGAAAATGATCAATGCCAGCAGGTAGGAGAGCGCCGCACCGTAGCCAAATTCCAGGAAACCGAACGATTGGTTGTACATGTAAGTGAGGATCGTCTCGGTGCGATGAAGGGGATTGCCGCCGGTCATCAGATAGACCGAAAGAAAGACGTTAAAGCCGCCGATTACGAGCATGACCAACACAAAGACGATGGTGGGCCGCATCAGCGGCAGCGTCACGCGGAAAAAGCGTCGCCAGAAATTGGCGCCATCGATTGAGGCGGCTTCGTACAATTCGGTGGGAATGGTCTGTAACGCCGCCAGGAAAATGATCATCGACCACCCGAGCCCTTTCCAAACACCAAGCACCATGATCGCCGTCAGACCTGTAGCTGGTTCGCGCAGCCAGGGAATCGGCTCCTGGATCACGGGCACAACATACATGAGAACATAGTTGATCAGGCCCGCCTCGCCGGAGTCAAACAGATATTTGAACAACAGGGAAACAACGACCCAGGAAGTAATCACCGGCAGGTAATAGAGCGTGCGGTAGAGCACGCGTCCCCGGGGCAGCGCGTCGAGGAGCACGGCAACCAACATTGCCAGGGCCATTTGGGCCGGAACAGTAACCGCTGTGTATAGCACAGTGTTGCGCAGAGCGATCCAGAACACGGCATCTCTGAACGCTCGAAGATAGTTGTCCAGTCCGATGAATGGACTGATCGCCCCTGGCATGATCTTCCAGTCGAAGAAGCTGATATACAGGGCATCGACAAGTGGATATAGCATGAACACCAGAAAGAACAGCATGCCGGGCAAGATGAAGAGATAAGGGGTGAGGACGCTTCGGCGGGCGCGTACCATGTGCATGCCTCCAGACACAAAATTGGGAGAGGGTGGACGATTCACACGCCACCCTCTCCTCAAGGCTCACGTAAACCCTACTGCAGCAACTGATCGATTTCTGCAGCCGCATCGTCAAGAGCGGCCTGTGGTGTCTTCTCGCCACGCAGGATGAACTGCCCGGCGTCGGTCAGCACTGCTTCGATCTTGGGCCAGTTCGGGTGGGGTAGGCGAGCCTTTGCAGTCTTGAGTTGATCGAAGAAGACCTGGAAGTATGGCTGCTGTGCGACGGTCTCATCGACGATATCGTTGCGCACGGGCATCTGGCCGGCAGCCACCATAGCCAATTGAGCGTCAGGAGAAAGCATGAAGCGCACGAACTCAGCCGCCGCCGCCTGATTCTTCGATTGCTGGAAGATGGCAATGTCTTCACCGCCCACGACGGAGACCGGGCCTCCGTCGCCAGCCGGCATCAACGCGAAGTTCAGCTCTTTGTCCGGATACTGCGAACTGAAAAGCGGCGGCATCCACGGCCCATCGAGCGCGTGGGCCAGCTGATCCTTGGCAAACGAGCCGTAGGTGTCAACACTGCCGCCGAGGATAGCCGGATCCAGATAACCGTTGTCGAGCATGTCCTTGAGGAATTGGTAGGCGGCAACGGTCTGCGGCCCATTCACGTAGCCGGTCGCGGTGGTCATCTGCGCATCGGCGATATCGCCGCCAAACGACCAGATCCAGGGCATGACGGCCCAGCCGTATGTGCCGCCGTCGACAAAACAGGTCGCACCGGCATCCGCTTTGATCTTAGCGCAGCTGGCCAGGAAGTCGTCCATCGTCTCAGGGGCAGCCGTCAACCCGGCCTTGGTGTAGATCTCTTTGTTCCAAAGCAGGACGCGAGTGTTGGTGTCAAGCGGCAGGCCATAATAGTGTCCCTGCCAGGTATTGGTCGACAACGGGCCGGGGAACACCACCGACTTGTACGTATCAAAATCGTCCATCAGCTCGTCGAGGCTGGCGAGCGCGCCAAGAGCAGCAAACTCAGGCAGCCAGGCAATATCCAGGCGGGCAACATCGGGGGCGGTCTCCCCTGCAATGGCGGTCAGCAGCTTTTGATGGAGATCGTCGCTGGGAACAGTCTGAGATTGAACTTTGATATTCGGATGGGCTTCCTCAAAGGCGGGGATCACCTTTTCTTCGAGCTGCGTGGTCTCGACGGGATTGTAGCTGTGCCAGAAGGTAATCGTCACCTGGCCGGTTGATGCTTCAGGTGTAGTCACGCCCGCTGGGGCACAAGCCGTCACGAACATGGACACTACTACCAACCAACTGAACAACGTGATTGTGAATCGCTTGGGGATCATGATTCTCCTCATCAAAATCCTTTGTACAGGTTGGATGAACGACACAACTGGATACAAAAGCTGGTCTGGCGGCTCTCCTCCTTCTTGGCTGAGGTGGTGTTGCACAATAGCTGGTCCGCTGCGCGCGAAGATATTGGCGCCGAGGCACCGACAATCTGGCATTGGCACCCAGAAATTCCGCAAATATCAGTTACTTACTTCAGTGAATAAAGTATTTGCATTATACGCGGAGCGTCCTACGGCTGTCAAGAGCCTCTCGGAAGATAATGGGGGCCTTACATGGGCATTGGGGAAGAATCAACATATTGAGCAGGAGGTCATTCATCCTTCCCAACACCTTGATTGCGCGTAGGGCGCGGCCCTCGCGGCCGCCCGCATAGGTCTTTGCACGGTGGCCGCGGTGGTTGGGCCACGGGGTGAATTGCGCGGCGGCAGGTACCATACCTGCCCTACGACAGATCTCGCCACGCCGCCGAGAACCGGAATGCAGGCTCTCCAATCCGCGCGAACACGAAGTTGCGTTGTGTACATTGAGGAGTCGCAGCGTCATTTTCACTAACTAGCCGGAATCGGCTGTGCCATCCAACCGATTGTAGCGACTGCACGCGATGTTGTGTACGTGCGCTATCTCCACACGTTGAGTAACACGGGTAACTCGCATAGGTCACGGTCAAGTGGAATGTCAATGGGAAGATGATTCTGCCAGACTTTTCCATCTTGCGATGATCCTTAACCCTTCTTTGCGTTCGTTGACATATATAGTCGCACTATGCTAGAATTGCGCTATTCTTCGCATTCGGTTGGTACTCTTCTGTTTCAGCTGGGTATCACGCTCTTGAGAAAGAGCGCGTTGACCTGCTCCCCTAAAAAGCTTGACCTGCGTTGGTGCAATCGAAAAGGGTCTGTTTGGATTTCCAGACGCTGAAGTTGGCGCGAGAAACGCCCGTACACACGCATCACAACTTGTGTCTGGCTCGGCATCGGTCCAATGCAGGAAAGTGTGTGATTATCAAGATCATAATTCATCCCACCACTCAACCCATCCACTCCAAATCAAGTCCAGCAAAGGGGTACTTTATGCAACAGACTCAGCTTAGCCTCGATGCCACACACAGAGGAATGCGCTTCGTTGTGCTTTTCGGGCTCTTGCTTGTCGTCGCGCTCGTCATCGGCGCGTGCCAACCAGTTAGCCCCGCTGCACCGGTTGCCGAGCAAGCGACGCCGGCGGCGACAGAAGAGCCGGTAGAGGCAGGCGACCCAGCCAACGGCGAGTATATCGCGAACCTTACAGGGGGCTGTGGCTGCCACTTCAATTCTGATCTAGGCGGCCTGGCTGGCGGCAGGAAATTTGAAGGGCCGTTTGGCGTTGTCTACTCTGCCAATCTCACCTCGGATGAAGAGACTGGCATCGCCGGCCTCAGCGACGAAGTTCTGATCAGCATCCTTCGAACTGGTCAGGAGGTCGAAGAAGATGGCGAGATCGAGGTAATGCACCCGATCATGCCCTATATGACCTTCAGCGTTATGTCTGACAAGGATGTACGGGACTTGGTCGCCTATTTGCGCACGCTGCCGCCTCTGAGCAACGCGGTGCCCGAGCGTGAGCTGGCGTCGGATCCACAACCGTTCACCCCCGCGGCGGCGCCGCCCGCAGAGTCACCGACGGAGCCCGTCGTACGTGGTGAATACCTCGTCACGCTGGCAAACTGTGGTGGCTGCCATACACCTCGCAACGAGGATGGCAGTCCTAATACCGATATGTTGCTGGCCGGTGGCCCCATACCGGATGAGATCGCCGCCAATATTACGCCTGATGAGGCAACTGGCATCGGGCGATGGAGCGAGGAAGAGATTGCCAACCTGCTGATCACCGGAATCAAGCCGAACGGTGACGAGACCGCAGGCGCGATGGCACAGCAGGTCAGACGCCGCTTCAGCAGGCTGACCGAAGAGGATGCGCTGGCAATCGCGGCCTATCTCAAGAGTATCCCAGCAGTGAGCAACGATCCGTACTCCAACTAGGATGAATGAATTTGGGCGACACCCGCAGACTTCGTCGTCTGTGGGTGTCGCTGTGGCGTATGGCGCAACAAGGAAAGTGAGCGCACTGTGCTGTGCCTCTCAATTGTCCGGCGCACCCGCGGCGATCCAGGCCGTGATGATCTCGATCTCCGCAGGCGATAGGGGGTCGCCCCGCTTAGGCATCTTGCCAGAAACAATCATCTCCACCAGGTAGCTGTTGTCCGGGTCCCCCGGTACAATCACAGGGCCATACTGGGAGCCAGCCAGCGCCGTGTTATAGCGGATCAGCTTCAACCCTTCCTCGGCTTTTTCGTCCCCATGACATTCTGCACAGTGTTGCTCGAAGATCGGCAGCACGTGGTTTTGGAAACTAACATTGGCCAAGTCGACTGCCGGCGTACTCTCCTCTGGCAGCGCGTCCGGCGTCTCAGCTGGAGCTGGCGTGGCCTCCCCGGAGGGCGTCCCTTGCTCGGGTGCGCCTGCCCTGATCCAGGCGATGATGATCTCAATCTCCTCAGGCGTCAGGGGGTCGCCCCGCTTGGGCATCTTGCCCGAGACGACCATCTCCACCAGGTAACTGTTGTCGGGGTCCCCGGGCACGAGTACCGGACCGTACTGGGAGCCGGCCAACGCCGAGCGATAGGTTATCAGCTTGAGCCCCTCTTCTGCCTTTTCATCTCCATGGCATTCCGCACAGTGCTGCTCAAAGATGGGCAGCACATGATCCTCGTAGTTGACGTTGGCCAGGTCTATGGCGGGCGTCGCGGGCGCTTCTGTCGCCTGTTCCTCGGGCTCGCTGGCCGCGGGCTGCACCCCCTCCGGGCTTGGCGCCGCAACCGGCGTCTGGCCTACCGGCAGCCCGGCTTCAGCAACCAGCGCGATGGCGCGGTCGATAGGGATGCGCGCCACGCCGGCAGTCCGATCTACCCAACCGTAGCCGTTGAGCTGCGCCAGCTCGCGCGCGCGCCGCGCGGCCAGCTCCTCGGGCGACGTACGGTCATCCAGGGTGGTGAGGGTGGCGGCTGTCTGCCCAGTAAGGGAGTCCACGACGCGCGGCAACCCTATGATTCCCGCTGCTGCCAGGCCGGCCACCAGCAACAGAAAGACAACGACACACCCCAGCTCCCCGCGTGTCGATGCGCGCCGCACGCGTGCTCTGTTACGCGCCTTGTTCTGCCGGGCTGACTTCAGCGGGTCGCTCATGCGTTCCTCCCAATCGGGGATCATGCTGCGGTATAGGGGAGTTGGCTGTCCAGTGCCGGATAAAGCGCGCGGTCCAGCCGCCACCTACCGCTACAAACAATGCCAGATCGAGCCAATGCAGATGAAGGCCCGACGGCCAGAATGCAGGCATGATGAGCCAATAGAGATCGGCCCACCGTGCGGCGAGCATCAGCACGGCCAACGCCGTGAGCAGCAGCGCATTCCGCTTGATACCGCGCCACAAAAGCAAGAAGAAGGGGATACCAAAGTGAAGGGCGATCAAAAAGATGCCAAATTGATTCCAGTCACCTTGCATCCGGTGGTAATACCAGATCGTCTCCTCCTGGAAATCGACCGACCAGATGATCAAGAACTGTGAATAAGAGAAATAGGCCCAGATCATCACGAACGCCAACGTAAGGTTACCAAGATCGTTGAAAGCCTGGGTCCAGCCGGTGACCGCAGGAAAGCGCCTGGCCATCAAGCGTAGCCCAATGATGGCCAGAGCCAACGCGGCCAGCGCCTGTCCGGCAATGAACAAGAGGCCGAAGATCGAGGAATACCATTCTGGTTCCAGCGACATGAGCCAATCATACGCGGCGAGCGTCGCGGTCAGGATATAGAGCATAAGCCCCACCGCGCTCAAGCGACGCATGCGGGGCGCCAGGCGCTCAGCGCCCGTTCGATCCTGTTCAAGTGACCAGCGCGTAAGGAGATAGGCCAGCCCATTCCAGACGACAAAATAGAGCGCAGCACGAATCATAAAGAAGGGCACATTCAGGTAGAGACTTTTCTGCTGCAGCGCCTGGCTCTCCTGCACCTGTTCCGGACTTGCCCAGGCGTAGAGCGTAGTCAAACCGAACAACAGTGGAATGAACAGGACTGTCAGCAACGGCAGCGTCATGGCGCCAGCTTCGAGCAGCCGGCAGATCAACGTGCTCCAGCGGCCGCCAACCAGGTGATGCACCATCAACAAACCGAGGCAGCCCAGCGCGATTTCCAGCCAGAAAGAGTAGGCGAGCAGATAGGACGGCCAGAATTCGTCCCACGAGAAGAACGCGCCGAAGAGCGCTGCGACCACGCCGATAGCACCCACGAGCAAAGCGGGCCACTGCAGTCGCCTGAAGGGGGCCAGGGCCGCAGTAGCCGGGTGCATGTCTTCTTGAGTTGGCGACGGGTCTCTCTGCTTCATGGTGTACCTGTGTCTGTCTCATCCAGTTCGGGCAGGATGTCCGGCGGGACTTGCTCCACAGCCGCGTTCTGACTCAACTGGAGCGCGCGGATATAGGCGATGATAGCCCACCGGTCTGCTGGAGTGACGCGTGCGGCATAGCTGGGCATCACGCGCGTGCCGTCCGTGATAATGGAGAAGTAATACCCGGGCGGCTCGTCGCGCAGATCGGGATCATGGAAAGAGGTGGGCATTCTCATTCCATACTCGGTAATCACACCCTCGCCATCTCCCAGCAAACCGTGACAAGGCGCACAGAATATGGTATAGCGTTCCTGGCCACGTTCCAGGATTTCCATCGTCACCGCGAATGGGAATGTTTCGGCGAAGCGCCCATCCACGCGCCCGGTATAGAGATGCCCATCGAGATTGAGCTGGCCCCGCGCCACGGTATTGGGGATCCGTGGACGGGCCGCCGCGCGATCGGCAAAGAAGCGGCTTTCTTCAAACGGATCGTAACGGGGCTGGTCACGCATATCTAGCGTGCAGCTGACCGTGATGCCCAGGCAAAGCAACAGCCCAGCTATGACGAGCCCTCTGGACCGAATGATCGTTGTTATCATCGATTATCTTTCCACGTCCACGACCGCTGCCGGCTCAAAGCTCTCTAAAAAGCGGCGGGTCTCAACCAGATCGAACTTGGGATCGCTGGCTTCAATGCACAAGAAGAAGCGGTCCTGGGAGGCGTACCGAAAACGCGGCACGTTGAAGACAGCATGATAGGGTTGAGGCAGCCGGTTTGAGAGCAGCATCCCCAGCGCGGCCGTGCCGGCTGCAAAGAGGATCGTCATCTCAAAGGTCAAAATAATAAAGGAAGGCCAACTGTTAAGTGGTCTTCCTCCGATGTTGACAGGGTAGTCGACGACGGTTAGATAGTACTGGAGCGAAAAGCCGGCCACTGCCCCCACAATGCCGCCTAGCAACACGAGCAAGGGCAGCCTGGAACGGCGCAGGCCAATGGCCTGGGGTAGCTCTTCGATTGGAAACGGACTGTATGCAGATATCTTGCGATAGCCCGCCTGAAATGTTGCCCGCGCTCGATCCA
>JACFMY010000553.1 GCA_019455155.1 Caldilineaceae bacterium
GATGGAAGGTGCCGCGATTGAGATCAAAGACTTGGGTGCCCACAACATCGCTGGGCATGAGGTCTGCCGTAAACTGGATACGGCCATACCCTACCTCGATGAGGCGCGCCAGGGTTTTGGCAATGAGCGTCTTTGCTACCCCAGGAACGCCCTCCAGCAGCACGTGACCGCCGGTCAAGAACGCGATCACAATCTGCTCAAACACCTCGTCCTGGCCAACGATGACTTTGGCCACCTCACTCTTCAACCGTGCGTAACGCTCGGCTAGACTCATGGCTGATCCATTCGTTTCATGATTTGGTTTCACCGGCCGGTGATGCGGGCAGCGCCAGGCTCCAGTACGGGAGGGCCGGGCGCCTCATGCTGCCATCGTCACTTATCGCGCCAGGATTTCGTCGACCTTGGCCGTCAGGTGCACCAGCGCACGTGGAGTGGGCGCCGCCTGCAGTCCCGTTAGCACGGCATGAATGGCCTCCAGATCCGGCGCAGGCACCGGCGGCTGCACCTCGGCCAACCGTTCATAGAACTCGGCATCTGGAAGGTCCGGGCTGATGGGCCAGCGTTGGGCCAGACCGCGTTTGAGGCGTATCCGGTGATGGGTCGCAACTTCCGCATGCAAATGAGCCCGTCGCTGTAGATTTGCCATTGCCTCTACAAACTCCGCTGCCTCGCGGCGGCGCAGCTCACGGGCCGGGACCAGCGCTGGACCTAGCCGCCTTCCCTGCAATACGACATATAGCCCCACAACGCCAAGACCAAAGAGCGTCGCCCAACCGGCCGGTGTGCGGTAGAGCCAATCCTGCAGTGTTACGATGCGCTCGCCTACCCGGCTTAGGCCGTACAGGTGGTAGGTGTCGAAGACCACCGCACCATCGCTTGGCACAGTCCGCAGAAACGCGGGTAGCAGGTCGCCCTGTTCACCAACCTGCAACCCTTCGTTGGTCAGGCCGTTGCCCGGCGCCAAATGCCAGACGACGCCTTCGCCAACTTGCTGCACCGCGACCGTGGGCCGGCCATCGCGTGATGCCAGAACTGTCACCGCCTGGGGAGCGTCGTCCAGGGTCAAGGTACGCACCAGCAGCGTCCACCGGGCCGGATAGACGGTTTGCCCTTCCGGTGTAAGGGGCTGCACCTGGACCTGCTCGCTCACATAGCCATCCTCTGGAGCCACGCGCACACCAAAGGCCTGCTCGAGCGCGCCATCGTCCTGGTCAGGTCCGACCACCACCAGCGTGTGGCCGGCTTCCACCCAGGCGCGTAGCGTCTCCGCCTCTGTCGGGGTGTAGCTGAGCCGGTTGGGGTAGACGAACAGAAGCTCCGCGTTTTCAGGTATGGCAAAGGTCAACCCGCCAGGTCTCTGTACATCGTAGCCCAGCTCTTCGAGCCAGAGCCGCAGGGCCAGCAGGCCGCGCGGGTGGCTGCCATCCAGGTCATAGGGCACGGGTTCGGCCGGCGGGGTGGTGGCTGCCGCTACTGCCAGGAGCGCCGAGATCAGCACCACGAGCGCGAACGTTGTCCATAGCTGCCGCACATTGCGACGCTGGCTCGCGGTAGGGACAGAAACAGCCATAGTAGCTCCTACGTCTCCCGCCTGGACACTTCCTGTGCCGCCCTATCCAGCGCTTCGATGGTGTGCCGGTAGGCATCGTACCGGACGCGATCCGGCTCGTGGACACCATACCAGATATCATCAAATGTCTGCACAATTGTCTGCAGGGACGGCCTGATTGGATGGCCGTCGGGCACCCGCGCCAGCAGCTCCCGGTTGGTCAGGCTCTGATCGCGGGAGACCAGCCGGCGTTCTTGCAGGCTGAGGAGTGCAGAGAGGTAGAGCTGGCGTACCGCCGCGCGATAGTCACCTGCCCTGGCATATTGTCCCGCCTGCTGCCGCGCCTGGCTGGCCGTCGCGGGCAGGGCGTTTGCTGCATTGGGGTCCTGCCGCTCTGCGTCGTTGACAAAGCTGCGCAGCAGATTCTGTAGCCAGACCGTCAGAAGCCACAGCAACGCGACCGCACCGATGGCCAGGGTCACCCAGCCGACAACCTCGGCAGTGGTTTCCGCCGCGGGTGCGGTGTTCGCAGTTGGGTCAGGCTTGGGCAGCATACGCCGGAATGTCTCGGCCAGCCAGCGGCGCAGCTGGTCAAGCAGTGATTCCGATTGCTGAAAGCGCGCATCCGCCAGGAGTTGTTGCAGCACGGCAAGCCGTTCTGCTGTGCGATCGTTGACGGCCGCCTCGATCTGGCGCCGTACAAATGCCAGCCGTTGTCTCCCGCCGGTAGACGACAGAGCCACATTCTCATCAGGCAATAGGGGCGCAAGGGTGATGCGCTTGCCAGCGGGCAACTCCACCCATGTTGCCTCCGCCAGGATAGCTCGCGCCGCCGCCATGCCGTTTTCGTCCGGCGCGTTCCGCAGCGCGGCCTCTGCCCGCTCCAGCAGCGCAGTGTATTCTACCAGCGTGAGCGCTGCACCTGTCGAATCGATGTCCTGTGTACGTGCTGGGTGCGGTCCCGCGAGCAGCGTGGCGCAGCCCAGCAGTACAATGGCCATGCCGCGAGCCGCGGCGCTTATCCAGCTTTCCATGACAAAGGTAGCAAACCGTTCACTCATTCCCCGGCAGAAAGGTTGGGCGTACACTACTTTCCAGCGCCTGCACGCGCAGCCGCAAATCCAGCGACTCCCTGCGCACGCGCAGGTCGTAATAAATCAAGATCAGCACCAGCGCAAAGAACGGATACCATAAGACACTGATCAGGTATCCCACACCCGAGATGAGGCCGTTGATCCATCCAAAAAACTCGGACGCCATGACAATCAGGGCCAGCGCCTGGAGCAACAGAAGCGGCAAACCCAGGACGATGCTGTTGAGCAAGGCCAGCAGAAAGATATAACCAAACAGCCGCCAGAAACTCTGTTGTGTCAGCTGCCAGCTGCGCCCCAAGGCCTGGATGGGCCCGCACGACTCGACGACAATCAAGACAGGCGCAAGCATCCAGCGTGCACTGACATAAATTAGGGGCAGCAGCGCGACGAAAAAGATGGCAACGTAGATGAAAAGTGCCATGATCACAATGCCAATGGCCGCCACGTCGTTGCCCGCGCTTTCGATGGATGTGAACCCAAACAGGAGGGCGGCGAGGGCAAACGCGGACAGCACTAGTACGACATAGAAGACAATCAATAGCCCGATTGCAGCCAGACCGACCAGGAAGGTAAGCCCGGCGAATGGCCAGAAGCGTCGCAGTCCGTTGCGGATGCTTTGACCGATCGCCAATTCTGTTTGGTTGACAAGTGCCTGGGCCTGCACCGTCAGGGTCAGAAAGGCGATCATCCCCACAACATAGCCAGTAAGCGCTACCAGAAGGGTGGTAATGAGGGTCGTCCCGGTCTGGCGCAGCATGAGACTTTCGAGTTCGGGACTGGACGCTGGCTGGTCCAACGTGGCGAGAAAGAAATCGGTGTAGCTGCTCATGGTCACGCCCGTCGCTAGCGTAGCCATGATGCCGACCGGAATGAAGAAGATCGCGGCCGTGAGCACAAACTTGCCAAAGTGCACGCGGTAGAGACGGAACGCGCCATCTAGCAGCTCACCAATGCCCATGGGCCCACGGATGGGCAGACGCGCAGCCATAGTGGTCTCCGTTACTCTGCCGCCTCGCGCAGCCGGGTGGGGTCGACGCGCACAGCCAGCGCGTCAGCCAGGTGTAGATAACCGTCATCGAGGGGGAGCGGCCGGTCGACAATGTCTTCTTTCAGCTTCATGAAAAAGGAGAGTTCAGACGGGTGGTCGACGCCGGGTTGGGCGGCAACCAGTGCCGCACGCGCCGTGCCGATGCCAGTGCCG
>JACFMY010000554.1 GCA_019455155.1 Caldilineaceae bacterium
ACGCCCACGCTGCCCGTGACCGGCTCTTGTTGGATGAGTTGTTCCAGATTGGCGAGCTTGCCTGCTTCGCGACGCACCTGGAGCGCGCCCTGCGCGTCAATAACAGCCAGACCGGCCGAGTCATACCCGCGATATTCAAGCTGGCGCAGCCCGTGAAGGACCAGTGGGGCTGCTTCCTGCGCACCGATGTAACCAACGATTCCGCACATGGTGTGATCTCCTGACAAGGACTATGGATTGACCCAGGATGTGGACAGGCTGCGCTCCGCGCGCACAGCGTCATGCGCGGCATTGCAGCAGAGAGCTGCGTTGCCAGCAGCACTCCATGGCCACGCCGGCGCGAAACTGCCCGGGCGCGTTAATGTGTTTGCCTGTCGAAATGGTTCCACTGCCTGGTGCTGTTGTGCCGGCGGTTACCCGCCAGTTTTGTTGCACCGGCTTGCCAGAAGATGGTGGGGAAAGATGTACCCGTGACCGGAAGGTCAGGGTTGGGCCGGTGGATACGACCCAGGGGCATCCGCTGATGGTTCGATTTTCCCGCAGGGAAGCGTTGCTAGCCTGCGGTTAGCCTGGCGCCGCCAGGAACCCCTTCCTCGTCACCCGCCGCCAGAGAAGGCGGGCCATGCGCTCTCTTTCCCAAGATGAAGTTACTCCGCTAGACAGCTCCTTTCGAAACCCACATGCGACCGAAAAACCGTCCGAAAAGTATAGCAGATACCGCCGCGCCTGCCAAACGGGGTTTTCGCGCCCCGCAGGCGCTGTCAAGGGCAGCCCTGTCCTGTGTAACGGGCCATCTGAATCGCCATTGGCAGCACCTGCAGGAACGGTCCTTCCGGTTCAGCGCCTCAGTGTACTGCCACGGCGCCGTCAAGCCGTGCTGCCGAACCGTCTCGATCCAGGGGAATGTCCGCGCGCCAGCGCGAGTCGGCAATGATCTTGGCCGGATCGACGCGATCCCGGTAACGGGACGCGACGTCAATCACCTCTTGCAGCAGCCCGTCACTCAAGGTAATGGGATCGAGCCCCAAATCCAGGAACTGCTCATTGTGAATCACGAGCTCGTTGTCCCAGGCTTCGTTGCGCGGATTGATGTAAAAGCGCACTTCCGCCCCCGTGAGCCGCGCGACCAGTTCAGCCAGGTTACGCACGCGGTGCGTCTCAGTCGCCTGATTGAAGATCTTGACACGCTCACCCTTCACCGGCGGGTGCTCGATGGCCAGCTGAATGCAGCGGACCGTATCGCGAATGTGAAGGCCCGAGTCTGGCCACCGCTGCCGTAGACGGTCAGGGGGTGCCCTACTGCTGCCTGCACCAGAAAACGATTCAGCACCGTGCCATAGTCGCCTTCCCAGTCAAAGCGATTGATCAGATCTGGGTGGAGCATCGTGTCGTCGGTGTTGGTACCCCACACTACGCCCTGGTGCAGATCCGTAACCCGTACGTCGTCATTCTTGTTGTAGTAGTAAAACAACAAGGCATCCAGCGTCTTTGTCATGTGGTAGATGCTACCTGGATGGGGCGGATACGGAATCTCGATCTCCCGATCCACACCGTCAATATCCACCTTCACGGTCAGATAGCCTTCGGGAATGGACATGCCCGCGGTGCCATAGCCGTAGACACCCATGGTGCCCAGATGAACCAGATGGATGTCAAGGCCCGATTCGACGATCGCGCACAGCACATTGTGCGTACCGTTGATGTTGTTGTCCACGGTGTAGCGCTTGTGACGGGGCGACTTCATGGAATACGGCGCCGCACGCTGTTCGGCAAAGTGTACGATGGCCTTGGGCTTGATCTTGGCAATGAGGGCGGCCAGGTCGGCATAGTCCTCGGCAATGTTGAGATGGTGATGTTCAATCGTGCGGCCCGTCAGCTCGCGCCAACGCCGCAGACGACGTTCCAGAGGTTGGATAGGGGTCAGGGATTCACAACCCAGTTCAATATCGATTTTCCGCCGGGACAGGTTGTCTACGATGATGACATCGTACCCTTCCCGTGATAGACGCAGGCTGGTTGGCCACCCGCAGAAGCCATCTCCGCCCAATACGATGATGCGCTCTCCACTCGCCATACGGTGCCTTCTACCTCCTGTATTTGGTGATTTCGATCGATGGTCGCTCTGCAACAGGGCGAATACCGAACAAGAGCATAAACGACGCGCCACAAAGTGGCAAGTCATGCGTCCCCTGTAGACCTGGTAGACCTGCTCTTTCTACTCCAGCGGTGGCATTCTGTGCCCCATTTGTAGGAATCATGTTAGGATGCTCGTGGTAAGATCACGCGTAATCGCGGCCGCACCATCTGCAGCGCATAGGCCGCGACCGCGTCCGAAACGATAGCAGCCTAATATGCACACGCAGTCGACCAACCTACCTACATCCAATCCTCCGTCTGGAGCAAGTGCCAGTGTACAAGTCTGAGGTAAATCCTATGTCGCCCCTACCCGAGCGGCTCAAAATCGCGATCTTTACCGAAACGTTCCTACCCAAGATTGACGGCATTGTCAGCATCCTCTGCCTCATGTTGCAGCGGCTGCAAGAACAGGGTCACCAGGTCATTCTGTTCGGTCCACCGGGCGGGCCGGCCGAATATGCCGGCGCCGAGGTCGTGGGCGTGGGTGGCCCGCGTCTGCCCTTCTACCCAGAGCTCCGCATCAATATCCCCCGTCGCTTTGTCTGGGAAAAGGTCAAGGCCTTTAACCCGGACCTCATCCACGTCGTCAACCCTGTGATCTTGGGGCCATTTGGACTTTCCTACGCCCGCCGTCTCAAGGTGCCCACAGTCGCCTCGTTTCACACCGATCTACCGCGCTACGCCGCGTTCTATGGCCTGGGCTTCGTAGCGCCCGTCGCCTGGAGTTATCTGCGCGCGCTGCACAACCAGGCCGAAGTCAACCTCTGCCCTTCGTCCACCATTCGCGGGGAGCTGCGGCGCCAGGGCTTTCGCCGCGTGCGTTGGTGGAAGCGCGGCATTGACACAGAGCTCTTTACGCCCGGCCCGCAGGACATGGAGATGCGGGCGCGGCTGACTAGCGGCCACCCCGAAGATTTCCTGATCGTCAACGTGGGCCGGCAAGCACCCGAGAAACGGCTTGAGCTGCTGCGCGAAGCCATCTTCCCGGAAGCAAACGTGCGGCTGGCCCTGGTCGGCGATGGACCCAGCCACCAGCAGTTGCAACGCCACTTTGCAGGCACACCCACTGTCCTGCCCGGCTATATGCGTGACAAAACGCTGGTAGAAGCGTACCGGGCTGCCGACGCCTTTATCTTTCCCTCCACGACAGAGACCTTCGGTCTGGTTGCGCTGGAGGCCATGGCCTGTGGGGTGCCGGTGATCGCCGCTCACACCGGCGGCGTCCTCGACACGGTGGTGGACGGGTACAACGGTTTCTATTATAATCCTGAGCGACCCGAGGAGATTCGTCCCCTGATCCGCCGGCTACGCGATAACCCAGCATTGCGACGCCAGCTCTCCGAGAACGCGCTCAAGCATGCGCGTAGCCGTTCCTGGCGGGCCACAATGGACCAGTTGGTGGACTATTACCGCTCGGCCATCCGCGTCTTTCGCTTGCGGCGCAGTGGCCTGACTGCTGTTCCCGTCTCGGCCTGACCTGTTCACGCGTGCGGGCCCTAGAGGAGCGCCATGAAGCACCTGTCTATCGTTCGACACGCCAAGGCAGAACGACCGGAAGGATACGCCAGCGACTTTGAGCGACCGTTGACCAATCGCGGCCACAAAGACGCCGGCCGCATCGGCGCGGTGATGGCCAAGCTGAAACCCGCAGTGGATCTGATCATCAGCTCACCGTCAGCCCGCACAGCCGAGACCGCC
>JACFMY010000555.1 GCA_019455155.1 Caldilineaceae bacterium
CCGGGCATGCGTTCCACCACGATCTCGCGGCCATCACGGATATGGAAGCGGACGCCAGCGATCCGCTCAAGGGTGAGCAACCATTCCGTGGATTGAGCCTGAAAGAACAGGCCACAGGCGGATGGTCGCTTGAGCTGGTGCGGCACGGTCCCCTCTGTGATGAGCACATCTGACTCGCCAGTCGTGGACGGAAAGCCTGGCAGCTCCAGCGCCGAGTCAATGGTGAAATCGAATGCTTTGTAGGTGAAATTTGACATCAGATCCGCGGCCCTCCTCGCCGTGCGACAGGGCGGTAGGGAATGGGGTCATTGTGGCGCGGCCCGCGCCACAATGACCCCAGGTGAGGCACAGTTATTTCACCACCTGCGGCAGATAGGTGTGGCCGTGTGCCAGGTTCTCCAGCTTGGCGACCGTGGCCTCCAGTTCAGCCAGACGCTCTTCCAGGGCAGTGATGGACGCGTCGCGTTCCGCAACCTGTTGTTGCAGCTCCTGCACGGCCATCATGGAGACCGTGGCCACGTCCATGGGCGCAATGCTTTCGGGATTGCTGCCTAGCCCCAGGATCTGGAAGAAGGACTCAGGCACTGGCATCAGGTGGTTGCCAATGACCTCGATCTCGGTGCTCACGCCATCCGGGCCAGTGACCTGTGCGTATTCGCCGACCTGGTAGGACTGAATGGGAACAGAACCTAGCTTTGACAGGATGGCGCTGCCTTCACTGCTGGCCGCGGAAACGGTGGCGCTGCTCAATGTCGGGGTGGCGTTTTGCGACAGCACGCCAGCTACCTGGACATTACCGTTGCGATCCAGGGCAAATTGGCTCTTGGCCAGGAAGCCACCCGACGGCGACCAGAGCGTGAGATTGTTGGTGCCAAAATTCGAACCGCCCACGAACCAGCTTACGTTCGTAGCGCTGTTGGTAAACTGCATGGATGCCTGCCCGTTGTTCTTGAGCTGAAACAGGCTCCGGGTGGACGTGGTAGTGGATGCCTCCTCCACCATGATCTGGGCTGAGCCATCGGTACGCCGCAGATGCAAGGCTGACGAAGGCGTTGCGGTGCCAAAGCCGATTCTGCCGTTGTTCGCCAAATAGATCGTGTTGGTAGGAGCTCCCGGTGCAATGCGGAAGGGAAGCTTGCTGCCGTTGGTGGCGTCACGGATGAAGAAGTTGGCTTCGTTCCCAGCAATGTCCCAGACCTGAGGCGTGAAGCCAGAGCTACCGGTCTGATCCAAGCGGACAGTTGGCGTGTTGCCATTGACCAGATGGTTCAACATGGTGGGCGTCGACGTCCCAAAACCGACGCGGCCGCCGTCATCGACATAGAGCGAATTGGTCGGCGCGTTCGCTTCGATGGTAAACGGGGTCTTGCTATTGGTGATGTCATCGATGGCGAATTTGCTGAGACCGCCATTTGCGCTGTCGTTGATCGTAATCTGCCAATCGTTGGTGGGGAAGCCGCTGGTGGAGCTCGTGTCGTGAAAAGCTATGCGCAGATTGTTTTCCTTCAGCCGGATCGTATCGAAGCCGAAATTTTCGCTGCTGGTGCAATCAATGCCGACACAGAGACTGCCCTGCACCATCAAGTTATCTGCGATGGTCTGATTCGCTGTAAAGCCACCTTCGGTCTCATCCCCAGCGACGAAAATGCCATTCTGTACTGCAAAGGTGCCGGAACTGGTAAAAGGCCCGGTGGGTAGCAGTCCAGCCGCCTGGAGCTGCGTCACCACCGCCGGATCGTGGGATTCCTGGGCGGCGGCGAAAGCTGCCTGTGCCTCCGGCGACAGGCGAGGAACGAGCTGCAGCTCGTAGTTGTACGTACCGTCGGGCAGGGGCATGCCATTTGCAGCCGCCGATCGCAGGAACACAGGCGCGCCTGCCGCAAACTCTTGCTGCAGTGCGAAACCTTGCGGCCCGGCGATGGTTACGATGGCTCTGACATACTCGTAAGAAACCTGTGGCGTCCAGACAATCTGGTCCGCAGAAACTGTCATGGTTGCAGCGGGCGGTGGCGCCGTGCCGCCGTCCTGTGCGGCGGCAGGCAACGCGCCGCTTGCCATAACAAGTACGGCCACCAGTAATCCAATCAGCAGTTTTGACCGGATGGCGTGCATTTCCCCTCCTAAAGAGTTGCTCCACATTGTGCGAATCGTACCTTGGCCCTGAGAGCACTGAGCCCCCTGGCCCATAGAACCCGTTATTCTGGGCGTATGACAATTACTTGGTCTACAGGTACCTCTGTGACCACAGTAGACGACCCATTGGGCCAAATCACGGTGAGTCTCTCGACCTCCTTTGCGCTTCCCAAGCCGAAGTGCAGGGTCATTTCGCTCTGGGTCAGATAGTGGGAGCAACTCAACGCGTAGCGGACATAAGTGTGGCCACCAGCAACGACCTCGACCCGGCTGCCCAAACCGTTGGGCGCCAGGGCGTGCGCTTCGCTGTTATCGAGCACAACGCGCAGCCAGTGGGTATCATCCCCCGCGAGATCGTTTCGGTAGAGCTTCAGTTCGCCGTTATAGGCGGTCACGACCACGTCCTGGTCGCCGTCGTTGTCGTAGTCCAGGGTGAACAGACCCAGCTGATTCATTGGATCCCCGAACCCTGTGACTTCAGAGGCTTCTACGAACGTGCCGTCGGGCTGCTGCAGCCACAGCTTGGCGCGTTCATTCACATACGATTCAAGATCCCAGCCATTTACTGCGACCAAGTCGGGCAACCCATCATTGTTGAAATCGGTCACCACGGTGCCCCATCCCCAGCCGCCGTCAGCCACACCAACCTGGGAGGCTACCTCGGCAAAGGTGCCATTGCCCTGGTTTACATACAGCGTATTACCTGCGCCGCGGCCCACATTGTCATCGTCGTAGATCGCGGTGATGAACCAGTCTAGCCGGCCGTCATTGTTGACATCGCCAACAGCTGAGCCCATGCCGCTCCAGGTTTGGTGGGTGCCCGCCTGGTAGGTCGAGTCGGTAAAGGTGCCATCGCCCTGGTTGTGATAGAAGCGGCTGGTGCCAAAATCAGCCGAGAGGAGCAGCTCTGGATACCGGTCACCATCCATATCGGCGAAACAGGGGTTGAAGCCGCGAATGCCGTCGTCAACGATGCCGGCCTGCTGTGTGACGTCGGCGAAGGTGCCGTCGCCGTTGTTGCGAAAGAGCCGATTGCCCAGGGCCGGTTCCCCGCCCGGCTTGCGCCAGCCGGCCACGAAGAGATCGAGATCGCCGTCAAGGTCATAGTCGCCGAAGCTGGCGCCCAACCCATCGGGTAGCTCGGGGCTTGCCTGGTTGACGCCGGCTTCCACGGCCACTTCCGAGAAGGTCAGGTCGCCGTTGTTGCGAAAGAGCAGATGATGGCCGGCGCCCATGTTGTCCGGCGTGCCGAAGCTGGTTACAAAGAGGTCAACCCAGCCATCGCCATCGTAGTCGCCAACCGCGGCGCCAGACCCGAGATGGGCTGCACCCAAACCGGCCTGCAAGGTGTAATCGGCAAAGGTGCCGTCACCCTGATTGATGAAGAGGCCATCGGCGCGCAGGCCGCCGCCGACGACATAGAGATCGATCCAGCCGTCGTTGTTGAAGTCGCCAGCCGCGGCGCCACTGATCATCTGCGCACCGTCACCTTGGGTGATGGGCGTAGCGTGGGTGAAAGTGAGGCCGGCCGCGGCAGTCTGGTCGCTGAAGTGTAGGGAAGCTGGCACACGGGGCGCGTCCTTGGGCGTGGCGTCGTGCTGCATCGCGCTCGGAGACGGCTGATCTGCGCTCTGCTCAGCGGGCGACGAGACCAAGACGGCACGGATCGGTGCACAGCCATTGCTGGTGAGAGCCAC
>JACFMY010000556.1 GCA_019455155.1 Caldilineaceae bacterium
GTTAGTGAAATGGTCGGAGCGATAGAGGCCGGCAAAGCCGAGCCCTTCGACAGCCGCGGCAATGGCCCGCCAGCGCGGCCAGGTGAGGCCGTCCTGGCCCTCAATCATGATGGCAAATTCCATGGGGACCCTCCTGTGGCATACGGGGTTCTGGGAATGATGACGGAGTATGACGAATTCTTGCGCCGGAGCGCAGCGCGATAGGCACGCGCTGCGGCTTCGATCATACCTTCAGGTGCGGAGTGGGGCAAGGACGGCTGAAAAGGGACAGAATGAATCTTGACCTCACTCCGAGCTGCGCATGGCGCCTTTTGCAGGCAATGATAAACTTGGAGTGTCGCGTCAGGGATTGGGCCCATGGGCGGTAAGTAGATGCGACGAGGGGATGGAGTCATCCTGAGAAGCACAACCGTAGAGAACGTAAACAAAAGGATTCTTTGTATATGAGCAATAGGCTCACCGCGCGCCGCTTTAGTCGCCGCCGCCTGCTGATAGGCTTGGGCGCCCTGTTGGCGACAGGTGCGGCGACATTTGGGTACGGCCGCTATGGCGAACCCGATTGGACACAGATAGACGAGATTACCCTGCCTACGCCGAACCTGCCAGAGCAGCTAGCCGGCACACGCTTTGCCCAGATCTCGGATATCCACCTGGGCGCGTATTTTACAGCTGAGCAGCTGCTTGCGGCCATTGAACGCGTCAACCAGCTGGATGTGGAGTGGCTGATGCTAACGGGAGATTTTGTCACAACCCGCGAACGGAATCGTTCGCTGCGGTCAGCCTCCCGCGCCCAGGCCGCTGCTGCCCTGGTAGAGCCGCTGCGCCGCGCGCAGGTACCGCTCTTTGCCGCGGTGGGAAACCACGATCTATGGGGCGGTTTGGAGGTCATTGAGCAATACCTGCGCGAAGCCAATGTGACCTTGCTGCGCAATAGCGCTATTGCGCTACAGGGCGGGCTCTGGCTGGCTGCCGTGGACGATGTCTGGAGCGGCCGGCCCGATCTTCAGGCGGCTCTGCGCGATATACCCGCGGGCGCGGTCAACCTGCTCATGGCCCATGAGCCCGATTATTTCGACACCGTAGTCGCGCAGGATGCCCCGGTGGCGGCCCAGTTCAGCGGGCACAGTCATGGCGGCCAGGTCCGTCTGCCCACGCTTCTCCCGGGCCCAGACGGGCTCTTCACCTACGCGCCCGTTCTGCCAGAATACAGCGAACGCTATCCCATCGGTCTACGCCATGTGCAGGGGCGTCACATATACACCAACCGTGGTCTGGGTACGTGGCCCGTGCCCTACCGGATCAACTGCCCGCCTGAGATTACGGTGTTTACGCTGCAGCCGCTATAGCGCAGACACACTGGCCGCGGCACCGCGCTTGCCGCGCCCCGTTTCCAAGCGAAGACGCGACACGGCCTCCGCATTGGCGGAGGCCGTGTCGCGTAGGTTCACAAAATGGCGTCGCTATTCTGCTCGCGCGCGCGATGTGGCAGAGCGCCGCTTTTTCCAGCGCCGGGAAGCGGTGCCGCGCCGCTCGTAGGAGGCGTGCGCTCCGGTCTGCATGGACACTGGATCGCTCTCCAACGCGGGGGATAGCCGGGATTCGGCATGAGACGCTTGCTTCCGCGCCCCGTGCTGGTGGCTGTGTCCTGTGGTTGGCTGCGGGCGCCGCCGCGTCTGCCGGTGCGGCCCCTCGGGCCGCTGCTGCGGCAGCTGGCGCAGATAGAACTGGCGCTCAGGATCAAAGGCGCCATAGTCAAACGCGGCTAGCCGCCGCCGTTCGAGCTCCGAATCCAGCAGCTTTTCGATGTCACGCACCATTAGCGCATCGCCAGGAACGGCCAGGGTAAACGCTTCGCCGGTCTGGTGGGCGCGACCTGTGCGGCCGATGCGGTGGGTGTATGCATCCACGGTGTCTGGCATATCAAAGTTGATGACGTGGGAGATATCCGCGACGTCGATGCCGCGTGCGGCGATATCTGTCGCTACCATGATGTCATACCGGCCGTCGCGAAAGCCGTTGATCGCCTGCTGGCGCTGATTCTGGGCCATGTTGCCCTGCAGCGCCGCGGCCCGAAAGCCCGTATGCGCCAGGTCGTTCGCAAGGTTACGCGCCCGATGCTTAGTACGCGTGAAGATCAGGACACGGCCCGTCGCAGTCCGTTCCAGCAGGGCGAGCAACAGGGACTTCTTCAGGTTGTCGGTGACCGGATAGAGAACGTGGGCTACAGTTGGGGCCGGGGCGATGGCTCCAATCTGGACGGTTACCGGCGTCTGAAGGATCTCGCTGGCCAACGTACGAATGTCGTCGGGCATGGTCGCAGAGAAAAAGAGTGTCTGGCGCGTGGCGGGTAGCGCGCGCAGAATGCGACGAATATCTGGCAGGAAGCCCATGTCGCACATGCGATCGGCTTCGTCCAAGACCAATACTTCCAGACGGGAGAGATCGACGAAGCCATCCTCGATCAGGTCAAGTAGCCGTCCTGGGCAAGCTACGATGATATCTACGCCCCGGCGCAGCGCGCCGATCTGGGGACCCTTGCTCACGCCGCCGTAGATGGTCACGCTACGGATTTTGGTCTTTTGCGCTAATTGGGTGATCGCCTGGTGAATCTGTTCGGCCAGCTCGCGAGTCGGGGCCAGGATCAGGACACGCCCCTGGCGCAACGCGCCTCTGGTGAGGCGCTGCAGAATGGGCAAAACAAAGGCCGCGGTCTTGCCGGTGCCGGTCTGGGCCAGGCCCAATATGTCACGGTTTTTCAGGATCACCGGGATTGCTTGTTGTTGGATGGGGGTCGGGGTGACGAAGCCGGCGGCTTGGATGCCGGCGATAATGCGCGGGTCGAACGTAAACTCCTTGACTGTATTGAGCCAAGTCGCACTCTCAGCCCGATGATTGGTGGCACACACTTGCCAGGTCAGCCGCGAGGTCAATGTTCGCGGCACAAGCTTCAATTATAACGTCACCATTGGAGGATTGTCCAATTCCCGTGCGGCCGGTAGCAATATAAACGCGAAAAGGCAGTGTGCGGGTCAGGCTTGCTCGCGGGATTCGGCCTCTAGCGTCACCTTGGGCGCGGCCAGGCAGCGTTGCAGGCGCTCGATATCCCGTACGTTGACGAAGGCAGTTACCGTATCCCCGCTCTGGAACATTGTGTCGCCGTGGGGGATCACGACCCGGCCGTTGCGCCGGATGGAAACCAGAATACAGTCGTCTGGGAAACGGGCGGCCACGTCGCACAGCCGCTGGCCGACGGCATTGTCGCCCTCGCGCAGGATCACGTCGACAAACTCAGTGCCATCGATGTTGCGCAACCGCATTCGCTTGGCGCGGTGCTGCAGCTCCGCGCGGCGGCTCACGGCGATGTCATAGGCACGAATGATGTCGGCGCGCCGCACCATCCCGAGCAGCCGGTTCGGGTCGTCTTCGGCCACGACGGGCATTCTGCCCAACCCGCGGGTGCCCATGCGGCTCAGGACAGCGTCGACTGTCTCGTTGGGTGTCACGACAAGCAGGCGGCTGCGCGGGGTGCCGATCGTGGCCACGGGCGTACGGCGCGGCAGATCGTCCTGGACTGCCCGGTCGAGGTCGGTCACCGTAACGATGCCGCTCAAGTTGCCTGCCTGATCCAGCATGGGGAAGCCGTGGCGATGGGTAGCGCTGAACAGATCGGACAACTCGACGAGCGTCATGGAGTCGGGCACGGTCTGGACAGAGCGAGCCATGACCTCGCTGACTGAGACACTTTGCAGGATGTCGACATCACGGCCACGTTCCAATGTGATTCCTTTAAGCTTAAG
>JACFMY010000557.1 GCA_019455155.1 Caldilineaceae bacterium
TGCGACGTGCCATCCCGTAGGGGCGAAAGATTTTTCGCCCCTACCCGCACATCCCACCCCGTGACGCCACCGGTACACCAGGCACACCATCACCCACACGGGCGGCCGCAAGGGCCGCACCCTACGCCATGCGACGTGCCATCCCGTAGGGGCGAAAGATTTTTCGCCCCTACCCGCACATCCCACCCCGTGACGCCACCGGTACACCAGGCACACCATCACCCACACGGGCGGCCGCAAGGGCCGCACCCTACGCCATGCGACGTGCCATCCCGTAGGGGCGAAAGATTTTTCGCCCCTACCCGCACATCCCGCCCCGTGACGCCACCATCCTTCCTCGGTCGCGCACACAGGACGGCCATGGAAACGGCGCAAGATCCACCGTAGGGCAGGTATGGTACCTGCCGCCGCGTGTTCCACCCCATGCCGCCACCATTCCCCCACGCGCGCAATCACCCATGCGGGCGGCCGCAAGGGCCGCACCCTACGACCTGTGTTCCCACGTGCCATCCCGTAGGGGCGAAAGATTTTTCGCCCCTACCCGCACATCCCGCCCCGTGACGCTACCGGTACACCAGGCGCACCATCACCCATGCGGGCGGCCGCAAGGGCCGCACCCTACGCCATGCGACGGGGCGCGCCTTCGCCGATCCACTGACCGCGGGTATAATCACCTCATGTGAATCTGCTGTACTCGCCAGGAATCTCTCCAGCAGATCTTCCCCGCCACAGCTTGAGGTGATTCAGCTATGTGGATTGCACAGATTTGGCGGCGGCTGCCGCCTATTCTCAGCCTTGGCCTGGGGCTGATATTGGCAGGTTGTGCCGGCCCTCCCGTCGCCAGCGAGCAGCCGCTACCGCCGCCGGTGACTCCCACCAACGAGCAAGTGCCAGGGCCGGCGATCATCCCATTCTTCACCACAGAGACCGATCCCGAACAGATCGCTACGTTGCAGACGCTCATTGCTGAGTATCAGGCGACCAACCCCGACGTGGTTGTCGAGATCGTCCCGCTATCCCCGACCATTCGGGGCCGCAGGTTGCTGACAGCCCTGGCTGCTGGCGCAGATCTGGGCATCTTCGAAATCGAACCAACCTTCATGACCGATTGGGCCGAAGCAGGCTATCTGCTGCCTCTGGACGATGTGGTAGAAGCGATCGGCCCCAGCGACTACGTGCCGGGTAGCCTCTTTCGTTACGACGGCGCTGTCTATGCACTCCCCTACGCCACCAGCGTCTACGGCCTCTGGGTGCGCACGGACCGGCTGGCGGAGCATGGATTGCCCATCCCCGAAACCTATGACGATGTAGTGGCGGCGGCCAGAACACTCACCGACGGCACTCTGAACGGCATTGCCCAACCTGCCGGGCAGAACATCGCATCCGTCAACTATTTCTCCACCTTCCTGTGGCAGAACGACGCTGATTATTTCACCTGTGAAGGCGAGGTGGCGTTCGCCACACCGGAGGCGCTCGACGCGGTGACCAAGTGGGCTGAGCTGCTCCAATACGCGCCGCCGGGCGCCGCCACCTGGGGATATGCAGAGCAGATCGATGCCTTCTTGCGCGGCCGCGTGGCCATGGCCATGTATGGCGGCCGCCTCGGCGTCCATCTCGCGGCCCAGGCGCCGGAACTGGAGGACAATACCACGGTTATCTTTCCACCGTGGGGCCCAGAGGAAGTGACCTTGGGCGTATGGAGCCGCCTGGCCATCGCTTCGGGCACCACACACCAGCGAGAAGCCAGGGCCTTCCTGAGCTGGTTGCTCAGCGGCGATCGCCTCCTCCGCTTTGATCTGACCGTGCCGGGCCATATGATTCCCCCTCTGCAATCGGTCCAGGCCATGGTACTGGCGGCCGAGTCACCTTATGTCAGGCAGCACGGCGACTGGCTGCGTTCCTTCCTGACCTGGGCAGAAATAACCAACCACCCTGTCATGAACATGGGATCCGTGCGCGGGGGCCATTTCACCCGTTCCGAGTTGCCAACGCCGTGGGGCAGCGCGATCTTCGGCACGCGGGGCGTCATCAGCACGATGTTGCAGGCTATTGCCCTGGGCAAGAGCACACCCGAGGCGGCGTGGCGCCACGCAGTGGACGAGATGGAGACGGTGGTGGCCGCGTGGAAGGCAGAGCACCCCGAGTGGCGCCCACCCGTATGCCAGTGACCGCGCCACTTGGATGGCGCTGCCGGGCTGATGTAATATCCTGAGACACGCGCCGCGCCGCGCGCTCTATCGTGGAGCGACACCGGCGCCACGTTGGCGTGCTAACCACGATTGTACGTTTAAGCGACCTGATATTTGAGGAGACATGTATGCCCGGCACCATTGTTCCCGGCCCCACCTATGCCGAAATGCGCAATCCGCTGCTCCTGCCTGCATCCCTGCGGGCCGCGGCGAATGCTGCACGCGCAGACGAGCAGAACCCCATCAACCTGTTCAACATCAACTGGAAGAACACCGGTGACCAGGTTGAGAAGATGGTCTTGCCCAAGGAGCTAACGGGAGTCGCCGCCAACATTGTCGTCCTCAGCGGTCGTACCTTTCCCAGCGGCAGCATGAAAGTGGGCCCGGCCTACGCCACCTTGGCCGAGCATGAGGCGACCCGCCACCTGCGCCCCGGTGACAAGACCATCATCGGACCCAGCACCGGCAACTTCGGCATCGGCACCGCCTATATCAGCATGCTCAAAGGGTACCGGGCGATTGTCGTCATGCCTGACAATATGAGCGAGGAACGCTACGACCGGATCCAACGCTACCAGGGCAGCCTCGACCTGACGCCCGGCACCGAGTCCGATGTCATCCTCACCCTGGAACGTACGCACAGCGAATATGTGAGCAAGCCGGAAGAATATGTGGTGCTGGCGCAGTTCGAGCTGCTGCCTAACTATCGCTTTCACCGCCACGTCACGGGCACCGCAGTAGTCGACGCCGTCAAAGGGATCGGCAACGAGCGCGTGGCGGCTTTTGTGAGCGCGCCAGGCAGCGCCGGCACGCTGGCCGCAGGCGATTATGTCAAATCAATCTGGCGTGACAGCAAGACTGTAGCGTTGGAGCCGCGTGAGTGCAGCACGCTCTACGACGGCGGCCAGGGCCAGCATCGCATCGAGGGCATCGGCGACAAGATGGTGACGCTGATTCACAATGTCTTCAACACAGACCTACTGATGCTCATCCACGACGAGGACACAGTGCGGGGCATGGAAGTAGTACAGTCGGGCAGCCATGTTCTTGCCGATCGCCTGGGTGTCCCCCGTGAGGTGGCCAAGAGCTTGGAGGACAAGTTTGGTCCAAGCTGCATCTGCAATATCGTCGGCGCGATCAAGACCGCCAAATACCTGGGCCTGGGACCGGAAGACAATGTCGTGACCATTGCCACCGATTCGTACGACCGCTACCCGTCGGTCAGCCAGGCGCTCTACGCGCGCAACGGTGGCAAACCCACCGACGACCAGCTGGAGATGTGGGCCAAGAGCGTGTTTCTGGGCGCGAGCCTGGGCGAGATCGTAGATCTGAACCGGCCCGGCCAACACGAGCGGCTCCAGCAGATGAAGGCCGATCTCTGGATCCGCTTCGGATATGAGGACAGCTACATTCGCCGTATGGCCGATCAGGAATTCTGGGACGCTGAATACGCCAAAATCCGCGAGCTCGACCCCCTGATCAGCGAGGTACGCGGGACCCTCTAAATCTCAGGCCGGTGCGGGATGTCCTGGATTGGGGGCCCGCAACCGGCTGGTTATCCCTGGTCAAACTCTATCCAGACCTCGCCCTGGCCTTCAGGGA
>JACFMY010000558.1 GCA_019455155.1 Caldilineaceae bacterium
ACCAGGGCAAAGAGCAGCGACGGGCGCAGCAGCGGGAGCGTAACGTACCAGAACTGCTGCGAGCCGCTGGCGCCGTCCACCTCCGCCGCCTCGTAGTAGGACTCAGAGATCCCCTGCAGACCGGCCAGCAGGATCACCAGGTTGAAGCCAAACCAGCGCCAGATGCTAATGAGGATCACGGCTGTCATGGCCCAGTCGGGGCTGCGCAGCCATTCGATGCGCGGCAGGCCCATGAGGCCAGAATAGTAGCCGATAAAGCCGATATCCGGATCGAGCAGGAAGCGCCAGATGATAGCCTCCACGGCAAACGAGACCAGCACCGGCAGAAAGAAGAGCCCGCGGAAGAAGGTGCGCCCGCGCAGCCGTGCATTGAGGACCATGGCAAAGAGGAGCGCCAGCAGGATCTGTCCCGGCACCACGCCGATCGCGTAGACCGCGGTGTTGCGGAGCGCATTCCAGAAACGCCCGTCATCCACCAGGTCAACGAAGTTTTCGAGCCCGATCAAGGTGGGATGGAGGTCCGCCAACTCCCAATCGTGCAGCGCCATCCAGGCGGCCTGGAGGATCGGCGCTACCACAAAGACGCCCAGCAGCAACAGGCTTGGCAACATGAAGAGCCAGGCGGCCCGCGCCTGCGCGCTCATGTGAAAACGGCGCGCCTTGGTCCGCGCCGGCGATACGGTCTGTGCACCTTGCATGGTGATTGCTCCCGCGCGGGGACCGGATGGTTCGATCCGGCCCCCGCGCTGGTTGAAGTGTGTGACGGTCCGGGTTTACTGCTCGGCCAGGATTTCGTTCATTTCGGCCGCCGCGGCAGTCAGCGCTTCCTCCGCGGTCTTGTTGCCGCGCGCCACTTCCAGGATGGCCGGGGTGATGATCTCGTCGTTGATCTTGCTGAACTCGGTCACGCCGCCCAGGTAGGTGCGGGCAAAGGCGAGCGAGTCCGCAAAGGCCTTGACATTGGGGTTGCTCGTGACTTCGGGATCGTCAGCCAGGTCCAGGCGTGTGGGTGCAAAGCCGGTCTTGGAGGACCAGTTGATCTGCGCCCAATCGCCCTGCCAGAACTTCATCAGCTCGTAGACTGCCTCTTTGGCCTGTGTGTTGCCGTTGACGACGAAGTAGACACCGTTGCCCTGGGTGAAACGTCCCCCCGGCCCTTCCGGCATCTGGCAGATCTGGAAGTTGACGCCCGCGTCGGTGAAGCCCGTGCTAACCCAGGGTCCGCTCACCGTCATGGCCGCCTTGCTCGTGGCAAAGAGGTTGTCCGCTTCCACACCAGAGAGACCAAGGGCGAGGATCTTGTCCTTGCTGATGTGGTCGCCCCACTTCTGTACCGCCTCGATTGTCTTCGGATCGTCAAGCATGGACTGGGTGGCGTCGGCGTTGACAAAGTCGCCGCCATTGCTCCAGACCAGCGACGGCCAGATGGAAACCGCGCCGTGGTCACCCCATGACATGCCGTACTGCTCAGGCGTGCCGTCACCGTTCTCGTCGACGGTCAACGTCAGCAGCGCGTTCTCCCACTCCTCCCAGGTCTGGGGACAGGTGGCGGGCAGGCCAGCCGCGGTGAAGAGATCGTTGTTCATGTAGAGGAGCGTCGTGAAGTAGATGATGGGCGCGCCATACTGCTGGCCGCCCACGGTCATGCCCTTGATGACGCCGTCGGAGAACTTGGCCGGGTCGATCCCGTCCGCAGCCCAGAGATCGTCGACCGGCGTCAGCACGCCTGCTTTCACATACTGAGGAATGAGCGCGGCATCCAAGGAGACCACGTCCGGATCGCTGCCCGAGCGCATGGAGGGCAGCAGCTTGGGTAGAATCGAATCCCACGGCTGAATGTCCATGTTGACGGAAATATTGGGGTATGTCTCGTCGAAGACACGGACATTTTCCTCCATGACCGGCCGGTCAGAGGCGGTGAAGCCGTTCCAGTACGAGAAGGTTCCCGCCACATCCAGGTTCAAGCCGGCGGTATCGATCTCGGGGGCGGGGGCTGCCTCGGCAGGGGCCGCCTCCGTTGCTTCGGCAGCAGGGGCCGCCGCGGGGGCGGCACAGGCACTCAGAACGAGCGCTGCCACCATCAAAAAGGTAAACATCACTGACCATTTGTGCATAAGAGTCTCTCCTTTGTGTTGATCTAGACAACTGAAGCACGGTTGGGGGAGTGACAAACGCGTACAGCCTACGTACAGCGCCTTAGGCAGATTCCCGCTCGACGAGCACACAGGGCACCTCGATGCGGCGGCCAGGGCCACTGTACTCGCCCTGAATGCGCTGGAAGAGCGCCTCCGCCAGCACTTTGCCCATGTCGCCGGGGTATTGGGCCACGGTGGTGAGGCGCGGCTTGACCCAAGAGGCCGCAGGAATGTCGTCGAAGCCGACGATGGCCACATCGGCCGGCACGCGAAAACCAAGCTGCCTTACTGCATCCATCGCACCCAACGCCATCAGGTCGTTGCAGACGAAGACCGCGGTGGGCGGCTCGGGCAGGGTCAGCAGACGCTGCATGGCCAGATAGCCGCTCTCCGGCGACCAATCTCCCGCCTGCCTGTAGCTGGCATGCAGCTCGAGCCCGGCTTTCCGCATGGCCCGTTCGTAGCCGCGGTAGCGCCGCACGCCCGACGGGAAGCGATCCGCGACGCCAACAAAGCCGATGCGGGTGTGACCTTTGACGTCGCGCAGCCAGGTGACCACATCCTCGCTGGCCTGCTCGTCGTCGCCGAACGCGATATCGATGTCAGGGTGGGTGACATGTTGCCCGACCGCCGCCACCACGCTGCCGGTCCGCTCGATCAGCTCGTTGATCTCGTCGTCGTTCAGGTGATACGGCACCATGATCACCCCGTCCACAGGGCGCCGGATGACGGACGCGATAAAGAGCTTTTCTCGATCGCGCTTGTGATCCGAGTTCGTGAGCATCACGTCATAACGATGTCCATCGGCAATATCCTGGATCGCGCGCACCAGGGGGTGGTAGAAGGGATTGGCAATGTCGGCGATCATGACGGCGATCATCTGCGTCTTGTGCCCGCGCAGGCTGCCGGCATTCAAATTGGGCTGGTACCCCAGCTTCTCGACCGCCTTGAGGACGCGTTGCCGGGTCTCGTCGCTGACCGGAATGGTCATGGGCGCGCCGCTCAGCACACGCGAGACTGTGCTCTGTGAGACCTTGGCGGCCTTCGCCACATCGCGCATGGTGATCACCGTCCGGTTTGACGTCCGTTTGACCGGTGCCATGGATAGACCTGTGAGATGAATACTTGCTATCTGCCGCAACAGACAGCACCGGGAAGCGAGCCTGGCAACGTTTGGTGGGAGTGTAGGTTGGTGATGAAATCGAATGCCGTCATCCGTATTAAAGCATACGGTTTCAAGTTTTGCAATAGGCGATTGCCCGGCGCGCGGGTCGCATGCACACAATGCGCGGCCGCGCGCCGGGCAGGCAAGCGCTTGGCGCAGGCCGCCGGCAAGAGGATACCGGTGGTGTTAGGGATCTGATGGATATCGGTGCAAGCAGGAGATTTGCCGCCTGCTCGGGAGCGACTGCTGGCAATACTACATCGCTTTGTCAGTGGCCTGTCAATCGTCAAACTGGAGTTCGGTAGTGGCGATTTCAATCGCTGTGGACAGGTGAAGAACGACTAAAGTCATTACTACCGAATGACTGATGAATGAATGACGGTTGACAGACCATTGTTGGCCTGTCAATCGTCAAACTGCGTTCGGTAGTGGCGATTTATGAAAGTTAAGAAATCAATATGGTAATAGGCCGACATAGCGGAGGAGTGGTT
>JACFMY010000559.1:0-2495 GCA_019455155.1 Caldilineaceae bacterium
TCGGGGACTGCGTAGCCCTAGAAGCTCCCCCGCTTTTGCGGGGAGAGTAGGTCACGGGACCAGACTACCGTGCTGAGATGCGCTTTGTACGTAAGGCTGCACACATGGGTGAGTGGGATATTATGCCGCGCGCGCTTTCCGCCGGCCTGTGGCGATCGGTGTGGCTGGAGATGGCGCGGCCGACCGCCATGCCGGGAGAACCGGAGGAACTCTCCCGGCGCGTATAGGAAGGGTGACAGACCAGGCGCGGCGAGCATGCGCCTCAATCGTGCTGGCTTAGCCAGGCGATCGACTGTTGCCAGAGCCGCCCGTACCCTTCCCACGTGGCGAACGGCTCTGGACACCAATGTGGCCCAATATCCGATGCCCAGGCCATGGTCTTGCCCTTCCCTACCTCGCGCACGGCCAATAGCGGGTGCCCGTTGACGGTGGCGATCAGGTCAGCATCCGCCTTCAAGGTGAGCTCATTGAAGCCGAGAAGAGCTGGCCACGGCGCCGGTATATTCCGCACGATTGGATGCTCCGGCTGAATGATTTCCACGGTCGCTCCTTCGGGCGTCTCAAGCCGGTCGTCGAACGTGTAGATGTTGACGGGCAAGACCTCCTCGATGGGCGTCCGGTAATATTTGGCGGCTCCGTAGATGCCGGCAAAGGAATAATATCCTCCACACATCATGAGCGCGCCGCCGTCCTTAACCCAAGTGTTGATCAGCTTGAGCCGGTTGGGGACGGATTTGCCGCGCAACCAGGTGTCAGGATGGAGCAGCAAGGTATTGGCGCCCAGGTCACTCAGAATAAGCACATCAAATTGGTCCAGTTCATCCTGGCTTGTGGGGAACTCAGTCGCGGCAAGATGTCCTGGCAGAAAGGTAAAATCGATGGCTGCGTCGGCCATCACCTGTTGGAGATAATGGATCCCAGTTTCGTACACTGTGCTGGAGAAAAAGTCCCAACCTTTGAAATGGGTGCTTGAAGAGACCCAGGATTCACCCGCCAACAGAACTCGTGTCGTTGCCATATCACACCCCCTAATTGTCGAATTGATTAAACTCGGAGTCCTTGTCTTACGGCCATTTGCCGTGACAGGATCTGGTTCAGCGCCACCGCGCCTAATAGGATAAAGCCCAAAACTGCCAACTGCCAGATGGCATTGATGTTGGCTAGCTGCAGGCCTGATGCAACCATGGTTACGATCAGCACGGCAAGGATGGTGCCGAGCAGGCTGCCTGTGCCGCCGAAGATATCGATTCCTCCTAGCACAGCCACCGTAATCGACTGCAGCTCCATGCCAGCGCCGACATCGGGACGCGCGGCCATGAGCCAGGAAGACATAACGACCGCACCCAACCCTGCCAGCAAGCCGCTAAGCGTATAGAGCAGAAACCGGATACGCGTGACCGGTACGCCTGAAAAGCGCGCGGCCTGGTCATTGACGCCAATCAGATAGATCCAGCGACCAAACACCGTGCGCGCCATCATCATCTGTAGGAGCAGAAACGCAGGCAGGACGACCAGCATGATCTGTGCCGGTATACCCAAGACACTCCCTTCGCCAAGAAAACGAAAGGCATCGACAAAACCTGAGACGGGCACGCCCTGGGTGATTACCAGAGCAATCGCACTATAGGCCCAACCGCTGCCTAGCGTGCCAATCAGCGGCGGCACGCCCCACCACGCCACGGTGATGCCGTTTAGAGCGCCCAGCCCGGCGCCAATGAGGACGCCCAGCAAGAGGGCCACCGGCAGATCCAGGCCAGCGCGCACAGCAAGCAAACCGAATAATACGCCAGTCAGACTCAAGATTCCGCCAACTGAAAGGTCAATGCCTGCGCCTCCGGCGAGAATAACGAGTGACTGTCCCATGGCGATCAGCGCCAGCACGGCTCCAAGGCGCGTCATCGTGAGTAGATTCGTAATATCAAAGAAATAGGGGCTGATGGATGACATCACCGCAACGACTACCACCATAAGCACAAGCAGGAAATAAACTCGATTGCTTAGGAATGCGAGCAACGTTTGAGCGAGCTTTTCTTTCACTGCATTAACCTCCTGTGGATAGGGACGGCCGGAGCGCCTCCCGCTGTTTGGCGAGTTGCTTCCGCTGTTGTACTTCGATGCGACGGCTGATGATGAGATCCGCAGCTACCGATAGGACAATCAGCAGACCCACCACTGCACGCTCCCACAAAGACGGAATGCCAAGAAGGAGAATGCCGTTCTTCATGACGGCCATGAAGAACACTCCTGCCAGGGTCCCCACCACTGATCCGCGCCCGCCCGTGATCGACGTGCCGCCAATCACAACCGCGGCGATCGCGGCGATCGCCAGGTCGTTGCCCACTGTAATCTCAACACTGCCGAGTCGCCCAACGTAGAGCAGCGCGCCGAAGCCAACAAGAGATCCCATGAAGGCATAGGTGACGATCCTGGTGCGCCGGGCGTAGATACCCGCCCATGTAGCTACCTCAACGCTGTTGCCCACTGCATAGATATGG
>JACFMY010000559.1:2507-3789 GCA_019455155.1 Caldilineaceae bacterium
ACCCAAAGGGCGAAAGGTGAGCAGGTACCAAAAAACGAGGTAGAGCAGAGCGATGATTATGAGCGAGAGCGGTATGCCCAGCACCTGTCCTCGCGTCAATGGGGCGAAGACGGGTGGCAGGCCAGTGAGCCAGCGCCCGCCCAGCATCCCAAAGACCAATGCCCGCAAGATGTTAGCTGTGCCCAAGGTGGCAATGATGTCCGGTATGCGGCCATAGGTAATGAGCGTGCCGTTCATGGCGCCAATGGCCGTGCCGAGTAGGATGGCCACGATCGCAATGGCCAACGGGTGCACGCCTGCCTGCAGAAGCCATCCCACTACGATGGCGACTACACCCAGTGCTGACCCGACAGAGATGTCGATCCCTGCAATCAAGATCACCATGGTCATGCCGATGCTGATGATGGCAAGGTCCGTCGCATTGCGCAGCACTGTCTCGAAGTTGCGTACACTGAGGAAGTTGGGTGCAAGGATCGAAAAAATGACCAGCTCCGCAACCAGCAAGAAGAGCGTAAAATATTCGCGCCGGCTAGGCATGGGAATAAAGCGGCGCACATTCGGTTTTGAGGCCAACGCTTACTCCTTTGCGATGACACCGCACCATTCCAATATGGTTAGGGCGATTGCCTTGGTTGTCTCTAGTAGATCCTGCTCTGCAATGCTTTCGTCACTTTGGTGCGCCAATCGGGCCTCACCACCACCGAAGTTGATGGTGGGAATGCCAACGTTTACGAACCATCCCATATCCGTGTGCGCAGACACACCTTCGATATGTCGGGAGTGGCCCAGGCTTTCCAGCGCGTTAGCGCAGACCTGGACAAAGGGGTGATCGGCTGGCGTTTCGCCACAGTCGGCATCGATGAGCCATTCTATCGTTGGCGGGTGCTTCCGCAGCCATGGCTCGGTCGCGGCCACGGTGGCAAAGAATATTTCAAGCTCTCGCTTAATATGGGAGCCGAGGCCATTGTCGTCTTTTTCCGCCGGCAGGTACTGGGCATTGAAGGTGATGTCGACCCGGTTCGCGAACGCAGTTGGATACTCGCCGCCCTGGATCTGAGCCACATAGACCTGGCACGGTGTCGGCAGGTAGGGATGGCGCTTGCGGAGAGCCCAATCGGTGTTCAGACGGTCAATGTGGTCGAGGAACAGGCGCGCGAGGGCGATAGCGTCTACGGCGCCGCCTTGACGCCAGTCGCCCTGGGGTAGCTCAATATGGCCGCTGCGACCCGGGATGGTAAGCCTGCCCCATAAGATGCCCCGGCACAGGGGTGCGATGGCAAGA
>JACFMY010000560.1 GCA_019455155.1 Caldilineaceae bacterium
AACCTGCTATTGAGCGTCAGCTGCTTATGTGGTACTCCCTCAGGTAGATAGCGTCTCCCGGTCGTCAGGCGGCCGCGAGCCCTAATCATCGATGCGCAAGTGATGGGGAGGGATGGTGCGCTGGCCGCCACCATAATGCGGGCGGAGCGCGGCAGCGATTGGGGTAAGACCTCGTATGTCCAACAGATCCGGGAGATACGCGGCGACGACTTCGCTGGTCGAAGAGTTGTTCATCGCGGGGTGAAGATCGGCCGGCATTGTCTGGGAAGAAGCCGGCAGGCTAGCAAGCAGCGCCTGAGCCTGGGCTTTGGTTTCGTTCCAGCTTTGGAAGCTCTTGAAGACATAGGTGGCCAATTCTCGCCCGCGGTCAAGATCGCCCTGGCGGATCAGCAGGTGGGCGAGGCCCAAGAGCGCGACCATGGCCAGGTCCGAGAAGCTGCGTTGGAGCGCCAGGCGCAAGGCTGCGACCAAATGTGTCTTGCCAGTCTCCAACTGGTCTAGACAGACGGCGGTATGTCCAAGCCGGGCGAGGATGTAGCACTGTCCCCAGCGGTGCTGAGCGCGTTGCGCCCATGACAGGGCGTCCTGGAAATGTTCGGCTGCGGCGACGAAATCGCGCTGAGCAAAGGCTACGTCACCCCGGCCGCGCCAGTAGAAGGCAAGCCCTGTTTGCACGTTGTGCCGGGCAAACGCGGCCTGGGCCAGTTCATACTCCGCTAAGGCTGCCTCCAGTTTCCCTTCGACGCGATGGATCTCGCCCCACTCCCAGTGACCCCAAGCCAGCCGCACTGGGTCTTTTAGCTCCTCGCACAGCGCCATAAAGCCCGCCCGGGCCTGTTTGGCATGGCCGATGTCACCGTAGCGCAGAGCTTGAAATCCCTCGTAGTTGAGGCTGGAGCTCAAGGAATGGCGATTGCCCACTTCCGTGTACATGGCTTTCACTTCGTCGAAGTACTGGAACGCCTTGGTGAATTCCCCGTATTTGATCGACGACTCGGCCAGCAGCCAGGTAACAAAGGCCGCCGTGCCCTTGTCACCCAGCTCCAGAAAGATCTGTCGCGAGGTGAGCAGTTGGGCAACCGCATCGGCCCCGCGCTCCTGGTTGCGGCTCACAATCCCTAGCGTAAAGAGCGCGGTCGCCTGGAGGCTCAGATTGCCCAACGCCTTACCAATCGCCAGCGCTTCGGCCAACACTTCGCGGGCGCGGTCGTAGCGGCCGGTGGAATTGGCAAGCTCACCGAGGATCGTAAGGGCGTGCGCCAGCCGCCACTGGTCTCCCTGCGCGCGCACGCGGGGTACAAGCCGCTCCAGCCGGTCGATATTGCTGTCATCTTCCCAACCCGTGGCGGCAAGTGATACGAGAATCTCGTACCAGAAGTCGAGTACGAGCGGATCGTCCAGTTGATCGGCGATCTGCAGGGCCTTTCTCACATCCGCAAAGGGCGCAGGGTGGAGCCATATCTCAATGGCATACCAGGACTGTGCTGTGAGCAGAATTGCCAGATGCTCGGGCGCGCCTTGATCTTGCGCTGCCAGCACCTCCATTGCATCGCGTACCAGCGCGGTCTGTTCCGCGCCGGCGCCACGTAGCCGGCTGTAGTGATAGAGACAGGGTAACAGGTCCCGGATGAGGATGTCCATCTCATCTTGGTGGACAAGCCAGCTCCACGCCGTGCGCACATTGTCCAGGTCGGCGGCGACAGTCTCCAGCGCGGTGCGCACGTAGGGCCCACGCATAGCTGCGGTCTGGGTACGGGCGAAGGCGCAGAAATAGCTTGCATGGCGGTGATTGGCTTCTTGCCAGGCACCTGTGTCCCTTCTAAGGAGCTCTTCGGCGAATTGGCGCAGCAACTCGTGTACCTGAAAGCGACCGTCGATGTCGCGCTGAAGCCAGGATTTGTTGACCAACGCCAGGAGCTGCGGCAGCGTTACGCCGGCCACGTGGTGCGCTGCATCGCGGCTGAACCCCCCACGAAAGACCGCCAGTCGCAGATAGGCGGCCTGTTCCTGAGGAGATAGAAGTTGCCACGAAGTATTGAAGACTGCCCGCAGGCTACGTTGGCGTTCCGGCAGATCGCGCCATTCACTCTCGAGAAAGTCCAGACCGCGCGCCACCTCGGCTGCAATGTCTGCCGTCGTAAGCACCTCTGTCCACGCGGCCGCCAGCTCAATCGCCAGCGGCATCCCTTCGACGCGCGTACAGATGGCAACGATATCGGCCAGGTTGTCTTTGGTGACGGTAAAGCCGGCACTTACCCGCCGCGCTGCCTGGGCAAAGAGCTGGATCGCGCTATATGTATGGCTAATAGCCTCAATGTCTGGGTCGGCCATGAGCTCGGCAGCCCCTGGGATGGACAGGCCGCCCACTGGAAAGAGATGCTCGCCCTGCAGGTTGAGGCGCGTACGCGTCGTCACAACAACCTTGATACCGGGCGCCAGGGCCAGCAACTCCGCGACAAAGCCTACGTTTTCCTCATTTATGAGGTGTTCGAAGTTGTCCAACAACAGGACGAGCCGCTTGTCGCGCAGGAAGTCGAGAAGCTGGCCGCGCGGCGGCGTGTCCTCCTGGGTGAAGAAGGTGAAGCCCAGGGCTTTGGCTACCGCGGGCACAAGGGCTGCGGACGCGGCCAACGGCGCCAGGCCAACAAAGTGGCCGCCGTCGGGATACTCTCCCGGCGCGCCCTGAACCAGTTCGCGCACTGCTTCGATGGCCAGGCGGGTCTTGCCGCTGCCGCCTGGCCCGATCAGGGTGACCAGGCGCCGGTCCGGCTCCGCCAGCAACAGCGCCAACTGCTCTAACGAACGGCGCCGGCCAACAAAGGGCGTCGGCGGCGTGGGCAGCTGGAGCCGGGGCTGACCAGCGATTGGGACGTCAGACCTGTGATCAGCTTCTCCAGAATCTGTGTCTTCACGGAGCGAGGTCAAAATACCGGCCAGCGGCCCTGCACTACCGCCGTCTGCTCCCGTGAGTACGCCGCGGCGGATCTGGTCGTATAGGGCTGTGGTCAGGGGCGCTGGCTCCGCGCCTAACTCCCGGCGCAATGTTTCGACGCACAGCTCGTACTGCCGCACCGCGGCCCCGCGCTGGCCAGTGGCAGCATACAGCTGCATCAAAGTACGGTGGGCGGCCTCATCGAGCTCATCGAGGCTGAGACGGCGACGCGCGGCGGCAAGCGCCTCTTCCATGGCGTTGCGCTGGGCGTAGGCGGTCACCAGCCGGTCGAGCAGCGCCGCGAGTTGGTGGCGCAGTGCCTCGGTTTGGAACAGTTGCCATTCATCGAAGGCGGGACAATCGCGCAGGCTGAAACCGGCCAGGAAGTCATCACGATAAAGCTCTGCGGCAGCGGCCAGACGCATGATGACCGTCTCGGCGCTCGCCTCCGCCTGATCCAGAGTGGCCAGTGCTGCCTGAAACGCATCGACGTCTAGCCAGAAGCCCTGCTCGCGACAGAGCTGAACCTGTTCGCGATCGGCTTCCAACCATCCCTCGCCTACCATTTGGTGGATCTCCCAGAGGGTGCGCCGCAGATACGCGAACGCGCTGGCGGGAGCATAGTCCGGCCAAAAGAGGGCGGCAAGCGCCTCCCGGCTGTGGGCGCGACCAGTGACAGCCAGGTACACGAGCAGCGCAACAGCCTTGCGCCGGTCCGTAGAGGCTGGCTCTCCATTCCTTTCAATGCGTGGCGTGCCGAGCAAATAGAGTCGCAGCTCAGCCGCTCTTGTGGTCTCCTTGTTCTCTTCCATCTTCCCTTAAGCGCCGTTACTGTCAC
>JACFMY010000561.1 GCA_019455155.1 Caldilineaceae bacterium
CCAAGTCGCAGTCGATCTGCCATACGTCCCTCTGCAAATGCATTGACCAACCCCAGGGCGTATGCTAGGATGAAGCAGAGATTTCCAGAAACTGCACAGCGGAGAACAGCGCGTCCTAGGTACCGCGTTGGATTGCCGCTGCCGTCAGTTATGTAATCTGCCGGCGGCCGGACCGGCGTACATTCGGCGACGCGCAGTCAGGAAGATCGGCCCGGCGCGGTCCCCAACCGGCGCTGCGCACTACTGTCTGCTGGTCTCGTTTCCCCCACAACCATCTCAGGCGCGGCTTAGGCAATGTGACAGTCCTTTGCGTGGCGGTGGAGCACGCTGCCAGTGGTCATAAGCCCGTGGAATCCAACATTACACAACGAGGTAAGCCTATCGAAGACAGCCAGCATCACTTTGAGATCCCCCACGACGGATTTCGCCTCATCTGTTACCCAGTTTTGACAGAAGGAGAGTGAACGATGCTTCTGCGTAAATCCCTTACCCTTGTCTTTACCCTGCTCATTCTTACGGCGCTGGTAGCCGGCTGCACAGCTCCGGTGGCGGCGCCACCGGCCGCGGCCCCGGAAGCCGCCGCGCCCAGCCTTGCCGGTGCGGAAATTACCGCTGACTACATGAACTCGGGCACCTATAACAAGGCGGCCGAGGATATTGTGGGCGCCTTCGAGGCCGAGACCGGCATCCAGGTCGAGCTGATCGAGGCGCCGTGGGATGTCCTCAACCAGAATCACATCACCGACCTGACCACCGGCACCGGCGCCTACGATGTCATGTCCGGTGAGTTCTGGATCGCCAACGTTTTCGAACACATGCTGCCGCTCGACGACTATGTCGCGCGCGACAATTATGGCGGCGACTACATTGAGCGCATCTGGTCGCCCGGCCCGTCCAATTTCTACGATGGCAAGCGCATTGGCGTGCCCTACAGCGCCGACGCCTACGGCATCTGGTATAACACGGAGATCTTTGACCAGTGCGGCGTCACCGCGGAATGGGAGACCTGGGACGATTATATTGCCGTGCTGGACACGCTGCAGGGCTGCCTGGAGGGCTCCGATGTCGCGCCCATGGTGCACTATTTCGGCCAGATCGAGCAGCCGGCCGCCATCTTCTTGGGCATGTATGACGGCTACATGGTCGACAAGGACGGGAACTATGGTCTCGACCGCGAAAAGGCCGTCGCAGCGCTGAACAAGATGCAGAGCCTCCTCCAATATAACCCCGAAGGCGTGCTCGGCTTCGACTTCAACGCGGGCAACGCGATCTTCCTGAACGGCAAGGCCGCAACCATGGTCGGCTGGCCCAGCTTCATCCGTGCTGACGCCGACAACCCTGAGACGTCTCAGGTAACGGGCAAGTGGTCCATGGCGAGGTTCCCCGGCCCTGGCTTCCCCATGGTCAGCGCCTGGAACCTCTTCATCTCTGGCTATGCGGACAATCCCGATGCGGCCTGGGAGTGGATCAAGGCCTATGCCAACGCCGAGAATGGCAAGCAGTTCATGATGCAATATGGCATCGGCTCGCCCTTTAAGACGACCTACGAAGATCCTGAGCTGCTGGAGAATCTTGCCCACTTCCTGCCCGGACAGCTCGAGAACCTGAGCCGCGCCAAATCGCTGCCGTGGACGTTCGCCGCGTTCGAGGCCTTCTTCCGCAACGAAGGCGACTTCCACCAGGGCACCATTAGCGCAGAGGAGATGCTCGACCGCGTCCAGACCGAGTGGGACGAGATCGAGGTGCCGGAAGCGTTGATCCAGCTGGCCGCAGCCCAGGGCCTGCAGGAGCAATAGCTGCCGCCAGGCACATACCATTCAATCAGATAGCGCGCGGATGCGACGGGCCAATGGGATAGCGGCGGGTCTGGTGCAATACCCCCGTCTTGTGGACCCGCCGGGCCCGTCACATCCGGCGTCGATTTCTTGCACCCAAGGAATACGTGGATGACCAACGCCCACTGGCCTGTACGCAGGCGACGGCGCTTTGGCCATGATTGGCCGTGGATGGTGGCATTTGTGGTGCCGGCGCTGCTGATCGTCGTCGTCGTTCAGTTCTACCCGTTGCTCTTTTCCGCCTATCTCGCCACCCAGGATTGGACGCTCACCAGCTCCCAGACGTCCGAAGGCTTCATTGGCGCCGAGAACTTCGCCAAGGTGCTCCGTAACGACGTCTTCCAGCGCGCGGTGCGCAACAGCACGGTCATTACCGGCAGCGCGGTGATCATCGAGATGTTGCTGGGCACCGCGCTGGCATACCTGGCCGTGGGCAGCAGCCGGCTCATGCGCGGCGTGCGCACGATCCTCATCCTGCCGCTGGTCATTGCGCCGGTGGCGGCCGGCACCCTCTGGCGCATGATGCTCAATTCGCAGATGGGGTTGACCAACTACCTACTGAGCTTCCTGGGCATCCAGGGTCCCGACTGGCTGGGCAACGCCGACTGGGCTGTCGTCTCGGTCATCATCGTCGATGTGTGGATGGCCACGCCCTTTGTGTTTCTGGTCATCTCGGCCGGGCTAACGGGCATTCCCCTGGAGCTGCATGAGTCGGCCGCTATCGACGGCGCCACGCGCTGGCAATCTTTCCTGCGCATCGACATACCGCTGCTGGCGCCGCTCATGCTGCTCACCATCATGTTCCGCATGTTGGAGTCGCTGCTTTCGCTCGATTCCATCTACACCCTGACCCTGGGCGGCCCCGGCTATGCCACCTTCACCATGACCTATTACATCTACACGCTGGGGCTGCGCAGCTTCAACCTGGGGCTGGCCGCCGCGGCGTCCTGGCTCTTCATGGCCTTTGCTACTGTGGCGCTGGCCGTCGTCTTCTGGCTGCAGCGACGCTGGCAGACAGCACAGTAGCAGGGTGATCGCGCCATGAGGAATGATGGACCCAGTGACGAAATAAAAGCCGCTACGATCGGGCGGCGCCGCCGCTCAAGCGACCGGCTAGATTGCCTGGCGATTGCTTTCGCCCCAGGCCAAACGGACAAGAGGTAAACGATGTTGGGACGTGGACGAACCCGCAAGCTCACCCTGCGCCTGCTGCGCGTTGCCGCGCTGGCCGTTGCCTGTTCAGCTGTGCTCGTGCCGCTGGCCTATTTGGTGATCAACGCGGTCAAACTGCAGAGCGAGATGTACACGGTTCCGCCCATTATCATTCCCAGCCGCATTACCTTCGAGCACTTTCAGGCCGCGCTCAGCAACCCGCGCACCATCCGCTTCCTCACCAACAGCCTGATTGTCACGAGCGTCACAACTGGCATCACCGTGGTGAGCAGCACACTAGCGGCCTATGGCCTGGCGCGCCTGGGGCTGCGGGCGAGCTGGCTGAGCTTTATCATCTTCATCTTCCTCTTTATTCGTTTCTACCCGCGCATCACCACCGTCATCCCCTATTTCCTGGTGATGCGCCAATTTGCCCTGCTGGACACGGTCTGGGCGATCATCATCGGCCACCTGGGCATTACGATTCCCTTTGTTACGTGGCTCATGCTCATTGTCTTCCAGGACACCCCGCGCGAGGTGGAGGAAGCGGCCATGGTGGACGGCGCGGCGCCGTGGCAGCGTTTCTGGCGTGTTGCCCTGCCCATGGCCGCGCCGGGCGTGGCGTCGGCGTCGATCCTCACCGCGTTCCTATCGTGGAACGAGTTCCTCATTGCCTCCAGCGTGGCCAAGCGGCAGGCCCAGGTGCTCTCCATCGCCGTCGCCAGCTTCGTCACGGACCGGGGCGTCCAGTGGGGGCCCATGGCGGCC
>JACFMY010000010.1 GCA_019455155.1 Caldilineaceae bacterium
CAAGCGTGGGCTTCCTCGTGCCGGCCTTGGGCCTCGCGCGTCTCTCCCAAGCGGCCCAGGCGGACATGCAAATAGTGTTGGTCCTCCATGCGCCGGGTGGCCGCGATGGACTCTTCCATCATGGCCGCCCCCTTCTCCAGGTCACCGTCGTCCGCTGCCATGACGCCCAAATTGTAGAGCACAGACGACAGACCGCGCAGAAAGCCGATCTCCCTCGCCAGCACCAATCCACGCTCAAAATAGGCGCGGGCTTGCGGCCGGTTGTTCTGATCCAGCTGATTCGTGCCCAGATTGTTGAGCACGATGACTTCGCCCACGCGATAGCCAGTCTCCCGTGCCTGGCGCAGCAACTGGAGAAAGTATCGATCGGACTGGGCAAAGTCCTTGCGCATAGCATAGACTGCGGCCAGATTGTTGAGAATCCGGCTCGTCCGGTGCTCGTCACCGAGCCCGCGTGAAAGGCGCAGCGCGGCTTCGAACTGTTCCGTGCCCTGTTCGTACTGGCCGCGCAGGCTGGCGGCCACTCCCAGGCTGTTTAGGGTCCAGGCCTCCCCGCGCCGGTCACCCAGTTCGCGGTAGAGCGCCAACGCGCGCTCGAGCAGGGGATCAGCGTCCGCATTCGCAGCATACATGAGCAAATCGCCCAGGCATTGGCAGCACGCCGCCAACAGCGCAATGTCGCCAATGGTCTCGGCCTGCGCCAGCGCACTTTCCAGTTCAAGGCGCCCCTCAGCAACCTTCCCTTGTGCATATAGGGTATTGCCACACCACATCCGGGCCATTACCTCGATGTGAGACAGCCCATGGGCACGTGCAACTTCGGTGGCCTCTTGCGCGGCGGTGAGCGCCGGATCGTAATTGCCAAGCGTCGATTGGATCTTCGCCTGTTCAGCCAGCAATTGTGCCAGCAAAGCCGGGGCGTTCATCCCTCTGGCCTGAACTGACGCTTCCTCCACCGCGTCGCCTGCCTCGCGGTATAGGGCGGCCAGCTCAAAAAAGCGTACCAGGCCAGGCAACGCCTCCGTCAGGTATTGAAAATCTCCCTGTTGTACGGCCCACTGCCACGCGACCCGCACATTATCTAGCTCACGCCGGATGGCATCTATAGCCGCGCCGGGTGTCGCTCCCACTAGCTCGCGGGCGTGCGTGGTTACTAAGGTCAGGTAATAGGTGTAGTGACGCCGCCGAACCTCAGCCTCGTCAGGTAGATAGCTGGCGGCGAATTGCCGGACCAACGTGTGGAGCGCATAGCGGCCAGGAGCCGCCACCTGCAAAAGCGACTTGTGCACCAACGCTGTTAATTCGGCTACTGTTGCGCCAGTAACGGCAAGCGCCGCCTCCCGGCCAAACATACCGCGCATAACAGAGAGCTGCGCCAGGGTGCGCTGCTCGTCAGGCGCAAGCAGATGCCACGAATAGTCGAATACACCGCGCATGCTGCGGTGGCGGACAGGCAGATCGCGCATGGAGGTCTGAAGGAAGTCGATGCTGCGCGCGATCGCTTGCGCAATCTCCTGGCAGCTATATTCCTCGACCCAGCTTGCCGCCAGCTCGATGCCCAATGGTAGCCCACCCACCAACCGGCAGATTTCGGCCACATGTGACAGCGTGTCATCTGCGAATGCGAACGCAAGCGCCGAACGCTGTGCCCGCTCTACAAAGAGCTGCACACAACTATACCTACGCAACGTTGCGAAGTTTTCCTCTGTGGATTCCGGCACGGGCAGACCGTCCAGGACGAACACGCTCTCAGCCTGGAGATGCAGACGCTCGCGCGTCGTCACCAGCACCTTCACACCTGCGGCTTGGGCCAATAGTGTTTGCACATAGCCTGCATACTCCAGAAGATGTTCGAAGTTGTCTAGAATGAGGAGCAGCTCGCGCCCGCGCAAAAAATCGACGACCCGGCTGGCTGGATCGGCATGTTCGGGCAGCGAAATGCCCAGCGTTCTGACCAGCGCCGCAGCCAGACCCGTTTCCTTCTCGACGCCGATTAAATCGCTGAACCAGACGCCATCAGAAAAAAAGCCGACGAGCTCTGCCGCTGCGGCAAGCGCCAAACGGGTTTTGCCCGCGCCCCCTGGACCAACAATGCTTACCAGCCGGTTGGATGGATTCAACAGCGCGTGGCGCAGGCTGGTAAGCTCGTTGGTCCGGCCCACAAATGATGTGGTGGTCGCCGGCAGATTGTGGGCAGGACGGCCGGCCACCGCTGCGGCAGCATCCGCGTTGACGCTTGCAACGCGCTCCTCCTCGATCTGCTCACGCAGCGTCTCTGTTTCGTGGCCAGGCGTAACGCCCAGCTCATCATATAAGACGCGCCAGCAAGTCTCATATGCGGCCAGCGCTTCGTTTCGGTGCCCGCTCTGTGCGAGGGCCCACATCGCCTGCCGGTATGCATCCTCGCGCAGCGAATCGATGGCGAGCTGGCGTTGGGCCATCTGCAGGGCAAGATCGAATTCCCCGCGGCTGCCGTGCCACCGAGCCAGAGCAGACATCGCGTCGAGCGCGGTATGCTGATACCATTCTCGACGCAACAAGATCCACTCATCCAGCGCCGGGCTGTCCTCCACATAGAGCCCTTTGAGAAACTCGCCGCGATAAAGAGCCACGGCTTCGGCATGGCGCGCCATGCAGGGTGCGCATTGGGTCAGCTCCGCGTGCCCATGTTGACGGCAGCGTTGCATCAATGTCTCAAAGGCCGCGGCATCGACCCAGCTGTTCCCAGAGCCGCGAAACTGGACCGTTCGTGTGGCGACCTCAAGAAAAGAATCTGCGCCTCTATCCGGCGTACGCAGCAGCGTCCGCAGTTGAAAGAGCGCCTGGCGCAAATTATGCAGGGCAGCAGAGTCGGGAACCTCCGGCCAGAGCAAGGCAGCCAGAGCAGAGCGGGCATGCGGCCGATCGCCTTCAAGCGCCAGGTAGGCCAACAACGCTGCATTCTTGATGGAACGAAAACTCAGGATCGGCTGTTCATCAAGCTGAACGTCAAGTGCGCCAAACATGTAGATCTGTAACGTGGGCATGGGTTTCAATTATAGGATGCATCTATTCACTGTCAATCCAACGATTGGCTGTACCGGCGATAAATATGCATATTTGTTGACGATCTGCTGACGTTTGCCTGCTAGGATGATCAACCGTTACGAGACCCCGAAGCGTACACTAACCATTCGACCAGGTGAAGCGAGGAGACTATCGTATGCAACCCATGGAAAAGGAAATCCCCACGATTCAAGACAGCACGGCAAATAACTATCAGATCTATCTGCTGCGCGTCTGGCGCAATGATTCCAACGAGCCGTGGCGCGTCACCGTCCACCGCACAGGTGAAAAGGAGCTCCAGCACTTCGCGAGTCTTTCTGAGTTCTATGCTGCGTTTTGGCAACGGTTAAGCGATTCTAACCACCAAGAACAGCTGCCCGTCTGAAACGAGCGAGCCCAGAGCAAAACACATAGAGGGTAGCCTGGTTACCGGTTTTTCGTCTTCTCTTGTCCTCGTCGCATCATCGCTGCCGCAGCAGACGTCACAACGGAACACCTCATTCCCCTCGGCTGACAGGACTTCTGCCTTTATCCTTAGGGTATAGATAATCGCAAAGCATGCGGCGGATCGAACGCAGCGTGTCTCGCAAAGCGGAATCTGCGTCGATCCGCTGTATTTGCTGCGCCTGTGCTCTCTCCTGGCAACTAGACCCATGCGGTATAATGGAGAAGCCATAGACCTTCTTACCAACAACCGGACTGTGATTGGCGATTCTTTTCTGCCTCAGCAGTTGCCGGGCAGCGCGTCATTCCAGATCGCGTGCTTTCCTTTTTTTCATGCATTCACAGGAGGGAGTTCCGTATGCGCGAGGTGATTTCGACCGGTAAAGGCGTTATTCCTGTAGCGCCCTATTCCCAGGCCATCGTCGCCCAGGGCCGCACCATCTACGTTTCTGGCCAGGCCTCGTTTGATCCGGAGACCAATCAGTTCCAACCGGGCAGCTTTCGCGAACAGGCAGAGCGTACGTTCCGCAATATCGAAATCCTGCTAAAGGCCGCAGGGGCAGGATGGCAGAACGTAGTCAAGGTCAATATCTATTTGGCGAATATCCTTGACTTCGCGGAATTGAATGAGGTCTATCGCCAGTTTCTGACGGAACCATACCCGGCTCGCACAACAGTCCAGGCTGGGCTCATAGGGCAGATGCTGATCGAGATAGATTGCATCGCCGTTTTGCCGGACTAGCGGTCATTGGCTGGTGCCAGGCTCTGGCGGCGGGCAATACAAACCGGCGGGGAGCGGGGCGCGACCGTGGGCCTGCGCGGTGAGTGCCCGTGCTGGCCAACGTTAACCATGCCATAACCATAACGCAATGGAATGTTAATCGTTTTGCCGCACACTGTACGTGCAAAAGCCTCATGACGAAGCGTACGCACCCGTCATGGTTCGGAATGACCGTCCTGCATGCGAAGATTGCAGGAAGCACGGCTTCCGTCAACACCACACCGTTGGAGGAGGAGTCGCCCGGCATGCGAAGATTGCTGGCTGTGCTCCATCCTCGCTATTGGCGGGCCAGCAGCTCACCACCTCGGTTGACATCTCCTCTCGTTGCCGGCAAATCGACTCCTACATAAATGTCGAACTTTTCCCGGATCACCGACCTGCTTTATCTCTCTTCACTGATTCGTAAAGAGCATCTGGCCGATTTGCATACACAAAAAATCCGGCTGCTCATCAATATGACACACGAACAGGCGCCCCCAGAAGTACGCCGGCCGCCTGTTCGTGTCTTACATCTCCCCACTTTCGACACACCGTTCTTGCCAATTCGCATCTCCATATTGCGCCGTGGGGTCGAAGCGGCTCTCGCTGCCTTCGAAAGCCAGGAGCGTGTGCTTGTCTATTGTCGATACGGAATCCATCGCAGCGTTGCCATGGCGTCATGCATCCTGATTGCCCAGGGCATGGGCGCCGAGGAAGCCATGGCGTTCATCAAACAGCAGCGGCCCGTAGCCGACCCGACAATCTGGTACATCCGCCGGCGCATCGTCCGCTTCGAAAAAGCGTGGCGGGGCAGTATCTGATTCCCTATGCCTGCGCAGTAGGAGCGCCCGGCTTGTTGTTCGTTTGGCTACCGGCTGGGGCTTCTGGTACGGGAGATGCCGCCTGCTGAGGGGACGGCGGCTGCTTCTTGCTGCTGCGCCGGGGAAGCTGCTCCATAAGGACCTGTGCCGTTCGCCGGACCCCAGCCAACTTGCTGCTGGTCTCTACCACTGGCATCACTACATGATCGCTCATGAAATGGGTCGTACCGCGCACCGTGGAGAGGGTATCCTGCGTGTCGCGAATGATCGGCTTTACCTCGTTCTGGATCATGCGCGTCAACCGCCAGATCTGCCAGATGAGAATGCCCAGCATCGCGGTGACCACTATGCTCTCTACCGCCAAAAAGATAATGACAATGTCACGAATCGTGGCAACAATCACTGTGTCGTGGTCCTTCTTTCGTAGTTACCGCTGGCTATGCGTCGCGGGCAATCACGCCGCCGCCCAGGCAGAGATCGCCATCATAGAAAACTGCGCCCTGGCCCGGTGTGATATCGCGCAATGGCTCGTCGAAACAGACCTCCACGCGATCCGCGCCCTGGGGAAAGAGTGTGCAGTCAACGGCACGGGCCTTATAGCGAATCTTGCATTGAACACGGGTGCCGGCCGGCGGCGATACACCCAGCGTCCAGTTGACACGCGTAGCCGTCAACCGCTTGCGCCCCAGCTCCCGGGCCGTGCCCACCACAAGCTGATTGCGCTCGTAATCCAGCTCCAATACAAACATGGGTTCGGCTGTGCCGCTGATTCCGAGCCCCTTGCGCTGGCCAATGGTGTAGCCGGGCAAACCAGCATGCTCACCCCACAGCCTCCCTTGCCGGTCAATTATGGGCCCCGGTTGCATGGCATCAGCGGCCCAATCGCGCAAGAAGCGGCGGTAATCGTCATCTAAAATGAAACAGAGATCCATGGAATCGTGCTTGCTGGCCGTGGGCAATCCCCGCTCAGCCGCCATGCTTCGCACCACTGTCTTGGGATAATCCCCGACAGGGAAAAGTACGTCGTTGAGCTCATCCTGCCCCAACACGCTGAGGACATAGCTCTGATCCTTGGCCTCGTCCACGCCCTTGAGCAGCTGCACCGTGCCTTCGTCGGTACGGCGCAAGCGAGCGTAGTGACCTGTGGCCAGATAATCTGCGCCCATCCGCCGCGCATAGTTGAGCAGATAGTCGAAACGGATGTGCCGGTTGCATTCCAGGCACGGATTCGGCGTCAACCCGTGGCTATAGCCATCGATGAAGAAGTCAACAACGTGTGCCTTGAAGGGCCGCTCTACATTGATCAGGTAGAACGGGATGCCGAGCGCGTCGGCCACCCGCCGGGCGTCATGCACGCTTTCCAGGCTGCAACACTTGTTGGTAGAGCCTACGCCGCGTCCAGTCTCATTATACCCCTGCTCCACAAGCAGGGCCGCTGCCACCGACGAATCCACCCCGCCGCTCATGGCGACGACTACCGTGGTCTCCTGCGGCTTCTGATGCTTGGTACCCATAGGCCATATTGTACACGAAGCCGGCAAATTCGCTTCACCGTCGCGGCTAGCGAATGTCGACGTTCATCTCTATCTGTTTCGTCCGTCCATCGTCGGCTTGTGCCACGGCCACCAGGCGGTGATTGCCTGCCTCAAACGCGGCGCCATCCGGCCACTCAAAGTTGTGGTCGGCGAATACCCACACGTTGCAGTCTGGCTCGCCTCCCTGGAAGATACAGTAACCGGCTGTTCCCTCACGGCGGTAGCGCACCTCGCGACCATTTGGCCCAAACACCCACATTTCCACCGAGTCGATGCCGTCGCCGTCCCGGTTGCCCACGGAAGGATCGTAGGCCTCCACGCGGAAGGTCAACGCGTCCGAAATCTGGTTGGAGGTCGTGCCCGGTCCGGTTTCAACGATGTTGACGACCAAATCTGGCCGGCCGCCGCCGCCGGTCGTTTCCGTCTGCAAGTCCAGCTCGAAGCCCATGTTCCAGACCCGTGCCTTGCGGCCGGATGTGCTGGGGAAGGCGCGTATCTGAACCGAGTAGAAGCCACCGTCCTCCACCGCGCAGTCGCTGTCTGGGAAGAAGCTGTTGCGGTCGACACGGAACGTGTTGCACTCTGGGAAATTGCCGCCAAATGAACAGAAACGAGGCGTTTCTTCATCCGTCGTGTAGGTGCCGCCATTGGGACAGTTGAATTCAAACTCGACATGGCTGATGCCGTCGCCGACGTTGTTGCCCTCCCTTGGGTCGAAGACGTACGCTTCCAGATACATCCGATCCCGGAAGATTGGATTGTCCGCGGTGCCGCGATTGTAGCCGTTGCCAGTGTAGATCTCGCCGATCAGGTCACCCGGCTCGCCGCCAGGCGCCTGCAGCACCACACCGGTGACACCAGGCAGTTGCGGCTGCGGCGGCACCGGCGTCTGCGTGGGGGTTGGCGTGGCCACAGGCGTACGCGTGGGGGTTGGTGTTGGCAGCGGCGTCGGTGTCGGCGGGATGACGCCAAGCGGCAGGCTGGACAGGTCGCCGGTGCAGTCAAGGAAATTCGGCGAGGCGCTGATCCAACCTTCCTCACCCGTATCTGGCATAGCGACCACCACCCAGCTGGCCGCTGCGTTGCGTGCCAGTGGGCGCACCTGGGTGCCCACTGGCAGCGCGCCGATGGTGGGCACGTAGACCGTACCCGGTCCGTAGCGCATATTGAGCGTAGCGACAAGAACATCACAGACCGGACCAACAGCTGTGGCCACCGGCGTTTGCACGGCGGGCGCTGTGGTGGTCGTTGGGCTCAGGCTGCCCGTTCGCGTGAGGGGCATCGTCGTCGAGATCATGTATGTCAGCGAATAGCCGCCGCGGTCGCGGATGCTGCTGCCTGCCGCTACCACCGTGTAGGGACCAACCTGGGGCAACACATAATCGCTGATGCGCGCGTTTGTGTCCTCGCCGCTGTCATCGTCAACCGCGAGTGGCTCGCGTCCTGTGGGACCATACAACTCCAAAAACGTGTTGAATTCCTGGCTCTCCATGTCAATGACGATGACGTCACCCGCGCAGCCGCGGAAGACCCATTCATCACCAATGCGGTCGGCCACGACACCCGTCACGGTCATGCTGGGCCACAGACTGACCTCCCCAGCAGCCGCCGGTAGGGCGACATCCTGAGCAACGAGCGTCAAGGTATAGGGGCCACGGTCGCGGATGCTTTTGGCTGCCGCCACAATCGTATACGGGCCGTTGTCCGGCAGAACGACCGCGGCGAGCGTGCCTTCCTCATCGGTCGCGGTCAACGGGTCACGGCCCGTAGGACTGTACAGTTCCAAGAACGGCTCGTACGCATCGCTCATCATGGTAACTGTGACAACATCCCCAGCGCAGCCGCTGAACACCCATTCGTCGCCGAAGCGGCTTTCGACCGTGGACGTTACGACATCGCCGTAGCCGATGGTCAGATCACCGGTCATATCATTTTGGGCAACGCCGTTTCGAGGTACGCCCACAAGCCAAAGGCCTATCATGGCCAGTAACGCCAACGCGACGATCAAGGGTCGAATGGCTTTTCGCATGGTGATGTCTCCTTCGTCAACTCATCTCGCTTACGGCTGCGCGCTGGTCTGGGCGTCTTGTCTCGCCTCAATAAACGTTTCGGTCTGCTGCTGGACAGTCTTGGTGACATCTCGATAGTACGTGCAGCCGCACTCGATCACCTTTAGCTGAAAGACCGGATCGGGCACACTCTGGCCCGTATCGATACAACGCTGAAACTCGGTCTGGGCGTTTTCGAATTCAGGCAGGCTGGCCGCAGCTTTCTCCGTGACCACAGTGGGCGAATCCTCTGCTTTGATAGTGGCCTGGATTGCCAAGCCTCGCAGAAGATGGTTGGCGCCCAATCCTTGTACCGCCCATGCCTGGTATTGCTGGTTATCCTCTTCCGTGAATATTCCTAGAACCTGCTCCAACTCGGCCCGCCCTTTGTCCAGCCACGCCACCGCGTCCTGCGCCGGACCATATAGCAGCGCAAAGTTGCCTTTGAGCTGGTAGGCCATGCCAAGCGTCAACCGGGCGACGTTGCCCGTTGGCGGCCAGGCCGACGTTGGCGCTAGCTCTACGGCCTTCATAAGCTGTTCAACGGCTCTGTCCAGGTCCCTTTCCGCTTCCTGTTCGCTGGCCGCGGCACGGCCTACAGCCTCCACCGCAATACATTTCTCCAGCTCAGGCGGGACGCCGGCACGAAGCGTAAAGAGCTGGGCGCGGTCAAAATAGGTGGCGCCGAGGGTCTGGTACGCATTGGCATAGTCCGGCGCCAGCGCAATGGCCTGCTCCAGCGCGTCGATGGCCACGTCATATTGGCGTAGCCAAAAGGCCTCGCGCCCGATGAAGTAATAGATCACATCCAATCCGCGGGGCGCGTCCAGCCCCCGCATGGCACGCTCAGCCTGCTGAAAGATGCGCAACGCCTCTTCCTGCTCGCCGCTGAAATCCTTGACCATCCCTACGGTCAGCCAGAAGAGCGCCTGCGTCCGCGGGTCGAGCTGTTTTACGGCCTGGTCCATGGCCCGGGTTGGATCTTGGCCAAAGGAGATGGGCAGGGCGATGGGCTCACCAATGCGGTGACGCCCGGCCGCTGCGTCCGGTTCACCGTGCAGAAAATCTGACCGGTAATAGAATTCCAGGGACAAAGTCTTGCCGCCGTCGCGCACCAGGCCATAGACCACCAGATCCGCGGCGATACGCTCGGCCAGCTGCGCCGCGGCACGGGTACGATCCTTCTCACTGTCTCCCAGAATCGGGCCAAATGTAATATTCTTGACCTTGTTGCCCTGGCAATCGTCACCGTTGGCCCCATCATGCCAGATCCACACGCTGTCGGCCGCGCTGCCTGTAAGCTGCGGAAAATTGCCCGCGTATTCGGCGCAGAGACGGTCGAACACTGCCGTGCTGAGGCGTGCCCCTACCTCGGATGATCGCACCTGGCCGTTGGCTGCCACCTCGCCAAATTCAGCAACGGCAATGTTGAACCGGCCTTCCATCTGTGACGGATTCCACATCGGCTCAAGAACGGGATACAGCATCACGCCGGCAATGAGCAAGAGAATCAACACAATGGCGGCCAACGGCACCAGCAGCTGCCGCACGAGCCCCCGGAGCTGCCGGCCTGACTCCTGCTCTTCGCCAGGAAAGGTCCAGATCACACCGTCGGCCAGACGAGTGAAAAGCACAGGCGTACCCCACTCAGCAGAATTGGCATTGGCCAGCTGAATTGCCTTCCGCCCCTCACCGACCGCGCTGTCCACAGGCAGGCCGGCCGCCAACGCGCTGTAGAAGCTGCCGGCAAACTCGGTCGCCGCCGCGTCTGAAATGGCATACTGCATGGCGACAACCGCCGGCAGACCGCGGCGCACCAGCGACGCCGCGATGCTGGAGAAGGGCATCTGTTCGTTGCCGCGCGCGCCTTCACACGCATTCAGGACGGCAAGGCGCAGCGATGGGTGATCGGCAAGGAGCTGGCCCAGCTGTTCAGCCGGCAAGGGCCAGGCATGACCCGCTTCATCCTCCACGAGAATCGCACCCTGACCGGCCTGAGGGTCGAACATGGCATGACCTACGAAGTGAACGATGTGCCACGGCCCTTGCTGCATCGCTGTGTGTAGACTACGCCAAGTAGCACTCTCTAGCCACACGAGCTCAATTGTGTCCGCATCCTGGCGCCCGATGGCCGCAGCCAGTCGCGCCTTTTCTTTGTCTACGTCCAAAGGCGGCAGGTCGGCCGGGTTGGCTACGATGCCGAGCACGCGCAGCGGCGGTGTGACCGTAAACTCGCCATCCGCCTGCAAGATCTCGAGATAGCGCACGACGGGCGTATGGCGCGACAACACCACAAACTCGTTCGCCTGGGTATCATATAGAAACTCCCAGGGTACTGCCGCCAGCTCTGGGGCATTGATACGCAGCCGGATCCGCAATCCCCCCTCGCGGCCGGCCATCGCCTGGCGGCTCTGGGCATACGCCGTAAGAATATCCTGTTGGAAGAGCGCGTCGAAGAGCGTTGCGCCAAAGGCTTGAACCTGGCGCCGTCCATCGGCGTCGCCAGGCGCCAGGACAGCTGCATCCACGCGGCCAAGCCATTGCTCCAGCTCGGCGCGGCTATAGGGGAAAGTCATTTGGCCACGCGCCGCGCCGGCTGGCGAACGCAGCACAGACACGGGGTAGTGTGTGCCGTCGCCAGCGTCAATTTCCAATTCAAAATCGCGGAGCGTAGCTATGGTCATGAAGCTATACAGGGAGTGAACGAACGCGCTGGGTGAGCGACAAGTCTGTTCATTGTGCCAGAGCCTAGGGATATGTCAAGCATCGTTAGGAAACCCAGGGCTGATTCAGGCACGGCGTTGGAGCATAGGTAACACCCGCTCGCCTAACAAACGTAGCCCGCGCTCAGGCGTGAGACCATGTGGCGTGCCCAATTCTACGCGGGTAGCGCCAGCAGCGAAGAGTGCTTCGACGTGCTCGACCAGGGCTGCCGGTGTGCCCGCAAAGGCAAATCGCTGTAACAGCGCGTCGGACACCAGTGCGCCAGCCGACGCGAAATCGTAAACGGCGGCCGCAGCCTTGATGCGCGCCAGGAGCTCGGGATCAAGTTGGACAGTCGGATCGAGGCCAGCGACTACGGGCAGGTAGAGCGCCACTTCACGACGAGCCGCTGCTCTGGCCTGGGCCCCATCTTCATCGACAACACAGACCGCTCCCATCACAATACCGATCTCGTTGCCGCGCCGGCCCGCAGCCTCTGCCGCGCTGTCGATAATGGCACGGAAATGGGGCACTACCTCGGGATTGGCGCTGCCGCCGATCTTTACCTCACTGATCTCCCCAATACAGGTGCGAATCGTCTGCTCACCCCACGTGCCCAGCAGAAACGGAATGTCTGCGCGCAGGATTTCCCACCGCAGCGAATCGCCGCCGGCCAGCGAAAAGATCTCGCCCGCCAACGGCTCGGGCGAACAGCGCAGCAGGTGGCGCACACAGGCCAGCGCTTCGCGCAACGCTTTGGTCGTCCGCCTGGGATACAAACCGGCGAAATCCAACCAGGCCCCGCGGGCAATACCCAAATAGGCGCGGCCCCCTGATGCCTCATCGATGAGCGCAATGTTGCCTGCTATGTTAATAGGATGGCACGTGAAGGGGTTCACGGCCGCCACGCCCAGCCTGATACGCCGCGTCGCGCGTGCCATCTCCAGGAGAGGCAACCACGCCGGCTGGTAGAGCATATCGTTATAGACAGTCACGACATCGAAACCATACGCTTCGACTGCCGCGGCCAGCGCCCCATACGTGTGGATCGGTTTGTCAGTCTGGAAAGCAATGGCAAGCTGAGGCATAGGGTGGTTCAGGGAAATAGTCAGAGGTCAAGGTTGCAGACACAGCGGCGTGCACCGGCTTGCAGGATGGCCGGTATAGGATTCTGTGCACAGGCCGGTACCCTTTGCCGGTATCCATTTGAGCGACCCTTCTTCATGCTGCATTTTCCGGCCTCAACCCTCGTTCCTCTGCCGTCTGCCAACCCCCAGGTATCCCTTCGCGGTCTCCTCGTCGGCCAGAATTGCATCGGCTGAGCCGTGGAACACGACACGGCCTTCACGCAGCACGTACGCGTCGTCACACCAGCGCAGGATGCTGCGTGCGTTCTGCTCCACCACCAGCAACGTGATGCCGGAGGCGCATAGATCCTTCAACGTTCGGAACACCTCGCTCACGAAGAGCGGTGAGAGGCCGGCGCTGGGCTCGTCGAGCAGCATGAGCTGCGGCCGTTTGAGCCAGCCCATGGCAATAGCCAGCATCTGCCGTTCCCCTCCACTGAGATGTGCCGTCTTCTGGCGCTGGCGTTGGGCCAGAATTGGGAACAGGGCATAACATTCGTCCATTGTCTCAGCCGCGGCGCGGTGCGACAGGCCACGCAGGGCCAGCTGTAGATTCTCGCGCACAGTCATCGTGGCAAACACATTCCCTCGCTGTGGCACGTAAGCCATGCCCAACCGGCTTAGCCCTTCCGTGCCGCGCCCTAACACCTCTTCCCCGCGCAGCCGTACCGAGCCGCCGCTGACAGTGGTCAGATTAAAGACGCTCTTGAGCAAAGTGGATTTGCCACTCCCATTGGGTCCCAACAGCGCCACAAACCGGTGCGCGGGCACCTCGAGATCGACCGCGTGTAGAATGGTGAGCTTGCCGTAACCGGCGGTGAGATTGGTTATTGAAAGCATAGACACCCGATTAGGTAGACCTCTCGACCAGACATGGCGGCCGCTTCGTGCGCGGGTCTGCCCTTCTGCTTTATCCACATGCCGCACTGGCACGATGAGAGCGGCACCCAGCTGTTATACGCGGCCGTCATGGATGCTCCGCCGTCCCCCCAAAGTACACCTCTCTAACGACGGGATCTTCCGCCACTTGCGCGGGCGTGCCCTGGGCGATTATCTGTCCCAGGTGCATCACATAGACCGTGTCGACATAGTCAAAGAGGATTTCCAGCCGGTGCTCCACAATGAGAAACGTGAGCCCTTCCTGTCGCCGCAGCCGTTCGATGAGGTCAAAGATCTCGTATGCCAGATAGGGCGCCACACCAGCCGTCGGCTCGTCCAGCAACAACATCCGCGGCCGGCCCATTAGCGTGCGGCCCAGTTCCAGCAGTTTCATCTGTCCGCCTGACAGGTCGGCCGCCGGCGTCAACGCCTGCCCTCTCAGGTTGAGCAAGTCGAGAATCATGAGCGCCTGGCTGGTCAGGTCACGTTCCTGCGGCCACCAAACGCGGTGAAACGGCGCACGCAGCGGTCCCTCCCCGCGTTGGTCGCGGGCCGCCAACAACACGTTATCCAGGACGGACATGCGAAAAAAGAGCGATGGATCCTGGTAGCTGCGCGCCAGCCCCAGTTGGAAGTTCCGATCCGGCCGTTGCCCGCCGATGTCATGGCCGTCGAAATGGATCGTCCCGCTGTCTGGGCGGATTGAGCCAGCCACGGTGCTCAACAGCGTGGACTTCCCGCTGCCGTTTGGTCCAATTAAACCCACGATCTGCCCGCGTGCGACCCGCAGATCGACCCCGTCCACTGCCAGCAGACTGCCGAACGATTTCCGCACACCGCGTAGCTCAAGCATCGATATCTCCCAAACCGCAAGACCTGGACCATTGGATGAGTCGCCCGATTAACCCTCTGTGAGGGATTGTACTTCTCCCCTTCTGCGCTCCGTGTGCGATACAAGTGAGCTCGCGCGCGTCGTGTTCGCGGGTTCCGGCAGGAGCCCTTGCGTACGGAAACGCAGCATAATGAGCAGAATGATGCCGAAGAGGATATAGCGGACGTAGTTGAATTCAAGCGAGCTGCCTAGCATGTTGAGCTGGATCGCGGATACGGCCGTGATGCGGTCCAGGAGGGTAACCAGCAGCGCGCCCAATAGCGCGCCCCGCATATTGCCCAGACCCCCTAGCACGATCATGACCCAGATATCCAGCGTGAGCCCCACACCATAGTCATTGGCGCTGGCAAAGCCGATGTTCGTCACAAAGAAGACCCCGGCAACTGCTGCCATGGCCGAGCCAATCACCATGGTCTGGGCCCGGAGACGGGCCATGGGCTTGCCCAACGCGGTGGCGACGTCACTGTTTTCGCGCATCGCCTTGAGGACGCGACCGTAGGGTGATTGTACCAGGCGCCGGCTGTACAGATAGAAAAGCCCTGCAAGGACCAGCGTCAACACCGCGAACGCGCCGGCTTTTGCCTGGGGTGTGGGCAACCAGACGAAGGGCTGTGAGATGCCCGACACGCCGTTATAGGCACAGATGATCGGTTCCGTGCCGCGCACGATAATGCGCACGACCTCGCTGCCTGCCAACAACACCAGCCCCAAATACCATTCATCTTTGAGCCGTAAAGCCGGGTAGGCAGCCAGATAGCCGACCAGGCCGCCAAGCAGAATTGCTATCAACAGCGTAATGCCGAAATTGGCCAGGGCAACGGCAGGCATGGTGCGCAGAATTTCGCTGCGTAGCTGCAGTGCCTGCCCCATGGTCGCGCCGCATGGATTGATGGCTTCACGTCCGGCAAGGAGCGGAAGCAGACGTGTATAGGTCACGCCAGCAGTATAGGCGCCGATGGAAACGAAGAGCGCCTTGCCGAAGTTCGGTATGCCAGCCAGGCCATACTCAAGGTTCAGGCTCAGAGCGATCATGGCCGCGATGCCGAAGAGCGTGAGCAACGTGATGGTGGTACCGGCAGGGTCAAAGATCATGGCTAGCTCTGTCCTTCGCGGCGCGCCAGCAGTCCAACCAGCCCTTGGGGCCGGACCAGCAGCATCACGACAATGATGAGAAACGGGATGGCTGGCTTGAAGCTGAAATCGATCCCGATCCACTGGTTGAGCGCAAGCATGAGCGTATTCTCGGCAAAGGCGACCACGTACGCGCCCAGAATAGCGCCAGTAAAGCTGGTCATGCCTCCCAGGACCGCCGCGGCGAAGATCGGCAACAGGATCAGCCAGCCAACAAGTGGGTCAACAAAGGTATACATCCCCCACAGCGCGCCGCTCACGCCGGCCAGGCCGCCAACCAACAGCCACGTGAGGTCGACGACCCTGTCCACCGGTATGCCGGTAATGCGGGCCAGCGTCTCGTTGTCGGCCAGCGCGCGCATCTGGCGTCCCAGGTCAGTGAAAGTGAGCAGGAAGCTCAGCACGGCAACCAGCAACAGGCTACCTGGCACAACCCAGAGGAAAATGGTCGTAAGAGTCACTGGCCCCGCGGTCAACCACACCTGCTGAGGCACTTGAATGCGCTTGTCAAAGAGGTTGTACTGGTCCGCGAGCAGAAAGATGAGGTAGCGCACGATCAAGCCCACGGCAAACGTGGCCAGGATCAGCACATAGGTAGACGAACGCCGGCGCACAAGGGGACGGAATACGGATCGGTGCGCAGTCCATGCCGTCAGCGCAGCCACTGGAAACGCGCATCCTATCACAGCCAGCGGCTGGTCCGAAACAAACAGGGATACGACCAGCGCCGTATAGGCGCCCACGGTGATCAGCTCGGCATGGGCAAAATTGGGGAGTTTTGCCACAGCCATGGTCAAGGTCAAACCGACGGCCATCAAGGCATAGAGGCTGCCCACCTGAACGGTGATTACGAGCGAATTAACCAGCAATTGCAGCGTCAAGCCGTGTTCGCCTCCACAGGTCGCCGGAATGTAGCCCACACGTAATTGGTGCTTATGTGTGCCGATTATAGCCGTTGAGGTGTATCTGTACAAGCAACCCCACGGCGCCTGGGGTTCCAACGGCTGGCCCAGGGAGGGCACTTGCAGCAACGTCACCCCTGTTGTATAGTGCACCGCGCCGCCCAATCCCTCTGTTGCGGTACGCGCTACAGCGAGGCGGCATCCCTCCGTCTACAGCGCCGTCATCTGAATGAGAGCAGCCAGCAACCTGGCAAGGCAGACCAACCTGTCGGAGAGAACCCATAAAAGGAGAAGACCTATGCGCAGAGTTTCCCTGAGTATGCTCGGCGTCATGCTGCTGAGCGCCCTGCTTTCCGCGTGTACAGGCGTGCAGCCGGTCGCGCCGGCCGCCACGGGCCCCCAGACCTACACACTGGGCATCGTTTTGCCCTTTACTGGTCCATTGGGCTCGTTTGGCACCGATTTCGGCAAGGGTGTGGAGCTTGCTGTGGAGCAAATGAACCAGGAGCTGGAACAGGCGGGCGCTGCGGTCCGCTTCCAGACAGCCAGCGCTGACACAGAAGGCACTCCGGACGGCGCAGCCAGGGCGGTCCAGACCGTCGCCCAATCTAGCGGCGCCAAAGTCATTGTCGGCCCCCTAAGTACCAGCGAGGTGCTCGGCGCCAAGCAATATGCCGACGATAACCAGGTGGTCATTGTCGCGCCGGCCTCCAGCGCGCCCGCCGGCGCCATTCCAGACGACTATATCTTCCGCGTGATGTACCCGCCAGATGTCTATGCGGGCCAGGCCTTTGCCGAAATTGCCATCCAGCGGGGCTACCAGAACATCGCCGTGTTGGCCGTGGATGACCCCTTCGGCAACGGCATGGCAGATGTGTTCGCGCAAAAATTCACCGGCGAAGGTGGGCAGGAGGTCGTCGTGATCAAATACGCGCCCGATCCCGCTGACCTTTCCGGTGAGGCAGCCAAGGTCAGCAGCGAGATCGAGCGGCTCAAAGGTGGCGGCAGCACAGCGTTCTTCCTGATCGGCTTCTTGGGCGATGCCCAGAAGTTGTTGCAGCAGGCCGTCACCGACGCCAACCTGGGCAGTGTGCCCTGGCTAGGGGTGGAAAACCTGGTCAATCCCGAAATCCTGGGCGATCCAAGCCATGCTCAATTGCTTGCCAGCGTCGGGCTCACGTCGGTCTCCTTTGCCGACCAGCAGAACCCGAATTCACAGCCGTTCAAGGATTCTTTCCAGGCCAAGTTCGGTACAGAGCCAGGACCCTTCACCAACTACGCCTATGACGCCGCCAACATCGCCATGCTCTCAATGCTGGCTGCCGGCAATGACGGCACAGCGGTGAAGTCGATCCTGCCCTTCATCTCCAACCATTACATCGGCACGGCCTTCCAGGCCTACCTGGACGAGAATGGAGATCAGGCTATCGTGTACTATACGATTTTCCGGCTGAACGACGAAGGCACGGAGTTTGTGCCCATCGGCAATTACGACGGCGCCAGCGGCCAGGTTACGCTGGAAGAATAGCTGCAGGCATCCTCAGCACGCGCCATCCTGAATCCTTTAGGATATGGAGAGGATTCAGGATGGCCTTTGCAGCTTCTGCAACTTGGGAGATCCACGCCATCATGTCGCCCAACAACGCCCCCTCAGGCCAGCCGGAATCGTCCTCTGGCCAGTTCGACCTCTACGATCTCACCGTCGTCGTGGAAGCCATTGAGGGCAACTGCACCTGCAACATGGCCGTAGGCGACCATTTCCACCTGCGCGGTGGCAAGCTGTCGCTTCCCGAAGGCCAGGATTTCTGTGTGTACGCGCTGCAGGCAACCTTGCCCCTGTTGCCAGCCAAGCAACGGCTCAACCATCCGGCTGACTGGATGGAAAGTGACGCGCGCGTCAGCTGCCCAGACCCGGCCTGCCGGCTTATCATGCGTATCGACCGGACACAGCTCCGTACTTTTCAGCATGACGATGTCAGCCCGATTCCATGGGAAAGCATCCGCGATAGCAGACAAGCGCCCCCAACCTCGTAGCTGTCCGTCAATCGGAAATCTTGGGGCATACTTTCCGGTAGGGCAACACTTCCACGTACCGTTCCCATTCCTCATCCGTCAGATTCCGGTTGGCCATATCGCAGACGAGATCGCGCCAGGGGCGTATATCGAGCTGCCACATGAGGGCAGTGGTGTCGAAACTGCCCAGATAGGCGAATCGGCCATCAGGGGAGACGGCCATTACTTCGCTCTCCTTCTCCGTCGGTATTAGCGGGGCCAGCGGCGCGTCCGTGGCCAAATCCCAGAAGAGAATATTGCCGTCGGAGCCAAGGGATATCAAGGTCTTTTCGCCGTGCGGTGGATAAAACTGAAGGGACCATACCTGGCCAGTATGTCCTGCGATCGCCTGGCCAACCGCGACACGTCTTTCCACGTCCCATCTGCGAATGGTATGATCCCCGCCACCGGAATACAACAGCTGGCCGTCATGGGTAAATAACAGGGAAGTAACCCAGTTGCCAGGGCTCGTCGATAGGCGCTTACCCTGCTCCTGAAGCTCCTGGTCATGCGCTGACTCCAGGCCAGCGACATTCCAGAACGCAATCGAGCTATCTGTGCCGCCTGAGGCCAACAAAGTCCCATCTGGGCTAAAGGCCAGCGACAGCGCCCAGCCATTGTGAGTGAGGGTGGGCGCACGTACCATCTCTCCCGTTTCCGTATCCCAGACGATTACATAACCATCAAAATCGCCTGAGGCCAGGTAGCGTCCATTGGGGCTGAAGGCGAGGCCAATGATCACTGTTTTGTGCCCCACCAGGGAGGGGAAACGCAGCTGACGCGTGGCCGCGTCCCACAGCAACAGCTTGCCTCCAGCATCGGCCGTAGCCAGGATCCTGCCGTCGGGGCTGAACACGCCTTGAATGATCGGTCGTTCGTGCTCCTTGGGATAGTCAGCGACCCGCGCGCCATTTTCAGCGTTCCGGAGGACAATGCGGCCATCGAAGCCAGCCGTGACCATGGTTCGACCATCAGGATTCACGGCAACCACGCGCACGCGGCCGGTATGGCCGGCGAGAATACGCCGTGATGCCAGATTCCAGGCCACGACAGTACCGTCGTCGTCCCCTGAATAGAGCATTGAGCCGTCGCGGCTGAAGCGCAACGTGCGCACCCAATTGTCATTGCCCGACAACGGCGAACCTAGGAGCATACCCGTTGCCACATCCCACAGATAGATCTTGTGATCCGTGCCGCCCGTGGCCAATATTGTTCCATCCGGGTTGAAGGCCGTGGCCAAGACGCGACCAGCATGTCCGCGCAGCGGATCTCCCAACAGCTCACCCGTAGCCAGGTTCCACAGCCGGACCGAACCGTCAAAGCTGGCTGTGGCCAGCATCGTGCTGTCATCGCTAAAGGCAATTTGGTGAATTGTGGAGGTATGTCCCCCCATAAATATGGGGGACTGTTCGCCCGTTCTCAAATCCCATATGTTGACACCCACATCGTCGTCACTGCGGGTCTCTGTCACGGCCATGAGCAAGGCATCTGGACTCACGACAATGTTCTCAGTTTCGTCAGGTACCGTGACAGTGCTGATCGGGCGGCCCGATGCCAGGTCCCACAGCACTACGGTGCCCTGATTACTCAACGACATGAGCTTGCGATCCCCATCCGTGAACTGCAGCATCGTAATCTGGACATCTGTGTCCTGGGGGATTGTGCTTAGCACTTCGCCGGTCGATTCGTCAATCAATTCGATGCGGCGCTCGCGGGTCACGGCGATCTGTGTGGCATCGGACGAAATGGCTGCCACTACCCCTACTTCATCAGCAAACAGCTCGCCAGCATAACGACCATCCTGTGGGTTCCAGGCAAGCACAGTCGCGGCGGAGCCGTTGAGCGCAAATGCCACCATGCGCTGACGCACCGGATCTATCTCAAGTTGGTGAATGGCGCCGCGGTAGCTGTAATAGTAGCGCTCCAGCAGACGATTCGCTGTAGATTCGAGAAAATATGATTCCATCTCAGACGGTTCGTCTGCCAGGTCCAGCGCCAATGCGGCCAGGAGTAGCGCGCGATCCAGCCGATCATCCTCAAGATTCAATGACTGGGCAATCAGCTGGCGAAGAAGCGCCAAACGGGCTTGCTCTTCCGCGCGGCTGCGCTGCTCCGCCGCAATCCGGCGCGCGTCTTCCGCCCTTCTGAGGGCTATCACGGCCTCTTCACGAGCATCAGTTGCCTGCTGCTGTTGCACAAAAGCCCAGATTGCGAAGGCAACTGCGACGCACAAAGCCAGGGCCAGGCCGGCGGAAAGCCAGCGCAGCCGGCGGCCCGCGGTGCGAGCCAGGTCAGCACGCCGCATTTCGGCATCAGCGCGCTGATGCTCAGCACGGGCTAACGCCTGCACGCGGTCAAGCTCGCGCTGCCGCGCCGCGTCCGCCTCGGCTTGCTGTCGATTACGCACGGCAATGCTGGCGCCGATATAGCGCTGTTCGGCCGCACTTAACTCATCGTCGCGCTGTTCAGCCCACTGTTCCGCTTCGGCTAGCACCGCGCCGCGCAGGAGTAGATCTTCTTCTTGACCGCTAGCCTGCCATTGCTGTAGCGATGTCCGCAGCCGCTGCTGCCAACGGCGGAAATCGCGATTATCATCCATCCACGCGCGCAGCCGTCCCCAGCTCCAGATCAACGCCTCATGGACAAGCTCCACGACCTCCTCTCCCGCAGCATTGACCCCAGTTACCACAAGACGCAGGTCAGCCAGTTTTTGCGCCAGGTGCCAGCCGTCGGGACCCACCTCAGCTCGCGTCGCCGGCCGGCGCGTATCCTCCGTGGACTCCCCAGGCAATACCAGTTGCGTGAAGAGGTGCCGGGCCAGAGGCCGGTCGGCGGCAGGCAGACGATCAAAGACATGGTCCGCGTAGCGCGCCACAGCGGCGGCCACACCGCCGATCTCATCGTAAACCGCGTGGGTCAACCGGCTATCCTCGCGCCGGGCCCAGAGCTGAGTAAGCGCAAACTGAAGCAGGGGTAGATTGCCCGGTTCTTCACCCACGTCGTCCAACAGCCGATCGACCAGTCCTGGCTCAAAGAGCACACCCCGGTTGCGCGCCGGCTCCTCAATCGCCGCACGGAGTTCCTCGCGGGTCATGGGCCCTAACACGATGCCACCGCGCTGGACTACGTCGGCCAGAGGCCTTTGGGTGAGGACCTGGCTCATGAAATCCGCACGCAGCGACGCGAGAATCGTTAGGGGCAGTTCGTGTTGGCTTGCCTGTTCTACGGCGCTATGGAGCAGATCGACAAATCTACGCCGGGTGCCCACGTCCCGGCACAGCGTATACAGCTCTTCAAATTGATCGATAAAGATCAGCAGGCGTTCAGCATTGTGAGACGGCAATGCCAGGATTTCAGTAACCGTGTCAAAAAGAGCCGTGTTGTCCTCACAGAACGCCGCAGCCAGAACAGACAGCTGGGGCGTTTCCGGCAACAGGTGCACCAGTGCTTCAGCCAGTGACTGAAATGGATCCACACCTGGCCGCATTATGGTTGTTTTCCACCGGAGGGAAGGTCCACCGTTCATCGCGTGAACCTCCCCGGCCGGCGCCAAAGGCGCTGCCGGTTTAGCAAGACTGGGCAGTAATCCTGCCAGGATTGCGGAGGATTTGCCGCTGCCCGAAGCGCCAAGTACCACAACCATGGGTGACCTGTGGACAGCCTCGAAAAGGTAACGTACCGCCTCAGCACGACCGTAATAGTCAGCGGCATCCTGCTGGCCAAATGGATAAAGCCCCTTGTACGGGGTGTCACTCTCCAACAGCTCGGGCAAGAGTTCGCGCGCTTTGATCTGTTCGTATAGGGCCACGGTTTCGGGCGACAGATCCGCCGCCAACTCCTCCGCAATGATGCGCTGCGCGACTTCAAACTGATTCAAAGCCGCCACGCGGCGGCCACTGAGCGCCAGCACTCGCATGAGCCCGCGGTGCGTCTCCTCACTCCACGGTTCCAGTTCCAGCATCCGCTGCAGGAAGCGACGCGCCTTATCATATTCTCGCCGCCGCTCGTAGAAGGTAGTCAGATGCGTCAGCGCGGACAACACGCGCGCCTGCAATTTGGCCCGCTGCTGTTCCCGCCATAGATCAAACTCATTGGCATCCGGCAAGGTCAGCCCGTGTAGGAAGTCACCCGTATAGAGAGCAACCGCCTGCTCCACCAGTTCCATGCACTCGGCACAGGCGTCAAGCCTGCGGTGTTGGTGACGCTCGACCGCGTTGAGTGTGGTGTTGAACGCATGCACATCCACCCAACAGTCTGGGCCGAGAGTGAACCGTACATCCAACCGTGAGATCTGGAGGCACGCGTCGTGTTCATCGTCCGATCCGGCTTCGCCTTCGACGCCGGTCAGAGCCTTACGCAATACGTAGAGCCGCTGGCGCAGATTCTGCAGCGCGCTTTGGGGGCTAGCTTCGGGCCAAAGCAGCGCGGCCAAGGCATCGCGTGGATGAACGCGGTCCGCTTCGACAGCCAGATAGGCCAACAACGCGCGGCCTTTCTGTGTGTCGAGCGTCGTAATCGGTTCACCATTTACGCTGATTTCGTAGGAACCCAGAAGCCTCAATGAGAGCATATGTCAATTCCCCTGTCAGGCGAGCTACACACTCTTCCGTATGCCGGGATGTTGCAGTTCTTGCCTATGCATACAAGATTACCGCAACAATGCCCGCATCATCCAGGTGACATTCTATTATTCTTTGGAGACCTTCATTTCGTAAGGTTTTCTTTATCAATCCGGCAGATTCTTAATTTGATCGGGGCGTTCTTACATTTCTTTGACGAATCTGTGACGTTCGATTGCTATAGTAATGACACTTGCCGGCTTACCTGGCTGTGAGAACTCTTCCTCCCCGGAGCTATCAACAGATTCATGTTCGTTAGTTTCCGGATCGGCGCATCCCTCGGCGTCGGTCCGGTGCTATGCATGCATCCTTGCAGGCAATGCGTTTCACCCACCCGTCTTACCACTAATTGGGTGTCGTGTCCTGCTAGGTTGAAACCCGGCCATAGCAATACACCGTATAGCAATACACCGTCCAGACAAATAGGCTATTCAGCGCGGAAGTAATGGATCACTTCGCCGAGTAATCGTACTGCGGCAAGCCGGTCCGGCCCCAACGGCGGGCCAAAGCTGAGGTGGCGCACGCCCGCTTCCACCAAAGGTCCCAGCCGCTCGATGACGTCAGTTACTGTACCCGTGACGCCGATCCGCAACATGCGTTCGTCTACAAGGCTGACAGCCTTTTCCACATCCCGCTCAACCATGATGGCACGCTCGATTGGCACAAAGTCCGTCTTGGCTAACCCAAGCCGCTCAAGGATCAATGGCCCCAGCGCATGCCCATAGTAGGCGATCTTTTCGGCGAGCACCTGACGCGCGGCCGCTCGATCAGCGGAAAGCGAAACCCATATGCACGCGGCAAAATCCAGCGTATCCAACGCCGCGTCGCGATTGGCAATGCCTGCCTGCACGTAGGGCAGCACCGTCGCGTAATGCTCGGGTGGAAACAGCAGCGGCAAGACCCCGTCCGCCAGGGCACCGGCAAGTGCCAACATTCTGGGCCCCATTGCCCCAATATAGATCGGGGTCACGCGCGGCGCTTTGAAACGCAGATAGGCTTCCTCGCTCCATTGCAGAAAACGTCCCCTTAGCGCCGCTGGGTGGCCCTGCAGCAGGCCGCGCACTGCCAACACTGTCTCGCGTGTAGCCGATAGCGGCGTATCCTGTGCAATGCCCACCCATTTGAGGAAATCACCCGCGCCGGCCGCCAACCCAAGATTGAAGCGATTGCCACTCACTTCGTCCAGTGTGGCGGCCAGCATCGCTATCTCGGCTGGATGGATAGTGTAGGGGTTGAGGATTCCTGTACCGATCTCGATCCGTGTCGTGGCGTGGGCCACTGCGGTGAGGATGACGGGCGCACTGCGCAAGAACAGGTCGTTGCTGACCCAGAATTGGTCAAAGCCAGCGCTTTCGGCCGCACGCGCCAGCCGGATATACTCTTCCAGGGAGAGATCGTTATTGAGCCGCAGACTGAAACGCATAGCTCGTTATCCACCAATAAGAACCCGATGGCCGGGACGTTGACCGGACGCTCATGAGCCTAATCCATCACCCGCGCCGACAATGGCCTCTGCCTCAATCTCTACAAGAAACTCGGGGCCGACCAGCCGAGCTTCAACCAATGTGTTCACAGGGCGAATGTGACCAAAGCGTTCGCCGTGCACCCGTGCCACAGCTTCCCAGTGGCCAATATCGCTGACAAAGACGCGCGTGCGCACGACATCCTCTAGCCGTCCCCCTAACTGGCGAATGGCCGCCTCGATCTTGTCAAACGCAAAGCGAGCCTGGGCAGCCGGGTCATTGCCGCCCACAAGGCCGTCCGGTCCCGTTGCCGTCGTACCGGCGACCAGGATCCGGTCGCCGACACGCACAGCGCGGCTATATCCAGCCAGATCTTCCCACACCGTTCCACTACTTACTGATTGCCGGTCAACAGTCATTTTCTGCCTCTTTTTTCTCGTCTGATATGCTACCTGGAGACCTGGATTCTAGCATTGCACCGCACAGTGGCCAACTACAAAAGACCGCTCCTCATACAGGAACTAAGTTTAGGACACAACAACGCCACTGCCAGACCTCGCCTCCGGCTGTTCAGGCTTGTGAGCAGCAGGTGCTCTGGCGAGGCTGGCAGCAGCCACGCATACGCTGCGGCCGCACAGAAGTGGTGCACTTGACGCGCGCGGGCGTTGACTGACCGATCGACGGGCGCATCTGGCTGCTGCCTGTGGTATGGTATAGGCGAGCCCCAACTCAACAGCCGCAGCGCCAATATTCTAAGAAGATGGGCGGGCAACGCGCCACAAAAGGGGAGGTCTCTATGCCCACCACGACACAACCAATGGCGCCTGTCGACGCAGCCTGGTATCACATGGACGGCGCCACCAATCTGGCCATGGTCACCGGCGCGGTGTTGACGCGTACACCGCTGGACTATCAGCGCGTGATAGCAGTCTACGCGCACCGGATACTCCACCTAAAACAGTTCCGGCAGCGCGTTGTCGAGAAGGGATGGCCGATCCCGTCGCCCCACTGGGAAGAGGATCCCTACTTCAACATCGACGACCATTTTCGCCACGTGGCCCTGCCAGAACCCTGTGACAAGCAGGCGCTCATGCAGCTCTTGAGCGATCTGGCCAGTACACCCCTTGACTATCGCCGGCCGCTCTGGCAGGTACATGTCATTGACCGGGTCGATTCCGGCAGCGCCATGGTCCTTCGTTTTCATCACTGCGTGGGAGACGGCACGGCCATGATCGCGGTTGCGCAGTTGTTGCTCGATACGATGGCCGGCGCCCCCTTGGACATCAGCCTGCCTCCCCAACAGCCCTCCCCCTCAGGGCTGCTGGACCCTTTCGTGCGCCCCGTGATCCAGTTGGCGGATCGATCTGCCCGCCAGATCGGGTCAGCGCTCCACGATGGACTTGAGCTCCTGTCGCACCCGGCTCAAGTCTTTGAGCTGGCTCAGTTGGCCGTAGGGAGCGCCGCGATTGCTGTCGGAACACTGTTGAAACGCCCCGATCCGCCGTCGCCACTCAAAGGCAGACTCGGTGTCCCCAAACGGGTGGCGTGGTCTGAGCCCGTGCCTCTGGCGGAGGTCAAGGCAATCGGCAAGGTAACAGGCGCCAAAGTAAACGACGTCCTGGTCGCAGCCACCGCCGGCGCTCTACGCCACTATATGCAGGCCCGCCAGGTCGATGTGGAGGGTATGGTCATTCGCGCCGTTGTGCCCGTAGACCTGCGGCCGCCCGACCAGGCCATGGAACTGGGCAACCGTTTTGGCCTTACCTTTCTGGATCTCCCCGTCGGCAGAAGCGGCGTCCTGCAACGGCTGGCCAGCACCAAGCACGCTATGGACGCCATCAAACGATCACCTGAAGCCGGAGTCTTTCTTGGTATCCTCGATTTGTTTGGGCGTACCCCTAAGGCCGTGGAGGATGTGGCCGTCGGTATCTTCGGCAGTAAAGCCAGCCTCGTCTTGACCAATGTGCCCGGGCCACGCCAGACTCTCTACCTGGCTGGTAGCGCCATCGAGCGCATGATCTTCTGGGTGCCCCATCCCGGTAAGTTGGGAATGGGGATCAGCATTCTGAGCTATGACGGTGCTGTTACGCTGGGGGTCGTGGCGGACGCTGGTCTGGTGCTCGAACCAGACGCCATCACAGCAGAATTCAACCGGGAATTTGCCCGCATGCGCGCCGCAGTCAACTCTCATGTGGCCGGCACGTTTGAAGGCGAACGCTGCCATGGGCACACAGCAGCCGGCCGGCCCTGCAAAAACCGCCCCATGCGCGGCTCATCCTACTGCCGCGTACACAGCTCCCGCGCACACCCACCCGATGGGGCCAGCAGGCGCGCCTCCTGATGCCCAGAACGGGCCACCGCCGGATATTTCCGGATTCTTAACGCCGTTGTCTGCTTAATCGCCGACCACGGCCGGGCGGCCGTTCCTGCTGCGTGCGAAAAGGGCCCACACCAGAAGCGCGCCGCTGCTCGCGATCGCCAGGATGAAGAATATCTGCGGCAGCGACATCCCCAGACTATCGTAGGCAAAGCCCGCCCATAGCGTACTGATAGACTGGGTGAGGGTCAGGGCTGCAAACTCAAAGGCAAATACCCGGCCGCGAAAGCTGTCCGGGCTAGCGACCTGCAGCAACACAGTGGAAAAGACCCAAATTGAACCCGTTCCCAAACCGCGCGTGACAGTAGCTGCCAATACCCAACCCAGACTAGGCGCCACCGCAAGCCCAAGAATACCAAGGGTCAAGGCCATAAAGCCGATGGTAATAGCCTTGTACATCACGCTGTGGTGGTCGCCCAAGCGCGCCCGCAACAACAGCGGCCCAAAGCCTGTGCCGATCCCTACTCCGGCATAGATTAACCCTAGCGTCAGCGAACCATTGCCGTTGAAGGGAAAGATGTTCTCGGCCAGTGGAATCTCCAGTACATTGATGCTGCCCCAGATCAGCGCGCCGCCCGCCTTGGCCAGCGCGATCGCCAGCATGGCAGGCCGGGCCCACAGAAAACGCATCCCATCCACCACTTCCAGCAACCCATTCCTGACAAGAGCGTGCCGTCCAGCCGCGGCTTTGACAGAACCTGAGATGGCAATCCGGCCCACAAACCACGCCGAGACGAGGAAGCTGAGGGCATCCAGGCTAAATGCTGCCTGCACGCCCAGAAAGGCAGTTGCCAGACCGCCCAGCAGCGCGCCCAGTGCCAGCATCGTGCTCCAAGTGAAGCTGTCCAATGCATTGGCAGCGACCAAATCTTTTCTGTCCACCACTGCGGGCACATAGGCTTGATGGGCGGGCATGTACACGGCACTGAAGACAAACTGCAGAATCGTCAGCACATACAACAGCCCAATGCGTTCGGGCCGGTCGATGAGCAAGAAGCCCAGCACCGTTACCGCACGGAGCAGGTCAGTGGCGATGAGAATCTTGCGCCGGTCAAAACGGTCCGCCAACACCCCACCAAAGGGGCTCATGACAAAGAGAGGCACGAAACGCGCCAAAAACAAAAGACTAATGGCGGTTCCCGCACCCGTCAGCTGAGTGATCAGCGCAGCGGAAGCCAGAAGATTGAACCAGTCACCGAGGTTGCTGACTACACGCGCAAACCACAGGTTTCGAAAGCTAGCATTACGCCGCAGCAGCTCTATATAGGATCCCACTAGCATCACCGTCTTCGTTTTGTGACAGGAGCTAATCAGTCAAAAGGACTGCACGTTCCGCATCGTGGAACACCCTTGACGACCAGCTACCTGATCGTGCAACTTGCATTACGTCACGGGCCACAACGCGTGGTGCCTTCCAACCGCCCGCAAATCGCACTATTTTACCCAATGGCCCCGCCAAGCGGAAGTAAGCGGGCATGATTTATCAGAAGTTGCGCCTTTTCGAGCAGGGCCGGGAGGCTCACTGGCGCCGGCGCAGATCGCCAAGCACGGCCTGAGCTGCGTAGTAGCCACACATGCCATGCACGCCGCCTCCAGGAGGTGTGGACGAAGAGCAGAGATAGACCCCCTTCACTGGCGTGCGATAAGGCACCAGATGCAACGACGGACGTGTAAAATGCTGGCGCAGATCCTGCACACCGCCGTTGATGTCGCCTCCCACGTAGTTCGGGTTATAACGTTCCATCGCCCGGGCGTGACGCGTCTCACGGGCCAGAATCAGGTCCCGAAAACCGGGGGCAAACCGCTCCACCTGCCTCTCGATGGCCTCGGTCATATCAACGGGAGAGCCGTTGGGGACGTGACAATAAGCCCATGCCGTGTGCTTGCCCGCCGGCGCACGGCTGTCGTCAAACAGGCTTTGCTGAGCGAAGATGACATAGGGCCGCGCCGGATGCTTCCCCTGCCAGACGGCGCGCTCCGCCGCGGCGATCTCATCCATGGTGCCGCCAAGGTGTACGGCCGCGGTTCGCTGGCACACGGCTGCCTGCCATGGGATGGGACCCGCCAGCGCCCAGTCTACCTTGCAGACGCCGGGATTGTAGCGATAGCGTTCCAGCTGGCGACGGTAGCTGGCAGGCACCCGGTCGCCCGCGATGGCCAGCAGGCCGGCAGGCGCCGTGTCGAACAGATAGGCGCGTGCCCTCGGCAACTCTTCCAGCGAGCGTATGCTCCAGCCACAGACCAGGTCAGCGCCAAGTTGTTGCAGATAGTGCACCATGGCTGTGACAATCGCCTGCGATCCCCCACGCGCGACCGGCCAGCCAACCGCATGGGCCAGCATGGTGAGCAACAGGGCGAACGCGGCCGTGGGCGACCGTTCCAATGGCATGATGGAATGGCCAGCCATGCCCGCAAGCAAACTGCGTGTACGTTCCTCGCGAAAGAAAGTCCGGGCTAGCACCGTCGCCGGCAGGAGCAACAATGGCGCCACGCGCGCAAAAACGATTGGATGGCGGGGCATATGCAGCGGCGCCAACAGATCGTCCATCACCGCCTGCCATTGGCGCACCAGCGGCATGAAGAGACGGCGCCACTTCTCGTCATCACGCCCCAGGCTGGCCGCAGTCTCCTCCACCGAGCGCGCTAGGACGGCGGCGCTGCCATCGTCCAAAGGATGCGCGAGCGATACAGGTGGCACAATCCACTCGAGACCGAATGCCGCCAGCGGCAGCGTGCGCAGGAACGGCGAGGCCAGGCCAAGGGGATGGATGGCCGAACAGACGTCATGGCGAAAACCGGGCAGAGTTAGCTCCTCGGTGCGCGCGCCCCCGCCTACACTACTTCTGGCCTCAATCACAAGCACCCGCAACCGCGCGCGGGCGAGAGTAATGGCAGCTGCCAGCCCATTCGGACCGGCCCCCACAACGACTGCATCATACAGAGTCCCATTCAAAGCGCGCGTTTCCTCATCATCGGTTTGGTTCTGCGCCCTGATACGTGGCAGCGTCGATCCGATTGCCGGTATCCACGGCCAGGGGCACGTATTCCCCTAGCTGGGACACGCCCACGGGGCCGACGCGCCTCCCATCTTCCAGACTGCCAGCATCCTGTCCATCTGCGATCTCTTCCACAACCAACAACGCAAGCGCCAAAACCGCGAGGACCAAAAAGAGACTGTTATGTGCAACTATGTCCATTACATGCCCCCTCGATATAGACGATGTTGGCCTTCCCAATCTGCTTACCATTCCGGTGCGACCAGCCATTCTCCTGCAAATACTGTTCCGCCGCAGCCCGGCTTTGCAATAAGAAGCCTGGGTAGCCACGGGTCAGATAGATCGCCATGCCAGGCACAATGATGTGTGGCCGCAAGAGCCATCTCGACAATCCATGGTCCAAAGTGCCAAGTACCGCGTAGCTCACAGCACCGCCCGTCGCATCTGGCGAGGGTTGGATGGCCAGACTCGCGGGCCCCGGCTGGGCGTCGAAACCTGCACCTGGCTCTAGCGTGAACGGCTGGTGCGGCGCGATGGGTTGAACGTGGCAGCTCACACTGACCGGCTCGTTATTGTGATCGAGTGCGAACAAGACTGCTTTCGCGTACCCCTCTTTGAACAGCTGGACATCAACCCTCATTGAGCACTTCCGCAAATTCATGGCGATCGATCAGCACCTGCCCAGTATCGCGCCGGGCCGTCTCCGCAGCGTTAGAGGGAGCGTCTCGCCACGCGTTATGCGCCACGAAGTTCAACGATCATGGTTCATGTGCAGTGGAACGCGCAGGCGCGCGACGACGCCCGTTGGCGAACGCCGCACTCAAAGGCAGGGGGCCGCGCGGAGAGAAGATTGCGGCGCCGTCACGGCCAAGAAAATGTGGGAACGGAAAACTGAGGGCGCTTGGTGTGAGACAGCACGGACTCAATGACCTGCCCGGCTACCCGCTGCCGGCCCCGCTAAACAGGGGCAGGGCCAGCAGCCCACGATCGCCTGTGACGGGCCAGGTCAGCAGACAAATGCCTGCCGCCTAGCCACTCTGACCAACCTCTGTCGCTTCGGCCTGGGCGGTCATCTCCACGAACAGCTCATGCCAGCGCAGATCGTTGGTCAATTCAGGATGAAAGGCCGTCGCCAGGATGTGATCCTGCCGCACGGCAACGACAACCTCTTGCTCGCGACCAGCAACGCGCGCCAGCGCGTCGACCCCGGGTCCTGCATCGATGATCGCTGGCGCCCGGATGAAGATCGCCCGGAACGGCCCATTGCCGAGACCGGGGGTTTCCAGCCAGGTTTCGAAGCTTTCATTCTGGCGGCCAAAGTAGTTCCGGTTAACCGTCACATCGAGGCCACCGATCAGGGGCTGGCCCCCTTCCTTCTGACCAACAGCACGGTCAGCCAGCAGGATCATACCGGCGCATGTGCCCCACACAGGCCTGCCAGAATGCACCCATTTGCGTAGCGGCTCTACCAATCCCCAGCGTTCTGCGACGAGCCCCATAGTCGTGCTCTCACCGCCGGGAATGATGAGTCCATGGAGCCCCGCGAGCTGTTCCGGCCTGCGTACCTGGACAGCGTGCGCGCCCAGCCGCCGCAGCATGGCCTCATGCTCGATAAATGCTCCCTGGAGGGCCAGCACGCCGATGGATACCGTCATGCGTCACCATCCTCGAACAGCCATCTTTTCACTGTCAGCCAGTGTGTCCAGGTTGATGCCAACCATCGGCTCGCCGAGATCCTCGCTGATTTCCGCCAGGATTTTGGGGTCGTTGTAGTGGGTCACCGCCATAACGATGGCACGGGCACGCTTTTCCGGGTTGCTGCTCTTGAAGATGCCCGAGCCCACGAAAACGCCGTCTACGCCCAACTGCATCATCAATGCTGCGTCAGCCGGGGTGGCCACCCCGCCCGCGGCGAAGTTGACCACAGGCAGCCGGCCCAGCTCCGCTGTCTGCTTCACAAGGCCGTAGGGCGCGCGCAGGTCCTTGGCAAAGGCGAACATCTCATCTTCATCCAGGGTCTGCAGACGGCGAATATCCCGGTGCACCGTGCGGGCATGGCGCACCGCTTCCACAATGTTGCCTGTACCCGCCTCGCCTTTGGTGCGGATCATCGCCGCACCTTCGGCAATGCGACGCAGCGCCTCACCCAGGTCCCGCGCACCACACACAAAAGGCACCGTGAACTTGTGCTTGTTGATGTGGTTCTCCTCGTCGGCTGGAGTCAGCACTTCACTCTCGTCGACGTAATCGACACCTAGCGCCTGCAAGATCTGGGCCTCGACAAAATGGCCAATCCGCGCCTTGGCCATGACCGGAATCGTCACAGCCTCGATGATCTCCTTAATCTTGCGTGGGTCACTCATGCGCGCCACACCGCCGTCCTTGCGGATGTCGGCAGGCACGCGCTCCAGGGCCATCACTGCACACGCGCCGGCCTCTTCGGCAATCCGCGCATGCTCAGCGGTGACCACGTCCATAATCACACCGCCCTTCAACATCTGCGCCAGGCCTACCTTCACGGCAAAGGTCCCGGTAATCACATCTGATCCTACACCGCCGTTGGCCGGTGATTTGCTCTGCTCGTCCATTTCTTGTCGCTCCTGTTTCAGCATCCTCACAAAGGACACGGGAGAATGTCGGATTAATCATTGTACGCACCTTTGCGCCCATCATCAAACCACGCAGGCGACAAGAAAGGGGGTAGATCCACGCGCGAATCTACCCCCGGTTGTGCCTGCGTAGTCTACCTAAGGCGCCGGCGCAAACTCCATGATGCCCCCATACTCCTTAAGGACGAACAGCTTTCCTTCCGCCATTTCATAGGAGGCTGCCGCCATCAGGTCGAAAACATAGTCCAGGTGCTGGGAGCCCGCGGCACACGACGCCGCTGTGCTCGTCTTCAGATCAATGGCCAGCGCAGCGTCTTCGCCAGTCGAGTAACTGCCGCTCAAATCAGCGCAGTCGGAGGTGGCACGTAGCGTACCGTCGCCATGGAAGACGAGCGTATATTGTCCCGTTACAGCCGGCACAGTTACCGCTTCGTCGCTGTTGATCGTCAGAAGCCACTGCCAGGCCGTGCCGGCCAGGGGTGAGCCATCCGCTGTCTCGTCGTGCGCACCGTCATCTAGCACAAGCTGCGTATCCTGCCACCTGTAGCGCTGGGTCACAGGCTGGTTGGGGCAGCACGCGGGATCGTCAGGGCCGTGGGCCAGCATTTCCACCCTGATCAGATCGTCCTCCAACGTCAAGCTGCTGACCTGGACACGGTCACCTAGGGGTGCGCTGGCCACATGTACAGGCACGCCGTCGCGGTTCACCACGACGGCCAGGTTGACGAATGTGCCGCTGCCTCCGCCGTTCTCGGCCAATAACACGGCTGCGGCCTCCTCTCCATCGAGCCGGCCGTAGGCAAGGGGGAATGGCACCAGCTGCACAGTAATGATACTGGCGCTGCCGGGCAGGACCGTCTCCGTGTAGATGCCGTTCTGCAGCAGTGCACCCCCCGCTTCCGCCATCTCTGACTTGTATTCCATGTTGGCGAGCGACCTTGGGCTAAGCGGATTCCGGGCTACGGTCACATCAACCGATTCCAACAGCGCATCCAGCACATCAAGGTCCGGGACGAAGTCACCCGGAGCCGCGGCGTCGAGCGTCGCAGTCGTCTCCTCCAGGTAGCCAATATAGTCTTGGACAAAGCGCTCATATTCCGCGCCGCTCAACGACTGGGGCTCAGCGGGCAAGAGCGATGTCGTAACCGGTATCGAGGCCGTTATGAGATATTGGCCGTCCCTGGTCAGGCCCTGGAACAGATATCGTAGCTGCGCATTCTCGACAGGCGAGAGGTCCTGCACAAAGCGACCCACGAAACGTACTCCGGCGCCGTCCGGCAAATCTAGATAGGCCACCTGAGCCGCCAGGTCATTTGCCGCGGGCACAGGCGGCAGTACGGGCAGGGCCGGCTGGGGCGCTGCCGGCCGGTCGGTTAGCAATGTCTCGATCTGTGCCAGTGTGTCAGCCACGAACGGATCATCCGCCTCGGCCCAGATCTGCTTGTACTCCTCCACCGGGTAGACGGCCACATAGCCGTTACCCAACTGCTGGGCCTGGTCCGGATTGTCGCCGTCAAAGGCGAAGACGAAGTGCCTGGGTTGCCCTTGGGCGCCAGGCGGCATGCTCGTGTCATACGCAACCGGCTCGATCACGGCCGCGCTGACCGGACCACTTTCCCCGGTAGCGGCGATGGCAGCGGTCGTCTCCTCTTCCATCACCAGCTGGTCGCCCGCCAGCACATAGACCTGTGTCGTGGGTAAGGTCGGGCAGCACATGGGATCATTGGGTCCTTGTTGGACCATGTCGACCACAATGCGACCCTCGTCCGTGATAGCCAGGTTGCTTACGGAAACACGATCACCTAGCGTAGTGGATGCAATATTGATCGCGTCGCCCCCTACATCGAGCACCACGGCCAGACTGACAAAGCTGCCGCTGCCGCCGCCATTTTCCACAATGAGCACCGCAGCGGCCTCAAAGCCGTCGAGCTCACCTGATGCCATTGGCTCTGGCGCCAACGTCACTGAAATGCGATTTTCGCCATCTTCATAGCTGCCATCCACCAGCCTGACTTCGCCTGCTGGCGCGAGCGTCGACTTGTAGCTGGTATTGGCCAGTTTCTCAGGCGTCAAAGCCGGGCCCGGGCGCTGGACGGTCAAGGACGCCACGACGGCGTCGAGCGTCCCCGGAGCCGGTGACCACTGGTCATCAGCCAGATCGAAGAGCTCCGCGGCTATAGCAGCCAGATAAGCGCCATAGTCTGCCGTAGATGCATC
>JACFMY010000562.1 GCA_019455155.1 Caldilineaceae bacterium
TGCTGCCATGCGCATGGGCCGCGTCTTCCACCACCGGGATGCCGTGCCGCGCGGCCAGAGGCAGGAGCGCGTCCAGATCCACGGGGAGACCGGCAAAGTGGACAGGGATGATGGCTCTGGTGCGGCTGGTGATAGCGGCCGCGGTCGCGTCGATATCCAGGTTGAAGGTATCCGGCTCAATATCGACGAAGACCGGTGTGGCGCCCACCAGGCGCACAGCATTGGCCGTGGCAATGAAGGTGTAGGGCGGGACGATCACTTCGTCGTCTGGACCAACGTCTAGGGCCCGTAGCGCGGCTTCCAGCGTCATGGTACCGTTGACTGCGGCGATGCAGTGGGTAGCCTGCAGCCGCCTGGCAAATGCTTGCTCGAACGCGGTGACCTCTGCGCCGTACCCTCCCCAAACCCCGGCTTCCAGCACTTGCTGTAGCGCCGCGCGCTCGGAATCGGACCATTGTGGCCAGCGAGGCCAGGGTTCTGTGCAGACGGGTGACCCGCCATAAAGCGCCAGCTTACTCATGTTTCATCCTCTTTTGCCTTCAATCAAAGCGGACGGAATTGCCCAGCTACTGTCATGACGACAGGGTGCTTGGACAGCACAGGCGATTACCGGTTGCGTTCCTATTTCATACCAGTCAGCGTAATGCCGCGGATAATGTGGCGGCGTAGCAGCAGGAAAATGATCAGGATGGGCAGGATACTGACCGTGCTGCCCGCAGTGATCCCACCATATTCGATGGTAAAGCGGTGCTGGAAGATGGAAAGGCCGACCTCCATCGTATACATCTGCCGTTCAGTCGCCAGAATCAGTGGCCAGATGAAGGCCATCCACGCTTGCATAAAGGCGAGAATCGCCAGCGCGCTGATGGCCGAGCGGGAGAGCGGCACCACAACCTGCCAAAAGATGCGCCATTCGGAGCAGCCGTCGATGCGTGCAGCATCGAGCAGCTCATCCAATATGGACGCGCCGATGTTCTGGCGCATCAAGAAAATGCCGAAACTCATGACCAGGTAGGGTGCGGTGAGGCCGGCATAGGTGTTGATCAGCTTCAGATCCTTGGCGATGAGATAGAGCGGGATCAGGTAGGTCTCGAACGGTACCATCGCCGTGGACAGCACGATGATAAAGAGCAGATCACGGCCCGGAAAGCGGAACTTGCTGAAAATATAGCCCGCTAGCGTGCTGGTGACAAGAATGCCCAGCGTCGATGCGGTGGCCATGATCACGCTGTTCAGAAAGAAACGGCCAAAGGGCGCGGCCGTTTGCAGCAGCGCGTAGTTGTCCAATGTCGGGTTGCGCGGCAGCAAGGTAGGCGGCCAGGCAATGACTTCGGGCGGCGGCTTGAACGAGGTGCCCACCATATAGATGAAAGGCATGACCATGATAGAAACGCCGGCCAGAAGAATGAGATGGATCAATAGGCGTTGGCCGGAGGCTACCAGACGGTAGGAAGATGTGCCGGTCACGATCTACACCTCGCTGCGGATTAGCCGGAACTGGATCAACGTCAGGATCAGGACGATGAGGAACAGGATCACCGCCTCCGCCGAAGCATAGCCCATACGGAAGTAGCGGAAGGCGTTTTCCCAGATGTCATAGACGAGCACACGCACCGGGTTCGAGGCCGTTCCCTGGGAGCCCGTGGTCATGACGTAAACCTGAGTAAAGACGTTGTAGGCGCTGATGGTATTGATCACCAGGACAAGCAGGATGATGGGCCGTAGGAGCGGCAGCGTGACGTAGCGCAGCATCGCCAACGTGGAGGCGCCATCGAGGGCGGCCGCTTCCCGGTATTCTTCAGGGATGCCGCGCAGACCCACCAAGAAGATCACCATATTGTAGCCGACGATCTTCCAGACGCTCATGACGACGATGGCCCACAGCGCAATGTCGGGGTAGACCAGCCAGCCGACGGGCCCAATGCCAAACCAGGAAAGAATGTAATTTAACAGGCCAAAGGATGGATCGTAGATCCACTTCCAGATGATCGCGACGGGCACCATGGGTGTGATGACCGGCAGGAAATAGATCGTCTCGTAGAAGGCTCCAAAGCGCAGGGTCCGTTCCATGAGCAGGGCCAGCACGAGGCCGAGCACGACGCTCAGCAACACGGTCGCCACGGCAAACAACGTCGTGTTGCGCAGCGCAACCTGGAAGAGGCGGTCACCAAAGAGATCCTGGAAGTTCTGTATCCAAATAAAGTCTGCCTGGGGATTGACCATATTGGATTCGAAGAAACTCAAGAGAAAGGTGCGCAGAATCGGGATCACGCGCAACACAAGAAAGAGCGCGAGAATCGGCAGCAGTCCCGTATAACAGAACAGCCAGCGCCGCCGTTCCACGGTCCAGAAGGGACGTTTGCCTGTCGATCGTAATGGCAGATCCGCGGCCGCTCGCTTGTGCGGAAACTGTGTCTCAGTCATAGGTAGACCATCCCGGTAGTGCGCGATGGCGGGCGTGTCCCGCCCGCCATCGCTGCCGGCAACCGGTGCTTACTCGCCAGCAAAGTGATCGTTGCGTTCCAGGATGGCGTTGGTTTCAGCCGCGGCCTCTTCCAGGAGCTGGGCAATGCCGTCAGGATTGTCAGCCAGGCTCTCGTCGAGGAAGGCATTGACAAGCCGTTCCGCAAACTTGGTCAGGATCTCATCATACTCGGCCAGGGTTGGGTAGGTGTAGATCTGGTAGTCGGGATCGCTAAAGAGGAACGAGGCATAGCGCGGCTCGTTCTCCAGGATCGGCGAAAGATCGACATCCATGCGTTGTGGCAGCCAACCCGTATCCCCCAACAGCATCTGCAAGTTCTCTTCGCTGTTCAGATAGAGGATGAAATCCCAGGCGACGTCTGGGTGCTCACAGTTGCGTGTCACGTAGAGATTGACGCCGGTGGCCAGGTCACCCCAGCGCGCGCTCTTGGGCATGGGCGCGGTGTCATAGGTGAGGTCGGGCGCCTTCTTGGCTATATCGCCAATGACCCAGGATTCGCGCACGAACATGGCGGTCTGTTCGAGCTCAAAGGCTTCGGCGTCGTGCTTGATCTCGTGGCTGTCGACCTTCGTCTTCCAGACCATGTCGAGGTACATCTGCACAGCTTTTTGGCCGGCTTCGTTGTTGTAGTTGGCCCGCCATTTGCCTGGCTCCACCTCTTCGATAATCGAGCCACCAAAGGGGAAGAGATACATCCAGAACTTCTCACCTACGCCGCTGCCGCCACCGGAGAGGCGCAGGCTCACACCGCTGCGCACAAGATTGCCCTGGTCATCATACTTGGCCAGCTTGCTGGCATAGTCGATGAGCTCTTCCATGGTGGTTGGCGGACCTGAGAGCCCCGCCTCCTCGAACATGGCCGTGTTCCAGTAGATCACATGGCGGCCCTGGAAGTAGTTCAGACCGTAATAGTTGCCGTCGCTGCCCGCGTTGTCCTTGACCAGCGCCGCAGGAAAACGTCCTTCCGCGGCCATGAACTCAACGACATTCTCAGGGGCTGGCGGCAGGAGATCAGCGGTCAGGAACTTCTGCATGGGATATGGCGACGCTTCGACAATACAGGCTGCGGTGTCAGCCGGGATGGTCGCGGATAGCTTCTGCTCAAACTCGCGCAAGGGGGTGGTCAACACCTCGATAGTGACATTGGGATGCTCTTCCTTGTAGCTGGCAGCAGCCGCCTCATAGACGGGCTGAATCTCCGGCCAGCCACCCCACACGGCAATCGACACGGGTTCACCCGTCGCCGCGGCGG
>JACFMY010000563.1 GCA_019455155.1 Caldilineaceae bacterium
GCCTATCAGCAATACGAGGCCGATGCCTCCTCCGCCCGACTTCTTGGCCATTGGTTATTCCTTTTTAAGGCGCTTTATTCGCGTTATGCGGGAGCGATGCCACCGCTTATGAAGCTAGGTGGATGTTACCAACTGCTTCTCAGAAGGGTAAGACAGCGCTATGCACTCGATGGGGCTCGCTGCTAGCGATGCTCTGACGGTATCCGCTTGGCGAAAACCTTTGGTTCTGCAATATAGGAACCAGCACCATTTGCGCTCAAACACCGCCAGCTTCAAAACAAAAACAGAGAGAACTGCGGGCCATCTTGGGCGAGCTTGCTTACGATGCTGGTTGGGCATACAGTGCTTCTCATCGAATGATTATTCGGAGTGAGAGATGACGGAGCATGACGAAAAGTACCTGGCCAAGCTCAGGACCCACTGGAAGCGACACGCGGCGTTTCCCAGCATGGCCAAGCTGTGCGACACGGTGGGGCTGTCGTCCACCTCGTCCGTGTTTGCTTTGGTGGGGCGTCTGGTGGAGGCGGGCTACCTGGCGCGAGTGGACAGCCGCATCGCTCCCACGCGCAAGTTCTTCGCCCGGCCCCTGCTCAGCCCGGTACGTGCCGGCCAGCCCCAGCCTGCGTCGCAGGAAGAACCCGAGGTCCTGACGATTGACGACTACCTCATCGACGACCCCAACCGCACCAGCCTGCACAAGGTGCGCGGCGACTCCATGAAAGACGCCGGCATTCTGGAGGGCGACCTGGTGGTGGTTGAGCACCACACCCCGACCAAGCCGGGCGACATCGTGGTGGCCTGGGCCGACAACGAGCTCACCGTCAAGACGCTGCTGCTGGACCCCCAGGGCCGCTATTACCTGCAGCCGGCCAACTCGGCCTACCAGCCCATCTTCCCGGCCACGTCACTGGAGGTGATGGGAGTGGTCATCGGCGTCGTGCGCAAGACACGGCGGTAGCCCCGTCGGCGGCAGCAAGCCGACATCTCCTGATTTGACAGAAGCCCAAACGCCATGGGCTGGCGCAGCCACGCCCCGGTTTTAGAACAACGCCTCTTTTTAGATGACTAGACGACCGTGAAGCCCCTTGGAGGGGCAAAGGACACAGAGATGAGAGTGAAGGTCAGACCCCTGCAATGCAAAGGCCAGCTGCTGCCCCGTCAGCTGGCCACCCAGCAGCCCCCACGCATTGGCGCCCTGCGCGTCGCGGAGGAGCGCGACCACGAGCTGGGCCGACCTGTGCTGCGCGCGCGACTGCTCGACATGCAAAACGGCACCGAGGCGGACCTGCTGCCGGACCTCTCAGACGCTCGGCTGCTCTGGGCCGAAAACAACCGCCTGCGCTTTGCCGGGTTCGAGCGGGTCGACAACGCCAACTACGCTCAGACCTGGGAGGTCGAAGTTGCCGAGGGAGTGGCCTGATGCTGCGCGTCCACTTGCACACTGGCGACCTGGAGGGTCGCAACACCGCCAACCAGCTGGCGGTCATCGACATCGCGTACGCCAAGAAGGGGGCCCTGGCCGACTACCTGGTGGGCATGACCCTGCGCGGCCAAGGTGAGGTCGAACCCGATGCCGTGCTGCGCTATCCGCGCTGGTCAGCCAGCCTGTGGGATTTGGTGGCCCGGGCCCTGACCCGGCTGCTGTACCGAGCTAACCAGGCACCGGCCAGCGAGCGTCCCGACAAGCGCTGTGCCTATGCCACCCGGTTGTGCGCTGTCATCGAGCGCAGCACGCTCGACGGCGCCGGCGTGGAGCTGGGCACGGCCCGCATCTTCCAAAAGGAGGGCCAGCGGGGTCACTACACCGCCGTCTTCAACGAAGACATCAACGGCCAGCACGTGGGCCATTTCACCTACGGCAGCAAGCGGCTGGACGCGGGGGACCTGCTGTTGCGCGCCATTTGCTGGGCGCTGTTCGACAAGGACACCTTGGGGCCGTACCCGGCGCTGATTCTGCCGCCGACCCTGCAAATTGATGGTGTCGACCGGTTCCACGTTGAGGCCTTGACCGAACCCGCCCGGACCGGCTTTGAGCGCTACCGCGGCGCCAATTTCCCGACCACGCAAGCCCCCGAGCCCCTGGCCAAGGCTCAGGACTATGTGGCCTTTCTCATGCACGGCTGAAAGGGCGAACGACCATGAGCAGTGCTGTGATGTCCGCCGGTGGGGCCGGAGCCCCGGCAGAGGGCAAGAAGCTGTTTCCGCTTCGCAAGCGCACCGGCACGGCGGCGTTCCACCTGTCCAAGGACGCGGTGGACTTCGGGGCCGAAGACCTGGAGAGGCTCACCGAGAAACAAGCGGTGATGTTGTTGGCCGAGACCGTCTGGGGCTCGACCAAGGAGATGAACTGCCCGCACTGCGGAACGTTCGACGCCCACTACTTCTACAGCCGGGAGCTGCGCTGGAAGTGCAAGTGCTGCGACAAGAAGTTCTCGGTCACCTCCAAAACCGTGTTGGCCGACCACAAGCTGTCGCTGGTCAAAATCCTGAAGATTGCCTACTCCTGGGCCAACGGCGCCTCGGGCAAGCCGGCGTTGCAGCTGCGCCGTGATTGGAACGTGGGCTATCCCACGGTATTCACCCTGGTGCACAAACTCCGCGAAGGCCTGCTGCGCGGCTTCAACGTCGGCGTGCTGTGCGGTGTGCAAGAGATGGACGGCATGGACATCAACGGGCGGCGCTACCGCGAGAAACGCAACAAGCCACAGGGCGGTGGCGGTGCGCCGAAGCCCGCCATACCGGCGCACCTGCTCAAGCCCAAGGTCGACCAGGAAACTGGAGAGATTCATGGCCCGCCGGTACCGCCGAAGCACGGCAAGACGGCCAAGCAGCCGCTGGACCGCCGCATTCTGCTGGTGATGCGCCAGCGCGGCGTGGCCAAAGGCAAAGGGGCGGTGGCAACCCGCATCGCGATTGCGAAGACAGAGTCCGCCAAGACCGTGACCGAGATGGCCAAGCGCTATGCGTCGGCCGAGTCGGTCATCTGCAGCGACGAAGACCCGTCTTACGCGGCGTTTGCGCGTCTGTTCGCGCAGCACAAATCCATTGCGCACTCCAAGGCCTACAGCGGTCCGGACGGCGCGAACAACAACCAGGCTGAGAGTTTCAACTGGCGCATGCGCCGGGCGGCCGAAGGCATCTACCTCAACCCCAGCAACAAGTCCCTGAAGGACTATGCCGCCGAGCAGGCCTGGCGCGAGGACACTCGCCGCATGTCAACGGGCAAGAAACTCAAGCACCTGTTCCGTGTGGTGCTGTCGGTGGGGCTTTCCGCGTTTTGGCGGGGGTACTCACACGGGCGGCACCGGGAGGAAGAACTGCTCATCGAAGGCAACGAGCCAGCGAAGGGCCGCGGGCGGCCGAAGGGGTGGAAGCCGAGGCCGCCTAGATAAATCGGGTTCCCTATAGAGCTCAACAACTTTTCTCGAGGAGCCCGCGTTGAGCTTTTCTACTTGTCGATTGTGGCTGGCCACGCTTGCTCTGAGCTTGCTCACAGCTGGCTGTGCCAGCCTTTCAGGAGACCCGTCTGCATCAATTGGCACGCCCACTTCGCACATGCTTGCAGCTCATACTGGACGGGACAGCCCGGACTTTCGTTTCTTGGATTTTCAGTATCGGGCGTGTCCGAATTTTTGTGTAAACGGGTCGGACTTCAATTGACGGAGATGCG
>JACFMY010000564.1 GCA_019455155.1 Caldilineaceae bacterium
TGGTCTGGTACCAGACATGGCGGCCGTCGCTGTTGTAACCCGTAAGTCGCAACAGGCTGCCGGGCGGCACCGTCGCCAGGACAGGGAACTCTGTGCCGGGCCCATCGCGCAGGTTCGACGCAAAGCGGGTTGTGGTCAGGGGCTCGTCCAGGATGGCGCTGCAGGCTGCCTGCAAATAGGCCGGGGCCTGATCATGGGCGAGAGCCGCGCAGTCATCGGGGAAGTTGAAGCCGGTGGCATTGAACCCCTCGGCAGCAGGGGCCCCGCCGGCAGCTTCGTCCAGGGGTGGGGCAGGCGCTTCTACGGCTGCCGCAACAACGGCTTCGGCCGGCGCAGCCAGCGCGGATTCGGTGGCCGGCGCTAACACACGGCCCAGCAACAGTGCGTAGACGATGAGGGCGCTGGTGAGGGCAAGACCCAGCCCAAACCACGGTCCTCGCTGGCTGCCAGCCGTGCTGGCCCAAGGCTGGGGCGCAGGACGCCGCCTGGAGCGAGGCGGTACCGTGCGCGACGTGCGCCGCGCGTCAGGGCGCTGGGATGGCCCGGCCGCGCCGGCTGTCTGCCGCTCCTCCGTCCGCAGCGCGAAGTTGTAGAAGAGATCCCCTAATACATCTGCATAGGCGACGGAAATGTGCCAGCAGTTGCTGTCTATGTAGTAGCGCCGCGCGGCTGCGGGGATGCGCCGCTGGAGCTCCGCCAACAGGCCGCCGATGTCGTCGGCGCGTTCGATGGCGATGATGATCGTATCGCCCACCTGCAGCTGGTAGCGCAGCCACGCCCGGGGTGACCGCGGGGCGCGCTGCTCTGCTTCTTGCCAGCTATGGCTCTGTGTCTGCGCGGCCGGCTCAGGCCGCGGCTGCCGCGGCGAGCGGTAGGTGGCGGCCGGTTCCAGCGTGGCATCGTAGCGCTGGCGGCGCGCGGGATCGCGCAGCACGGCGTAGGCTTCGTTGATCGCCTGCATGCGGGCTTTGGCGTCGGCCGCGGGGTTTCGGTCGGGATGATAGCGCCGCGCCAGGGCACGGTAGGCGGCAGTGATTTCCTGAACGGTAGCCTCACGGCTAACCTGCAGCACGTGATAGTGGCTCTTGGATGCCATGAACAATCAGCGATCGACACTCATGCGAAAGAGTAACTGGTATCAGGGCGCCACGGTCGTTTCATCACTGTCTGCCGCGGCGGGTCAATGTCACACATCTTAACATAGCCAGTCAACAAGAAAATGACGCTGGCCTTCCAATCAACCGCCGTGGCCGCCCATTGGTTCCCCAGGTCCCGAATCCACGCTCGTCGAGGAGCCTAAAACTCCCTAGAAGCGGGCAGGCGTTGTGTGGTCAACTACACGGCCCTCGCCCGCCTCCAGGAAGCTGCCCCTGCTCTGTTACTGCGGTATGACGTGCCCGCCTGATCGTGGTACAGTACAGATGTTACCACCATCCCAGAACGCTATAGACTCCTGGGTCTAATGCCACTCGTCCGTGCATACAGGAGCAGATGCCATGGAATCACAACTGACCGCCGTGATGGCCGGCTGCGGCGCGATCAGCCGCGCCTGGCTCGATGCCATCCGCACCATGCCAGATCTGCGCATGGTCGGGTTCGTGGACATCAACCGGCAGGCCGCGGACACGCGAGCGGCGGAATATGGCTGGACCGGTGCGGCGACGGGTACAGATCTGCCTGTGATGCTCGACGCGACGCGGCCGGAGCTGGTCTTCGACTGCACCACGCCAGACGCGCACGCTACTGTGGCCATCACCGCGCTGGAGCGGGGCTGCCATGTCCTAAGCGAAAAGCCGCTGGCGGACAGCATGGAGGACGCACGCGGTGTCCTGCATGCCGCCCGCCGTGCAGGCAAACTGCATGCTGTCATCCAAAACCGGCGTTACGACGCCAACATCCGGCGCCTGGAGGCCTTTCTGGCGACGGGCGCAATCGGCCAAATCACATGGATCAACAGCGATTTCTTTCTCGGCGCGCATTTCGGCGGCTTTCGCGAGCACATGGCCCATGTGCTGCTGCTGGACATGGCTATCCACACCTTCGACGCGGCGCGGCTCATCGCCAAAGCGGATCCCGTGGCGGTCTACTGCCATGAATGGAATCCGGCAGGCTCCTGGTACGACCGGGATGCGGCCGCGGTAGCGATCTTTGAAATGACGCGCGGCGTCGTCTACACCTATCGCGGCAGCTGGTGCGCGGAGGGGCTCAACAGTACCTGGGAGGGAAGCTGGCATATTGCCGGTACACAGGGGAGCGTCTATTGGGATGGGGCCAGCACGTTTCGCGCCCAAGTCGTGGCCGAAAGTGGCGCTTTCCGCTCCACGCTGCGTGACGTGGAGGTGCCGTCCTTGGAGAATACGGAGAAGACGGGCGGCCACGCCGGCGTGATCCGTGAGTTCGTGCGGGCCGTCCGCAACGGCGCCACCCCGGAAACTGCCGGGGAGGATAACATCAGAAGCCTGGCTATGGTCTTTGGCGCCATCGACAGCGCGACGCGGCGGGCGCGCGTGCCTATCGACCTGGATCTGCCGGCCAGAGGCTAGTGGTCTGTCAATCATCAAACTTGCGTTCGGTAGTGGCGACTTTAACGTTTGGTGTGAGTTATCTATCAAAAATCGACCAGGTCGGCGAAGGCAAGCCAGTCACGCCCGAGACGATGATTGAGCCAGATGCAAAAGTTGTGCAGCGAAACCGTGGCCCCCAGACGAGCACGGAAGCCTTGCAGGTCGTGGGGACGGTCGCGGTCGAGACGGAAGGTACAGAGCAATTTGGTATGGGTGGTCTCGACGATTTGCCGCAAGCTGGCGTGCCAGCGGCGAAGCCACTTGGGCCAGGGGTGACGTGCCTGGTGGCGTTGCGGGGGCGTAATGACGGTGGCGTCGTAGTCAGCCTGCCAGCGCGCATGGCGTGTGCGGCCACAGAAGCCGTTGTCGGCGACATAGTAGCAGTTGCTGGGCTGGCCGACCTCGGGCAGGCGCGGGTGCTGGCAGGCCCGTGCGGCCAGAAAGGTTTCGGCCATGGGTTGTTCCTTGGTGCTGGCAGGGGCCAGGCCAAAGCCGGTGAGCAAACCCTGGGGCGTGCAGGCCGTCATCACTTGGAAGCCTTCGAACAGACGCAAGCGATTGCAGTAGCCCCGGTCGCAGATCCCGGCCAACCACCCACGCCCGCGGCGGTTCACGTTGCGCACGCGGCAGCCCATCGTGTCCAACGCTTCATAGCAGTCGTCCGGCCGGCGCAGCTGCTGCGCCACGGCCAGGCCAAAGCCGATCAGGCTGGCGCACGCCTTGCGGATCAGGCGATTGAGCTGACTGCGCACAGGCAAGCCCGGAAACAACGGCCGCAGCTGCTTGGCCGCATACCGATAGAACTGGCGCTCGCTGGCAAACCAGCCCCACTGGCTAAAGATCGCCAGCGTCATCACTTCGCTCTCGCACAGCGAGGGGGCCGGACCCGGCGCCACACGAGGCGGTACATGGGCTTTGCAATACTCGTCTACCATCACGTACAATTCCGTCAGAAAGGTCTCCACATCCATTTGAGTGCTCCTTCTTCATTAGAGTTGATTGAGGGCTTCACTCTAGGATGGGGAGACCTTTCTTGTCAATCATTTAATTCACACCAAACGTTTTAGTCGCTGTGGACAGGTGGAGAACGAATAAATTCGTCA
>JACFMY010000565.1 GCA_019455155.1 Caldilineaceae bacterium
GTTGACAACCTCTTGGACGACTGACCTCACTGCCTCGAGTGCATGCTCGGAGATCGTAACGCCGCGGACTGGCATACAGGATGTTTCAAGTAATGCAATCCGCTCATCTCATGACTGGTGGACTGGCGCCCGGTATGGCCCACCAAGCATGCTTTTCCGCACCCAGACAATCCTTGCCCTAGCTCACTTGCTAGCGCGCAAACAGCTTGTCTACGGCGCCGTAATGACGGTGTGCCTCCTGTAGGTCGTCGTCGACAAGCGCAAGATAACGGCGTAGGACCGACAGATCCGAATGCCCCATGATGCGCTGTAGCGCGTATACGTTCATCCCGTTGCGCAGTGACATTAGGGCAAAGGTGCGGCGAAAGCGATGCGGGCTGCACGGTCGCACTGCCGCCCGTTGCCCGAGCTTCTGCAGGAGGCTCTGCAATCCGTGGTAGGTGAGCCTGGTGCCCTTATCCAACGTCCGCCAGACAGGCTCGTCCGGTCCCAAGGGTTGCGTGGCATACAGCCTCATCAACTCCCGCCGTGCTCGCGTCCCAAGATAGACTGTGCGTTCCGTGCGATTCTTCGTGTAGCGCACACGCACCGTGCCGGTGGGCAGGTTGATGTCGCCCACGTTCCAGGCCACGAACTCACCGGCGCGGCAGCCCGTGTCCAGCAAACAGAGCAAGAGGGCCCGGTCCCGTTGCGTGTCTGTGGCAGCAAGCAGCGCGCGGATCTCTGCTTCGGTAAAGGCCGGTTGCAGCTCCTGTGTCGTCTTCGGCATCTTGACCCGCGCCATCGGATTGCTGTGCAGCATTTCCTCGGCGGTGCAGAAGTTCAAGAAGGCGCGGATAGCACGGGCCGCGCTGTGGACGCTGGCCGATTTCCAGCTACGTTCGTATTGTAGGTAACGCAAATACTGGCGGATGTGGTGGGGCGTGATCTGGTCCAACGTGTGGCAGCTCTGCAGATCCAGGAAGCCCAAAAAATAGCTGATCTGCTGCCTGTAAAAGCGCACGGTGCGCGGGGACAGGTTGCGCGCTTGGGCGTCCAAAACGAAGACATCCAGCGCGAACTTGGTTTGTAGAGTCAGTGGGCTTGAGGTCATGGTTTCAACCCTCCTTGGGGTTAGTGAGCGGACTGAAACCACGACATATAGTATGTTGAGTGCGGCGTGCGCACTACATATTGTGGGTGAGTGACTCACCAGGGACTCGAACCCCGAACCCGCTGATTAAGAGTCAGCTGCTCTGCCAATTGAGCTAGTGAGCCATAGCAATCTGAAGTATACGGATACCCTACGGGGCTGTCAAATTCGCGGGGCAAAAATGGCACACAGATACGAAGGCGCTGCGCATAACCATCCGATTCGCGGCCACCGGGCACGCAAGGTATAATGATCACCTGATTCCCCGTCCAGATCAAACAAGGCCAGGACTATGCCATCTCTCGCTGAACTACAACAACGCTACGCCGAATTGCTCATCCGTACCGGTATCAATCTGCAGCCAGGCCAGGGCCTGCTCATCCGCGCCGAGCTCGGCCATGCCGAGCTGGTGCGCCTGGCCATTGCCGCCGCATATGACGCCGGCGCATCCTATGTGCATGTCGACTGGTTCGACGAACCGTCGGTGCGCGCCATGCTACAACATGCCAACATGGAAAAGCTGCAGGTCCCCAATTTCGATATCACCCGCCATCGCCAGTTTGCAGACGAAAAATGGGCGCGGCTGAGCATCGTGGGCAGCGAGTTTCCTGGCGTCTTTGGCGACGTCGACCCGCAACGCATGCGCACCTGGGCGGTTAGACGCGCCAAATCATTGAAGTTTTATACCGACGCCATGATGGCCAACCAGATCCAGTGGTGCGTGGCCGCCGTGCCGACACCGGCCTGGGCACAGCAGATCTATCCGGACAAGCCAGTCGATGATGCCGTGGAGACACTCTGGCATACCGTGCTGCACCTGGCCCGTGCCGACCACAATGATCCTGTGGCAGCCTGGCGCCAACATAGCATGCAGCTCACGCAGATTGCTACGTTCATGCACAAGAACCAGGTGCGGTCGCTCCATTTTGTGGACCCAACGCCTGGCCCAGACGGCAAACCTGCCACCGACCTGGTAATCGGGCTCGCCGAGCGCCCCCGTTGGGTCGGCGGCGCGGCCCAGACGCCCGCCGGCGTGGAGTTCCATCCCAATATGCCCACCGAAGAGATCTTCTGTACACCCCACAATCAACAGACCGAAGGCTACGTGTGCACCTCGCGACCCACCTTTCCTATGCAGCGCGAGGTGGATGGTGCCTGGTTTCGATTCGAGAAAGGCCAGGTGGTGGATTTCCACGCGCGCGTTGGCCAGGATGTCCTGGCCCAGTTCTTTGAGATCGAAGGCGCACGCCGGCTGGGCGAGGTGTCACTCGTGGACATCAGCTCGCCTGTCTTCCAGAGCGGGCTGCTCTTTCACGAGATCCTGTTCGATGAGAATGCCGCCTGCCATATTGCCTTCGGCGAGTCCTATCCAGAGTGTATCGAAGGCGGCGACACGCTGACGCGCGAAGAGTTGTCGGCATTGGGCGCCAATACCTCGGATACCCATGTTGACTTCATGATCGGCACACCGACCATGTGCGTGACCGGACGCTGCCATGATGGCCGTGAGGTGCCGATCATGGACAGCGGCCGGTTCGTTGCGGCCATTTTCGAGGACTGATTGATGTACCGAGATGTTGGCGTCTCGATGGTGCGCTCTACCCTTACTGGCCTGCCCTCCTGGAGCTTTCCACCCGGTTTCGCGGTGCGTACCTACCGGAACGGCGATGCAGCCATCTGGACCGCGCTCCATGAAGATGCCGAGCCGTATATTAACATAACGGACAGTCTCTTTGGCCAGGAGTTTGGCGACCGGCGCCATGCACTGCATGACCGGATGTTCTTTGCCGAGAACGATGCTGGGAAGCCCGTGGCCTCCATCACCGCCTGGTGGCAGCCCGACTGGTGTGGGCAAGGTGAGTGGGGGCAGATTCACTGGGTCGTTGTCAAGCGCGCCTTCCAACGTCTGGGCCTGGGCAAAGCGATGGTGGCGCACGCGTTGCGCCGCCTGGCACAGGACCACACGCGGGCCATGCTGGAGACGGCCACCATGCGCATCTGGGCGATCAAGGTCTATCTGGATGCCGGCTTTTTACCCGCTCCAGAGGATTGTTCAGACCCAATGGTCCTGGATGGCTGGCGTGCCGTGCAGGCGAGGCTGGCTCACCCCGGCCTCGCAGCCTGGTTAGAAGGATGAACGCCCGGCCATGACTGCTGTTATCTCCACGCGCGGGTTGACGAAAGCGTTCGGCGAGCACCTGGCCCTGAGAGACCTTTCCATCGATATTGCTGTCGGGGAAGTCTTCGGCTTTCTGGGTCATAACGGGGCCGGGAAGACGACCACAGTACGCCTGCTCAATGGCGTGCTTGAGCCCACAAGCGGAACGGTGCGCGTGCTGGGCTTTGACCCCATACGTGATGGCGCCAAAGTACGGGCACGCACGGGAGTACTGACCGAGACGCCTGCACTGGACGCGCGGTTGTCGGCGCGTGATACGCTGCGCTTCTTCGCCGAAGTGTACGGGCTGCCCGCTGCCCAAATTGGCGGGCGCATCGACGAGCTTCTGGATCTGTTCGAGCTCACCGCCC
>JACFMY010000566.1 GCA_019455155.1 Caldilineaceae bacterium
GCGCCGGTACTCCTTCGTCTCCGCGATCTTGCGTCGCAGATCCTCCATGTCGCTGTGAGCATAGCGTACGACGGAGGCTCTGCTCAGCCGGCACGCGTCGATAATGCTGGCGTGGTTAAGCTCGTCCGAAAAGATGACATCCCCACTGCCCATGAGGGCGGGGATTGTGGCCAGGTTGGCAGCGAAACCGCTCTGGAAGGTGATACATGCTTCGGCAGCTTTGAAGTCCGCCAGTCTGCGTTCCAGCTCCAAATGGAGCGTCATGGTACCCGCGATGGTGCGCACTGCGCCGGGTCCGACGCCGTAGCGATCGATGGCAGCGGCGGCGGCCTGTCGCAGACGGGGATGGTTGGCCAGACCAAGGTAGTTGTTGGCACAAAAATTCAACAGCTGGCGGCCTTCGATGGTCACCCAGGCGTCCATGGGTGACTCAATAGTACGGATGTTGGCGCGCAGACCTGCCTTCTCCAGCGCGGTGAGTTCTTCATCAATCCAGGCCAATGCGTCGTTGCTCATGGCTTCTCCTTTGCAGTGGATTCAGAGATCTCCGCGCATCGGGTGCGTGCCGCGACAGCACAGGTCGAGAGACTGGCCGTAGTAACCGGGCGGAGTGGTTGGATCAAAACGGCTGCATAGCATCATGCAGGCAAAAAGATACACCCCATTATAGCGTGAGGGAGGCGGGAAACCGATTTTGCGTGAGAAGAAAGGTGGGACTACGGGGTAGCTGCGCTGCCTTGGACCATGGGCAGATAGAGCGCGCTGTCGGTGCCGGCATGGACCGGTGTATCAATGGTGGCGTAGACGGCGTCACACGGCGCGTCGCCGCAGATAACTGAGGGGTCGTCGACAGCTGGCTGAAGCAGCGCGTAGAAGGTGATGGACAGGATCTCTTGAGGCAAATCCGGGGCGATGATAACCGAGAACTGGATCGAATCACCATCCCCTCCGCTCACCTCGCCGAGAATCACTGTGCACCAGGAACGGGCAGTCGCTTCGCCGTCACAGTTCCATTGTTCAGCGTTTGCCGACGCCCCTTCGGCATAGTCCGGGACGCGCACACGGAGCTCGACGTCGTGTGCGCTGCGTTCACCGCTGTTGCTGTAGGTCAGCGTATAGGACACCGTCTCACCGGGCAATGCGCCCTTTGCATCCGTGACGCTGTCAGCAATCTCCAGATGCAGGACTGCTGGTTTCGCCGGTTCGGACGGGTCAAGTGACAGCGGGGCCGCGTGCTGTACGCGCAGCGGCACGACTGATCCGGCGAGCATCTTGGTGGGGAGGAGCGCGCCGCCAAAGCATAACAGTGCACAGAAGCCTGCAAGGGTTCGGACGAGCAGCCGCATAAGAGGACCTGATTCCAGGTGGCAAAAGGAAATAGAGTTTTTAGAAGTTTCTCATTCAAAGGTAGCACATTTCCAGCATTGTTTCAACGACAATTGACGTAGATTTTGAGGTTAGTGCCGTCAGGACGCCGTTACACAGTCGTAGATGTGCACGCGGCCACTCGCCGGTTAAGCACAGATGGAAAGAACAGAGAGACACTTGACGGAAGAAATGTTTGACCGTATAGTTGGGGAGTAGACGCAGTAAGCTCTGTTCCGGTTGTATTGAAATGCCGTCCAGACTTCTGAAGTCTGGACGGTCTTCTTTGCAGGGTCGGATGCATGACGATGCGTCGGTTGATTTATCATGCGCTTCAGTAAAGGAGACGGAAGATGAGTGAGCGCGTAACCGGCACAGTCAAATGGTTTAATGATGCAAAGGGTTATGGCTTCATTGCCCGGGATGGCGGTGGTGGCGACGTGTTCGTCCACTATTCGGCCATTACGGGCAACGGCTTTAAGAGCCTTGCCGAGGGCCAGCGGGTGGAATTCTCCATCCAGCAGGGCCCCAAGGGGATGACAGCCGTTAATGTGACAAAGCTTGGCAACGCGACCCGATGAACGGAAAGAATCTCGTCGTCGCGGATGACATTGTCGTTCGTATGGACTATACACTCACGTTGGCTGACGGCGAGATCTTCGATAGCTCGGCTGCAGAGGGTCCGCTCGAATTCCTGCAAGGCTATGGTGAGATCATCCCCGGGCTGGAACAGGCACTGTACGGTATGGTGATGGGCGAAGAGAAGGATGTCGTGTTGACGCCCGACGTGGCCTACGGTGAATATGATCCTGAAGCCTTTGAGCTGGTGCCTACGGACGCATTCCCGCAGGGTTTTCCCCTGGAACCGGGAATGTCATTGGAACTCTTTGACGAAGATGGAGATGAGCCTTTCGAGGCGTTTGTCTCCGAGATTCGTCCCGAAGGTGTGGTGGTGACATTCAACCACCCGCTTGCCGGTGAAACCCTCCACTTCCATGTCAAGATCATAGGGCTGCGGCCGGCGCTCCCTGAGGAGATAGACCACGGCCACGCCCATACTCCGGGGCATTCGCACTAACTTCGGTTGGCTAGCATCGCGAAAAACAGAGGGGGCGGATGAAAGCGCCCCCTCTGTTTTTGTCTATCGATCCGTGCCCGGGTTGGCTGCCAGTTCATAAGTTTGGCAGCAAGTCAAGGCCGATGCCAAAGAGACCGATGGCTATGAGCAGAACGCCCGACGCGCGCGTCAACACACCGTAATAGCGCGTTGTCCAGCGGGTGATCTGCTGCTGAAATGGGTGTGCCAGCATTGGGATCAGCACCAGCGGCCACCCAAAACCAAAGCCAAAAGCGAGAAAATAAGTCAGGCTTGAGAGTAGCTGGCCGGCGCTACCAGCGCCCAGGAGGAATGCACTCACCACCAACGGGCCAGCGCATGGCAGGGTCATGGGACCGAGCAGAATGCCGTAGAGGTACGCGGTCAGCAACGGGTTCCGCGCGATCGGTGTCTGAGCAGTCGCCAGTTGCCGAAAGGGATTGCGGCCCAAAGCCATGAACACACCCATTACGATCACAACCGCATAGATAATTGGCAGAATAACAGGTAGAACGGTGCCAAACGATTGCTGCAACAGAAAAAGCAAGGCGCCCAAGGCCAACATGAGGGTCAGGATACCGGCCAACACCATCCACCCAAGCCACGCGGCTGCACGGGTTACCGCGCCATTGGACGCGGTTCCGGCCAGAAAGGCCACCATACCCGGGTAGAGCGGCAATATGCAGACATTGGTCAGAATGGCGGCGTTGCCTAATATGAAGGCTTGCAGAAGTTGATCCATGAGTCTTGTTGGTTTGTTGGTTAAGGAGGGATGTTGCGCGGCATGCAAGGCACCATCCATACATACCGCGCAACACCTCTCAAGGCTTTACCAGGTTAGGGTAGGCTTGCCAGAATGGTCTCGGGGCTTTCGATGCCGGTGATCAGGTTGCTAACCGTGCCATCAGCGCTGATGGTGAAATGGGGTGTAGCCGGTGGGTTCGCAATTGTCTGTCCGAATTCAGCAGCCAGGGCCTGGAGCATATCAGGCGTGGCCACGGCAAAGATCCAGTCGAATCCGTTCTGGTCGGCATAAGCAGCCAGGGTGGCCGAGTCGATGTTGGTTTCCACGCTGAGCGCTACAAACACGACATCGGTGCGATCCAACTGTGTCATCGCCGTCTTGAGGTTGTTGAGCTGCTGGCGGCAATTATGGCACCAGGTTGCCATTGGCTCTACAAAAACAGTATTGCCAG
>JACFMY010000567.1 GCA_019455155.1 Caldilineaceae bacterium
TACCGGCTTCTCCTGCCCGATCTTCCGGGTCACGGACGCTCCATTGGCCACCCGGCCAGATACGATCACCGGGCTATGGCTCGCCAGCTGGCTGCATTGATGCGGCACGAAGGCGCACAGCGAGGGCATCTGGCTGGCTGCAGCAGCGGCGGTATGCTGGCCCTCTTGCTCACGCATGATCAGCTGGTACAGCCGGCTACCCTGACCCTGGTAAGTACCACGCACAGCGTCAATCCGGCTACGACCGGCAACCACGCCGCGCTCGTTCCCGAGGAGTTCCAGGCTGCCCGGCGTTGGATGGAAGCGACCGCACGGCTCCACGATCCGTTCCGGTATGACGGGTACTACGAAGAGGAGCTGCTGCCTGGCTTCCGCAACCTGAATGGCGCGACGGCCATCGATCTGCCGTTGCAGTCATTGCGGGCGCTAGCCATGCCTGTCTGTATTATCCATGGCGAGGAGGATGAGTTCTTTCCGCCCTACATTCCCCGGCAAATGGCTGAAACGGTACAGAATGGCGAAGTGCATATCATCCCAAACCAGAGCCATGCCCTCCTGTTTCGCCGGCCGTGGCAGGTGAGCAAGATTATGGTACAATTTCTGGCTAATCATCCAATGCCAGTACAAAGCTCCGCGTAGGGTATCACAATGAATACAGATGGCAAGGCCATAAAGCTCGCTCCGTCGATTCTGACCGCCGATTTTGGGCGGCTGGCTGAGGCGATTCGCGCAGCCGATGAGGGAGGCGCTGACTACATTCATCTTGATGTAATGGACGGCATGTTTGTGCCCAACATAACATTTGGTCCCGTGTTGGTGAAGACGGTGCGGGCCGTCACCCGTCTTCCCCTCGATGTCCACCTCATGGTGGAGGCTCCAGAGCGCTACCTGGAGGTCTTTGCTGAGGCCGGCGCCGATATCCTGACCGTGCATGTCGAGGCAACCAAACATTTGCACCGGACGCTGCAGCAGATCACTGCGCTCGGGTGCAAAGCTGGCATTGCGCTCAATCCATCGACTGCGATTGAGGCGGCGCGCGAGGTGTTGCCCTTTGTCGATCAGGTACTGATCATGACCGTGAACCCAGGGTTCGGCGCACAGCAATTCATCGAAACGATGACGGGCAAGGTGCGGCGGATGCGCCGCCTCATGGATGAGCTATGTCCCCTGGCGGACCTGGAAGTGGATGGCGGCATTCATCCTCACAACGTTCTTGACGTAATCTATGCCGGGGCCAACGTAATCGTTGCAGGCAGCGCGGTCTTTAATGAGAAGGGTTCGGTGGCGGCAAACTTGGACACATTGCGCGAGCGAATGTTGATGGACGCCTGAAGGCGCCTATAAACAATTAGAACCGTTAAGGCACGCGGCGGTCCGGGAAAGCAGACCCGGCGCCGCGTCTTTGTTTTCAGTGAATGAACCGTTCGTAGAAGAGGAGTGACTGGTAGACGAATGGGAGCGTGAAGAGCAGGCTGTCCAGCCGGTCCAGCATGCCACCGTGGCCAGGGAAGATGTTGCCGCTATCCTTTACCCCGACCTGCCGTTTGATCATGCTGATTGACAGATCACCCAACAGCGCTAGCACGCCGGTAGCCAGGCCAATCACAGCGCCAAAGATGGGGCCGTTGCGCACCGGGAGCACGGTCGCCAGGAACGCGCCTGCGGCAGCGGCGCCGAGCCATCCGGCAAGCGTACCTTCCCAGCTCTTTTTCGGGCTCAGCCGTGGCCAGATTTTGTGGTTGCCCACAGAGATGCCGACAAAGAAGGCCGTTGTGTCGTTGGCCCAGGTTACCAGGAAGCCAAAGAGCACATACCAGAAGCCATGGTCGAGGAACCGGAGGGCCACGATTTGGCCCAGGGTGACTCCCAAATAGATTGCGCCCATGCTCGTTGACAGCCAGGTATGGACCGGCCGGTCATTCACAAAGAGGCTGTAGGTGAGGGTAACCAATAGGCCAGCGATCAGGACACTGGCGGTTGGAAATGAGACATGTTCGATGAGCCAGGCGGTTGGCTCGGTAAGAATTCCGGTAATCGAAATCGATGACCGCTGCACCTGCTGCGCGTTCCACCCTGACAGAAAGAGCAGCACGGCCCAGGGCACGCCGATGATGCGCGCAGGCCGGTAGCCGCCTGCGTCCAACATAAAAAACATCTCCAGCGACCCTACGATGGTGACTGCCACACCAAGGGCAAGTCCCCAAAAGCCGCCCAGATAGATGGGAATGACTACAATAGGAATAGCAACCAGGGCGGCAATGATTCTTGTGCGCACAGGTAGGTCTCGTATGGTTAGGGAGCAGCGGGAGCGGGGTTATTTCTGCAGGACGCGACCGAAACGACGCTCGCGTTGGCTATATTCGGCAAATGCTTTGTCCAGTTCCTGCTCGTCGAAATCCGGCCAATAGGTGGGCGTGGTGTAATATTCTGCATAGGCCGCTTGCCAAATAAGGAAGTTGCTCAGCCGCCATTCACCGCCAGTGCGCACAATCAGGTCCGGATCGGGTAGCCCCCCCGTGTACAGATAGTTGGTGAAGAGCTCCTCAGAGAGTTGTTCAGGGGCGATGCCATCCTGAATGATATGACGCACAGCGTCGAGAATCTCCGCCCGGCCACCGTAGTTGAATGCCACGTTCAGAATGATGCGGTCATTGTGCTTGGTGACCTCCAGCGCATTCAGAATCTGTTTCTGAAGATGGTGGTGAATGCCTTCCATACGTCCGCTATGGAGGATCTTGACGCCGTTGTTGTTCAGCTCATTGAGCTGGCGTTGGATCGTCAGACCGAGAAGGCGCATGAGACCGCTAACCTCCTCGGGCGGACGCTGCCAATTCTCAGTTGAAAAGGCGTAGATGGTGAGAACTCTTACGCCGCGGTGGACACAATGTTCCAGAATCCGGCGGATATTGTCCACCCCAGCTTGGTGGCCAGCCAGACGGGGCAAGCCTCGCGCCTGCGCCCAACGCCCATTGCCATCCATGATAATACCGAGATGATAAGGGGTTGCCGTGATTTCCAAGGTGCTATCTGGCTGTCGTTGTGTGCTCACGAAGGGAAGTCTCCTGCAAAATGAGTCGTCGATAGGGAGAGGGCCGCCTAGACGGTCATGATCTCCTCATCCTTCTCCTTGACTACACCATCTACCACCTTGATATACTGATCTGTATATTCCTGAACTTTGTCCTGGGCGCGTTTAAGCTCATCTTCGGATATCATGCTTTCCTTTTCCATGTCGCGCAGAGTCTGGATGGCATCGCGGCGGATATTGCGGACAGCCACGCGCGCTTCCTCTCCACGCTTGTTCACCACTTTGGTCAAATCGCGGCGTCGTTCCTCATTGAGCGCCGGAATGATCAACCGTATATTCTGGCCATCATTGGACGGCGTCAGTCCCAGGTCTGACTTGGCAATCGCTTTTTCAATGGCCTGAATATCCCCTTTGCTGTATGGCCGGATGAGGATTTGCTGCGCCTCGGGAATGGAGATGGTGGCCAGCTGTTGCAGGGGAGTCGGCGCGCCATAGTATTCCACCGATAGGTGTTCTACGAGCGCGGGGGTGGCGCGGCCCGTGCGGATCGACATCAGGTCCTGCCGCAAGGCTTCTACGGCTTTCTCCATACGCTCTTGGGCATCTGCCATGACTTCTTTGA
>JACFMY010000568.1 GCA_019455155.1 Caldilineaceae bacterium
CCCTCTTCAACCTCATCAGCGGGCTCGCCGCACCATCGGCCGGCCAGATCCACTTCGCTGGACAGGACATTACCGCCGCGCCCGCGCATGTGGCCTGCCGCATGGGAATCGGACGGACCTTTCAGATTATGCGGCCCTTCAGGCGGCTCACCGTCGAGGACAACGTGCGCGTCGGCGTCTTCTTGCATGTGCGCGATGCCAGCGCGGCCGAACGGCAGGCGCGCGAGATCGTTGAGCGGGTCGGCCTCGGTCCCTTCGCCGCCACACCGGCCCATGCGCTCACCACCGCGGCGCTCAAGCGGTTGGAGCTGGCCCGGGCCCTGGCCACGCAGCCGCGGCTCTTGTTGCTGGACGAGGTGATGGCCGGCCTGACGCCGACGGAGAGCGCGTCGATCGTGGCCCTGATCCAACAGATTCGGGCCGAAGGGATGACGGTACTCCTTATCGAGCATGTCATGAAGGCAATCATGAGCCTCTCGGACCGGGTCGTGGTGCTGCATCACGGGGAGGTGATTGCCGCCGGCGCGCCCGCGGCGGTGGTCAGCGACCCGCGCGTGGTGGAGGCCTATTTGGGCGAGGATATCTATGCTGAAGGTTGAGAATCTGACCGCTGGCTACGGCGACGTGACCGTGTTGCGCGGCATCAACCTGGAGGTGAAAGATGGGGAAACCGTGGCCCTGATCGGCGGCAACGGCGCGGGCAAGACCACGACCCTGCGCACCATATCGGGGTTGCTGCGCGTGCGCGGGGGCCAGATCCACTTCGCTGGCGAGCCGATCCATACCTGGCCCTCGGACCGCATCGTAAAGGCCGGTCTGATCCAGGTCGCTGAAGGGCGGCTGCTCTTTCCAGCCATGACCACCGAGGAAAACCTGGAGCTTGGCGCCCACCAACGGGGGTGGCAGGAACGCCGGCGCCGCATGGCCGAGGTCTACGCGCTCTTTCCCCGGCTGGCCGAACGGCGCACGCAGCTGGCCGGCACCATGAGCGGCGGCGAGCAGCAGATGCTGGCGATTGGACGGGGCCTCATGGCCAGCCCGCGGCTGCTCATGCTCGACGAGCCATCGTTGGGCCTGGCGCCCCTCATCGTGCTCCAGATCTTCGACATCATCGACAAGATCCGCAAGAGTGGCACCACGGTGCTCATTGTGGAGCAGAACGCGGTGCGCACCCTTGGCATGGCCGACCGGGCCTATGTGATCGAAAACGGCGCCATTGTGCTGGGCGGCACGGGGCAGGAGCTCCTACAAAACGAGGAAGTACGCCGCGCCTATCTCGGCCTGTAGCATAGCAGGCTACCCATATTTTTCCACAAACCGTTCGACGTCCAGCAGATCGTCGAAGCGCTCCGCCAGCAGAGCATGGTCCCATTCCCACCAGGCGATCTGCAGCAGCGCCTCGATGATGTGGGGCGCGAAGCGCTGCCGCTTGGGCACGGCTGGCACGCCGACAACGATGGTGTACGGCTCCACATCCTTTGTGACAACGGCACCGGAGCCAACGACCGCGCCGATCCCTATCTTGACGCCCGGCATAACAATGACGCCGTGACCGAGCCAGACATCATGGCCGATGACACAGCGATGGGCCCGACGCCAGTTGAAAAACCCCTCATCATCCTGCGTGCCAAAGCCGTACATGGCGCGGCGATAGGTGAAGTGGTGTTGCGTAACCCGCTGCATGGGGTGGTTGCCAGGGTTGATGCAGACATGCGAGGCGATGGAGCAGAACTTGCCCACGTCAGCATAGTGAATCGATACGTCGCCCGCCGCATAGCTATAGTCGCCAAAGGTCGATTCCAGCAGGGAGGTGTTTGGCCCGAGCTCAGTCCAGCGGCCCACATAGGCATCGCGCAGGTGTACATTGGCGTGGATGAAAGGCTCCGGCCCCAGCTGTTTGCGGCCGCCTCTGGTTTCCGGGTAGACATCGTAATGACGCATGGTCTCGTCATGCGCAACGTTCAGCATCAGCAGGTTCCTTCCCTAAATGTATTCGTAGACGATTTGTTTCGTAAGCGAATCCGCAATCAGTCGGACGCGGCCAAAGCTTCCCACTCCTGGTTGGGACGGCGCAGCAGACTGAGCTGTGCCATGCGACTGTCCCAGTAGACCGGCACACCGCCGCGCAGCGTGCCGCGCACGCGTGGCCGCCCATCCGTCTCCACAAAGACCAGGTCGGCCCGGCGTCCGGCCGCAATGGCCCCGCGATCCGTCATGTTCAGGGCGTCGGCAGGGTTCTGGCTGACGAGCTTGATCGCCTCATGCAGTGGCATGACACCGCGCTCAACCAGGGCAAAGGCAGCGTGGAGCATGGATGCTGGATAGTAATCGGTGGCCAGGGTGTCGACCAGGCCCGCCTCGATGGCCTCGGCTGCACTGAGATTGCCCGAGAGGGAGCGACCTTGCAGCGCATTGGGAGCGCCCATTGCCACATGGATGCCGCACTCGCGCGCGCTCCTCGCGGCTTCATAGGCTACAGGAAATTCGCTGATCGAGATGCCCAGCTCGTCCATCAGGCTGACCTTTTCGACGGTGTCATCGTCGTGCGACGCCAGCACCACCCGGTGTCTGTGGGCCAGCCGGGCGATCTCGCGTACCGTGTCCCAACTCTTGGGCCGCGCCTGCGAGCGGGCGACACGCGCGCGTACCGCCGCTTCATCCAAATTCTCGCCGGTGCGCTTGCTCCATTCGACTGCGAACTTCACATAGGCTTCGATATCCCGGTACTGGCCTTGCCCCGGCGTGTGGTCCATGATCGAGACGAGGTGGATATGCTCGGCCATGAGCAATTCTTCCAGGACTTTGCCCGCATCAGGATTGGTGATCTCAAACCGGGCATGGACATAGTGGTCAGCCAGCAGCACCGGCCGTAGCTGGTTGACCGTGACCATGATCTCCCGTGCCCGTTCTTCCGAGCGGATGCTGTCTTCTTTATGCCAGGCAAAGGATACTGCGGCGTAGGCCGTGGTGATGCCGGTGGCGACCAGCCGTTTGTCCAGTTCGTGCAGCGCCAGGTCGATGGGGATCGAGGCCTTGGGCCGTGGATTTATCTCCCGTTCCAGCATGTCGCCGTGAATGTCGACCAGGCCGGGCAAGATGGTCATGCCTGCCGCCGTTATGCGGAGGCCTCCCCTCTTACGCGGGGCAGGACCTTCCACAATCTCGGCAATTTGCCCTTCTTCGACCCGCAACGACCCGCGCGGCATGATCCCATCCGGCAAGACGATGCGACAGTCACTCAACCACATGACTCCTCCCAATTCATTTACCGGTTGCGGCCCCCGGCCGCGTCGGGCTGGACGGCCGTGGTATTCTCTCTGGCCTCCTCCGTCTCCGCCGGCGGCGATAGGTCCAATTCCTGATCTACGAGGCCGATTACGTCTTCAGGGTGGTGCAGGACCCCGATCATGGCCACGCCCGTTTGCTTGAGTTCGGCCAGGCGTACGGCCAGCGCCGAACGAGTGGCCCGGTCAAGCGAGGCGGTGGGTTCGTCGAGCAGAAGCAGCCGCCGCGGGTGGATGAGGGCCCGCGCCAGATTGACCTTTTGCTGCTCCCCGCCCGAAAAGGTGGTAGGATAAGCGGACCACAGCTCGGGTTTCAGCCCAAAGACACGCAACATCTCAGCTGCGGACGCCTCGGCG
>JACFMY010000569.1 GCA_019455155.1 Caldilineaceae bacterium
TGACCCTGAGCCGCAGCAAGTTTGAGCAGCTCACGGCCGATTTGGTGGAACGCTGCAAGCAGCCCTTCTATAACGCGCTCAAAGACGCTGGACTGACCGCCCAGAACCTCGATGAGGTCGTCATGGTCGGTGGCTCGACCCGCATGCCCATGATCAAGGAGCTGGTGCGCAAGCTGACGGGTAAGGAGCCCCACAAGGGTGTGAACCCTGACGAAGTGGTGGCGGTCGGCGCGGCACTGCAGGCTGGCGTACTGGCCGGCGATGTGAGCGATCTGCTCCTGCTGGACGTGACGCCGCTGAGCCTGGGTCTGGAAACATTGGGCGGCGTGATGACTGTGCTCATCCCGCGGAACACCACCATTCCGACCAAAAAGACAGAGATTTTCAGCACCGCGGCCGATAGTCAGACAGCGGTTGACATTCACATCCTGCAGGGCGAGCGGCCCATGGCCAGTGGCAACAAGACGCTAGGCAAGTTCCGCCTGGACGGGATTCCGCCGGCCCCGCGCGGCGTGCCGCAGATTGAAGTGACCTTTGACATCGATGCCAACGGCATCCTCAACGTGCTGGCCAAGGATAAGGCCACCGGCAAGGAGCAGAGTGTCAAGATTACGGCGTCGACCAATCTGTCCAACGACGAGATCGATCGCCTGGTACGCGAGGCCAAGCAACACGAGGAAGAGGACAAGCAGCAGCGCGAGCTGGCTGAGGCCCGCAACGCCGCCGACAACCTCATCTATGTCACCGAGAAGACACTGCGTGAGCTGGGCGACAAGGTCCCGACCAATGACCGCGGCACCATCGAGAACCTGGTTGAGGAGCTGAAGCAGGCCAAGGATACCAGCGACCTCGCTCGCATCCGCAGCATCACCGAGCGCCTGCAGCAGGCAAGCAACGCGCTGGCCCAGCAGGTGTATGCTCAGGCCGGTGAAAACGGTGCCGGCCCGGCAGATGAGGCGGGTGGCACTGGCTCGACCGGCGGCGCCGATGATGACGTAGTCGAGGGTGAGTATCGCACTGTGTAAACCGTGTAGGAGGCGAGCCGAGCTACGTACGCGGTTGGCGCCTTGAAATCCGGAAACACCGGCAGACAGGAAACGATCATAGAACGGGCGGGGTGATACCTCGCCCGTTTTGCTAGACGACAGGGACAATGGGTTTTGCATGGCGCCATGCAAAACGGGAGCTAGACCGACAATGAGCTATTTTTTCGACCAATACGGACGGCGCCGGCTGGCGAACGCACAGCAGAGCGGTGACGCCCGCGGCGATGGCCTGACCCTACAGCAAGCCGTCCTCGATCTCAAGCGCCAACTGGACGAAAGAGAGCGCGAGAACGAAGAGCTAAAGCTGCGTGTGGCACAACAGGTCAAAGACCTGAGGGACCAGGCCCAGGCGCTCGAAATCAAATCGGATGCGCTGCGGAAACAGAGCGAGGAGCTCAAGCGGCTGGAAACCGAGCTCGTCTTTACCCGCGCCGCGGTTCGGGACGCGGAACAGAAACAGGAGGAGGCAGCTGGCAATGGCAGCTGGCAGGAACGTTACCTACGCCTGCAGGCTGAGCTCGAGAATCTACGCAAACGGCTGGAACAACGCTACGCCGCTGACACGGCCGAGCACCGCCGCCAGATCCTGGCCGATATGCTGCCCCTGGCCGACCATCTTGACCTGGCCCTACAGCATGCACCGGAGATTGACGACACGGCCTTAGGCAATTTCATCCGCAATATCGAAGCCACCCGGCGTGCCTTTATGGACACCTTGCGGCGCTACGATGTTGAGCGGCTGGAGCCGTTGAACGCTGCCTTCGATCCGGCGCGTCATGAAGCGATCGGCCAGATCGACTCCCCTGACGTGCCAGAAGACCACGTTGCCCAGGTTGTGCAGGCCGGCTACATCGAAGGTGACCGGGTTTTGCGCCCGGCGCGTGTGCTCATTAGTACAGGGACGCGTGGGCAAGGGTAAGGAGTGACAAGGTGGCGAGATGTAGGCAGACGGTGTGAACAGCCAGGTGAATCCTCTTTGTCAACGAGGATCGAGGCGAACATGGCTCGACAGGCGCGTCTCTACTTTACATCTGTTCATCCCATGACCCTGTCGCAAATCGCGAGGTGTCTCTATGGAATACAAAGATTACTACAAGATACTGGGTGTGCCTCGAAATGCCGACGAAAAGGAGATCAAGAAGGCATTTCGGAAGCTGGCCCAGCAATATCATCCAGATAAGAATCCCGGCGATAAGAGCGCCGAACAGAAATTCAAGGAGTTGAACGAGGCGTATACCGTTCTCTCCGACCGTGATAAACGGGCCAAGTACGATCGATTTGGCAGCCAATGGGAGCAGTACGCGCGCGCCGGCGGCCAGCCAGAAGATTTCGATTGGAGCCGGTGGGCTGGCGGGAGCGCGGGTCCAGGAGGCGGCTATACCCGCACGCTGACGCCGGAAGAGTTCGAAGAGCTCTTAGGCGGGAGCGGTCTGGGCGGTTTCTCCAGCTTCTTTGAAGCGCTCTTTGGCGACCGCCGCGCGACGCGTACGGGGCGCCGCACGACCGGCTACGGCTTCGATTCTGTCAGGAGCGCCCCGCCGGCAGCCGAGGCGCCCGTTCAGGTGACCTTTGACGAAGCCTTTCATGGCACCACGCGGGTGCTGGAACTGCCCGACGGCACACGGCTGGAAGCCAATATCCCGCGTGGGGTCTATACGGGTGCAAAAGTGCGCATGCGCGGGGCCGCCGGCCAGGGCGATATTGTCCTGGCCGTAGAAGTGCTGCCCGACGCCCGCTTTACACGGGAAGGCGACCACCTGCGCACGCCAGTACCCGTTGACCTGTATACCGCGTTGCTTGGCGGAGAAGTGCAGGTGCACGCACCGGACAAGACTGTCGCGCTGCGCATACCAGCTGAAACCCAGAACGGGAAGACCTTCCGCCTGCGCGGGCTCGGTATGCCCAATCTGAAGAACCCCAAGGAGCGCGGCGATCTGCTGGCGGTCGTGGAGGTCCAACTACCCACTAACCTGAACGACCGGGAGCGACAGCTCTTCGAACAGCTGCGTAATCTTCGCAAATAGCGCGTGACGATGGAACGTTGGAAGCGGTGGGCCCGCCAACTCAAGACGGAGCTCACCGCCCTCTACTATGCATATAGGGACCCGCGCACGCCATGGTATGCGCGGGTCTTTGCGTTGGCGGTCGTGGGCTATGCCTTTAGCCCTCTCGACCTCATTCCCGATCCCATCCCCATCCTCGGCTATGTGGATGACCTCATCCTCTTGCCCCTGGGCATCTACATCGCAATTCATCTCGTTCCAGCAGACGTCCTAGCCGCGTGCCGTGAACAGGCGCGTGACGGGCACCTGGACCACCCCGTTTCGTGGGCAGCCGCTGCTATCATCGTTCTCCTCTGGCTGCTGGCGATAACGGTCATCGCCATCTGGGTGGCACGTGTGCTGTAGATGAATCTTATGTAATATAAATTGCTAACGTTGTGCCTACGATATTCTTACCATTGCCGCCTATACTGAACCTGAGTACGGGCAGCGATCAGCTGTAAGTACCCCAGGAGGTCGCCAGCGATGGCGCCAAACCAGATTTATCTCCACGGCTCACCGTGGTTATCACTTGTTTTAGAGGAGAATAT
>JACFMY010000570.1 GCA_019455155.1 Caldilineaceae bacterium
CGCGCATCGATGGCGCAGGCGAGCTACAGATCTTCCAGCGCGTCGTCTGGCCGCTGAGCACCCCGGGATTGAGCGCAGTCGCAATCTTTACCTTTGTCTTCGTGTGGAACAGCTATCTATGGCCCTTGTTGGTAGTGAACCAGGACATTCTCCGCACCCTGCCGCTCGGTATGGGCCTCTTTGCCAATGAGCTCACTGTCTCCTATAACCGCATCATGGCAGTGGCTGTTTACGGTGCGCTGCCACTTGTGTTGCTGTTTCTCATACTCCAACGCAACTTCGTACGCGGTATTGCGCTCACTGGACTGAGGGAGGGCTGACCATGGCGGTGATGGCAGTTGATATCGGCGGCACCAACATTCGCCTCGCGCTCTTTCACACACCTACCAGCCATGAAGCAATCAAGACGGTGCCGTGCCGTGATCTTGGCATCCCCGTGCCCGTGCCTGCCTTTGGCGACCTGATTGCGCAGGAGATCGCCACCTGGCGCTCGCAGGGAACATCGGTCGAAGGGCTTGGCCTCGGCGTGGCGGCGGTGGTGGATCACCGTACAGGCCATGTGCGCGTGGGCGAAAACGTGGGCTGGCGCGACGTTCCGTTGCAGCAGCTGCTGGCTACGCGCTGCCAGATACCAGTGCGTGTGGACGTCGACGCGTCGTGTGGCGCCCTGGCGGAAGCGCGCCTGGGTAGCGGCGCAGACCATGACCATTTCCTGTATGTGGTCATTGGCACCGGCATTGGGCACAGCCTGGTTCTAAACCGCCAGGTCTGGCATGGCATGCATGCTGCCGCCAATGTCTTCGGCCATCTCAAGGTGGAGCCTCAGGGCGCACCCTGCTACTGTGGAGGCGCCGGCTGTCTATGCCAATATGCGTCGGGCCAGGGGCTGGCGCGCCTGGGACACATCGCGCACCCCGGCAAGATCTCTCCCTTGGGTGCTGAGGTTGTTAGCGCATTTGAGAACGGTGCGCCGTGGGCCCGCAGCGCGGTCGGTGAGGCCATGCGGCGTCTGGCATTGGCGCTTAGTGGCGCCTATAACCTGCTGGATATTGAATGTGCCGTACTGGGCGGTGGGGTCGTGAGTCCACGATTTCCCGACCTGGAAGATCTGCGCCGGCAGGTCGAGCCGCTGGTCTATCCCGAAATCCGGCCGATCGTGTTGCGCCGCGGTGCGTTGGGCGATCAGGCCGTGCTACACGGCGCTGCACTGCTGGCCTTTGATTCGTTAAAAGGTGACCCACAGGCATGAGTATCATCGCGACCATCCAACGCGCCCGCCAGGAAGGCTGGGCATTGGGCCAGTTCAATATGAGTAATCTGGAAACGCTGCAGGCTATTGTCGCCGCCGCTGGCCAGGCCCAGTCGCCAGTGATTGTTGGCGTCTCCATGGGTAGTCTGCGCCACATCGGTCTCTCCTACCTGGCTGGGCTGATCCAGGGTGCGCGGAGCGAGGCGACAACACCGCTCTTTGTGCACCTCGATCACGGCGCGGACCTGGCGACCGTAAAGGCGTGCATCAATATCGGCTTCGATTCCGTCATGATCGACGCGTCTCGTTACCGCTTCGAGGAAAACGTGCGGGTCGTCCGGGAGGTTGTCGAATTGGCCCACAATCGCGGTGTCGGTGTGGAGGCACAGGTGGGCGAGACCTGGGACGAAGAAACCGGCGAAGAAATCGAGAGCAGGACGGACCCGGCCAGCGTACGCCGTTTTGTCGACGCAACAGGTATTGACTATCTTGCCATCTCCTTTGGGAACACCCCTGGCCGGGTGGAGGGCGCCGCCGAGGTTGATCTGGCGCTCATCCGTGCCTGCGCCGCTGAGTCGCCGGTGCCGCTGGTACTCCATGGCGGCACAAGTATTCCCGACGATGCCATACGCGAGGCCATTGCGGCAGGGGCAGCCAAAGTCAACATCGACACCGCCATCCGCCAGGCGGTCACAGGCGCGCTACGGCGGGCCTATGCCGGCGACAGCGGGCCTTCTGATCCGCGCACAGTGCTCAGCGCGGCCCGGGCCGCCGCGCAACAGGTCGTCGAGAACAAGATGCAGCTCTTCGGCTCGGCAGGACGCGTCCCTTGATCCAGGCCTATGTTGATTCTAATGACAGGGCTTCCAGGCACCGGAAAAAGCTACCTTGCCCAGGCGTTGGCAACAGCGCTGGCAGCAGACGTGCTCGACCGCGACGCGATTCGCGATCGCATCTTTCCGGCGCGCGACCTGGACTATTCTGCCGAACAGAACGAGCTGGCTTCTCAGGTTACTTATCGCGTCGCCGAATATATCCTCAGCCGCGATCCCCAGCGTATCCTGATCCTAGACGGACGCCCTTTTTCGCGGCGTGCCCAGGTTGATGAAGTGGTGACGCTGGCGCGCAAGGTGGGGCACAGACTCTATGTCATCTACTGTTGGGCTCCCGACGAGGTGGTGCATAGGCGGCTTGAGGAAGACCTCCGCAGCACTGGCAATCTGGCGGCCGACCGTACCATGGACAAGTACTATCGCATTAAGCGCAGCTTTGAGCCGCTGACGATTGAACATCTATCGGTTGATACCACCCGTCCCATCGAAGTCATCTTGGGCGAAGCATTGGCCTTTATCGGCCATCCACCGAAGCTGTGTTAGAATCATGGCCTGTTTTCCGCCACCCCAGATCAACCAGTTGCCGATCGCACGTGCCCGAATCTATCCTCACCACCAAACTGCAACCCTCTCCGCTGCGCGAACCAGCCGTCCATCGCCCACGGTTGACTGCAAAACTGGCCCGCGCCGCCGCGCACAGGCTCACGGTCATCGCCGCGCCCGCCGGATTTGGCAAAAGCACCCTGCTCGGCGCATGGCTGGCAACCGAGGCCGCACGCGCGGGCTGGCTTGCCCTGGATCCCCACGATGATGCGGCGCCACGCTTTCTGCGCTACCTGGTGGCCGCACTGCAGCAGATCGACAGCACGATAGGCAGCCAGGCCCTGGCGCTGCTCGATTCGGGCCACATTCCTGCAACGGAAACGGTGCTCGCCACCCTGATCAACGACCTGGCGGCCACCGCGCGACCCGCGTTTCTCGTGCTCGACGACTATCATGTCATCGAGAGCCCGGCTATCCACGCCGCGTTGGATTTTCTGCTGGCCCACGCGCCGCCTCAGCTTCATCTCGTAATTGCCGGCCGTGCTACGCCACCGCTGGCATTGGCGCGGCTGCGCAGCCAGGCCCAGCTGCTCGAGATTCATGCCGCTGACCTGCGCTTTACCGCCACGGAGATCGATGAGTTCCTGGGCGCTGTCATGCACCTCGACCTGCCGCCAGCCGACCGGATCGCCCTGGAGATGCGCACGGAGGGCTGGGTCGCGGGCTTGCAACTCGCTGCGCTCTCGTTGCAGGGTGAGGATGACAAACACGCATTCATCGCCGCGTTCCGCGGCGCCGACCGCCACATTGCCGACTACCTCTTTGAAGAAGTCCTCCGCCACCTGTCGCCGGCACGCCAACGCTTCCTGCTCTGCACGTCTGTGGCTGACCAGCTGTGCGCGGGTCTCTGTGACGCCATCAACGGCGGCAGCGACGGCCAGGCGACTCTGGAGAATCTGGACCGCGCCAATCTGTTTGTCGTTCCCCTGGACCACGACAGGAGATGGTATCG
>JACFMY010000571.1:0-1262 GCA_019455155.1 Caldilineaceae bacterium
GTTCGGCCCGCCAACAATCCACCCGAACGCCTCCATAGTCAGGTTCACGGCTAAGAAGGCCACGGCCGCGGCTACCCCTACCTGCCAGAAGAGGCGCAGTGCGGCCTGCTCGCGCAGACCCACACCCAAAACCCAGGCGCTGATGCCGGCGATAAGAAACGCAGTGGGGACAAATAGGAGGGTGAACAGCCGGTGCAGCGGTACGAACGCGCCCAACCGCACCAGCGCAATGGGCTCCAGCAACTGCAGCACTACACCCAAGAGCACGGTGATCGGTGCAAAGCCCAGGATGCCAGCGATCGCGGCGCGACGCCGGTCTTGCGTGGCCACCAGGCGACCAAACAGAACTCCCCACACGGCCGCGCCAGCCAACAGGCCAGCTACTGCGGGAATGGCAGCCAACGTAATGTGTACCGGATCGGGGCTCATGACACTGTGACCTGGCAGCGCTTCAAAGACAAAGTTGCCGGCCACTACGCCCAGGAAGAGTCCACCGAAGAGCGCGAGCACCGTAATCAACGCCCCGTACAGCGCGACGCGTGTCGTATCTGGCAAGATCGGGTCCCTTTCCTTTCGTGCCGGCCGGCAGCGCGACCTGTCCCTTCAACATCGATCGCCAGTACTACGCTAGATACAGAGAGAATTCGGGGAACCACCTTGACAACACGGACCTCGCAAGGCAAAAACGCCTTTGCCCGTGTACCCCGGTGCGCTTGCTGTCCAGGTGGTTCCTCTGCTATGCCACCTACTCCTGTCCGCTACTGTCCTGGCGGCCGGTAGGTGCCTGTCTTCTTCGCGGCTTCGTCCATCTCTTCAGGGGTCAACAGAACTGTAGTGCGGGCTTTGACTGCGCCGGAGGCGCTCGTCATCATGGCGCCTGCGGCGGTAGTTATGTTATCGACGCCATCGTAGATTATGACGAAATCGTCCGTGCCAAAGGTGAAATACATGACCTCTAGCCGGCCGCCCATGGACGAAATCAGCTCCTCAACGGCCTTTTTCCGGGCGCTGCCGCCCTCTTTGAGCACGCCACGCAGACCTTCGATCGTGTAGGTTCCCTGGAGCATATATTTCGGCATCGTCTTCTCCTCCTTGCGGTACAGAACGGAACGAACTGGCAGCCAATCACCGGTAGGATCGTGCCACTTCACCTCCTTTCGATCTGACGGCACGCGGGCGGTACGGAGCATTTGCAGTAGTCTACGCGGCCACGATCGCCAGCGCGTTACAGACCGGTCCACTCAAATTGATGGCAACTCAAG
>JACFMY010000571.1:1272-3614 GCA_019455155.1 Caldilineaceae bacterium
GAGTACGCAGGGCAATGGGGGAACCGCGCAGTACGTCCAGTATAGACGAAGGGTAACGCGCATTCAAGCACCATACGGCCATGCGGGAGCAGGCCAGCTTCGCCCACAGCGCGCCTGGTCCTGCTGCCCGATCCACGATCTAGATTTCCCGGAATACAACCCGGCCATCACACATAGTCAGCACCGGCTGAACACGCTGGAACTCCTCAGGCGGCACGCTAAATATCTCCTCCGAGAGGAGCACGAGATCGGCTAGCATGCCAGGACGCAACATCCCCTTTTCGTGCTCCTGGAACTCAGCATAGGCTGCATCGCGCGTGTAGCCGGCAATGAGCTGCTCCAATGTCTGGCGCTGGACAGGATGGTCCTCCACCCACGGCTCACGAATGAGCCCGGCCCAGATTCCGATAATAGGACTCATGGTGACCACCGGCCAGTCACTGCCGAAGGCCAGTCGCGCGCCTGCCTGGCGCAGGGTCTCCCAGGCGAAGCTATAGGGCCAGCGTGCCTTGCCAGCCCGGCTTGGCCAGATGTCGCCAGCATGCAAGTGCGGAGGGCAATGGGCCGGCTGCATGGAGGCAATCACCCCCATCGCGGCAAAACGGGAAATGTCGCTTGGATAGATGACCTCGATGTGCTCGACACGGTGGCGGCTGTCGCGCATGCCATTGACACGCTGCGCGTGCTCATAGCCGTCCAATGTGCGCTGCACCGCGCCGTCGCCGCAGGCATGGACGAAAATCTGTAAACCCAGCCGGTCAGCCTCCGCGGCGATGGCATTGAAGTGCTCGGCCGTGTAGAGCGCGCCGCCCCGATTGCCCGGTACGCCGGCGTAATCATCCACCATCAACGCGGTGTACGACTCCAACACACCATCCATGAAGACCTTGACTGAGCCTGCACGCACGTGGCTACCCTGGAACTTCCGCTTCCATTCAACGGCCTCAGCGATCTTTTCGAGCGGTGTGTCCGGCTTGATGTCGTAGGGTACGTAGATACGCAGCGTCATCTCACCCAGATCCTCAAGCCCAGCATAGAGGTGGATGCTGTTGTCATGGCTATCCATGTTGTGCACGCCGGTGATGCCGTTCCGGGCACAGAGAGCCAACCCCTTGTGCAAGAGGGCGCGTTTGCGCACATCATCCGGTTTTGGGATCAGCTGGCGCACGGGCTGGAACGCGTCGGGCTCGCGCAGCTCACCCGTGGCCAGCCCCGTGGCCGCGTCCATCACGATCTCGTTGCCAGGGGGCACGGCCCGGCCATTGAGCAGACCGGCGCGGCGTAGCGCCTCCGTATTCACCCAAACGGTATGGCCGTCGAAGGCCGTAAGATAGACCGGCCGGTCAGATACCACGCTGTCCAACAGCTGGCGGTCCAAACGGCCGTCCTTGGGGATGGCGCTGTAAAGCAGATGGGCGCCTTCGATCCATTCCCGTTGTGGATTGGCTTCGGCGTAGCTTTTGAGCTGGCTCAAGATCGCGTCCACACTTCGTGCCTCGCCCAAATAGAGCTTGTCGAGCTTCAACGAACCCATGAGCAGGTGAAAGTGGCTGTCGATGAGGCCGGGCAACAGCGTACGTCCGCCAGCATCGACAACCTCAGTCTTGGGACCTCGCAGCTCAATGGCATCCGCGCTGCGCCCCACAAAGACAATCCGGTTCCCGCGCACGGCTACCGCCTCGGCCCAAGGGTTGGTCTCGTCTACGGTGTAGACTGTAGCGTTGGTAATCAGGAAATCAGCGTAAGATGACATGGGTCGTTTGCGTGAAATGGGTTGATAGGTTAACCACCATGGCTCCAAGAACACCATGGACACCAAGACCTGGCAAGCATGGCATCCAAGGAGCCACGGCGGCAACTAGGACTTACACAACACATCGAGGGTTCGCAGCCACCACAGGGCCACGATCTGAACTCGCTCTTCCCATCACACCCGTGGCGCCCACGGCCTCCACTATGTCATGGTGGCAACTCACTCGCCCCCAGCACACGGTGCCTATGGATCCCATGGTGTCATGGTGGTTACTCCCTCTCTTCCCCTACTGCAACTGCCAATTCTGAATATCCCAACTCAAGCTCCCCCACATGTTGACCTTGTACCCGCTGAGGCGGTTGGAGGCGCCGTAACCCTCAGTAAAGAGATAGAGGTTCAACCGTGGAATCTCGGTGGTGACCAGATCAGCGAGCTCGCAGTAGGCCGCCTTGCGTGCGGTGAGATCAACGGTCGAGCCCGCGATCTCGATCAGCTCGTCGGCGCGGGGATTCACCCAGCGGGAATGGTTTGCCCCTGACTTCATCTCGTCGCCGGGGATCGCGGCGGACGCGTATGAGTTGGCGATAAT
>JACFMY010000011.1:0-1009 GCA_019455155.1 Caldilineaceae bacterium
TGCCAAAGAAGAGATCCTGCGTGGTCGCCAGTGTGACCCGGCCGTTGAAGATGGCCGCATCCTCCACCACGCCCCGCCGTACCTGGTAGCTGTCCCTGGCCTCGGCCGCGGTCGGGCTCGCGGTGGGCAGGGTCAGCTGCGGGGTGGGCGGCGCGGGCTGGCCGTAGGTGCAGCCAGCGAGCAGCCCGAGCGTGAGGAGGAGAGGGAGAGAGAGATGAATGTGTTTCATGCTGTTAACCTTGGGAGAAGAGTAACGAAACCACCATGGCTCCATGGTCTCCATGTGCACTATGAGCTTTGGAGATCGTATATGCCGGCATGGCGCTTTGGGCGGCGTTCGTCGTTGAGCAAGTTCGAGAGTGATCCCGCCATGGCGCCGTGGGCGCTGTGGACACCGGTGGGGCTAGGGGGGCGCTTCCCGCCGGTGTTTGACGCGCCGCCGGGTGTAGGTGTCCTGGAAGAGGTGGGCGATGAGCGCGAGGAGCAGCCAGGGGACGAAGGCCAGCTTGGTGCCCCACAGCACCGCATCGACTACACCGTGCGCAAGCATGGCCGCCAGCGCGGCTGTGGCGCCCGCGCCCAAGGCCCAGCGCTGGCCGCGCCGGGCGAGCGTAACCGCGGCCAGCCCCACCCCCGCGGGCCGCCGCCCCACGATGCGCGCGCACATGGCCGTAGCTGTTATCAACAACGCCAGGTAGGTGACCAGCCCCGCCAACCCCAGATCCGCGCCCACCTGCAGCAGCAGGTTGTGGGCATGGGGGATGCGCATGTCCATGGCCGGCTGGAGCGGCAGCTGCACGGACGGGGCATCGGGATAGAGGCCCAACCCCACCCCCTGCCACGGGTCCGCATAGATCGCCGCCGCGGTGACCTCCCAGATGGCCGGCCGCGCGCTCAGGTCGATCTGCGCCGGGTCGCCCCGGCTTACGGTGTCCGCCAGCAACACCAGGCTGGTGGTGGCCATGGCGATCGCCGCCGCCACCAGCAGCAAGGGCGCCAGGTAGCGCGT
>JACFMY010000011.1:1019-13624 GCA_019455155.1 Caldilineaceae bacterium
GCCCCGGCTCCCCGTGCCCAAGATGACCGCGATCATGAGCAGCGCGGCCACCGCCCACAGCAGCCGGCCGCTCGCCTGTCCCTCTTCGCGCCAGCGAGGACTCAGCGCCAGGCTCAGGGCCACCAGCGCGGGGACCAGCAGCGCGCCAGCCACCACATTGGGATTTACCGTTTCGCCTATGTACGGGGTCACGGGCAGCTCTACCACGACCAGAGGCGGCTGGATCAGCAGGGCGCCCGCTAGGGCAAGCCCGAGCCCTACGGCCAGCAGCAGCCAGCGCAGGCGCGCGGGTTGTGCGCGCAGCGGGCGCCAGTTGAGCAAGGCCCCATAGAGCGCTACGCCAAAGAGCAGATAGCCGCCGCTCTCCCACGCGCGCGGGGCCGCGCCCGTCACCACCAGCGCGCCCACAGTCTGGGCCAGGAGCAGCAATACGGGCCAGGTCAATGGCGTGGCGCACAACAGCTGCCCCGTCACCACCAGGCGCAAGGGCCAAAAGAGAAAGAGCAGCGCCATCAAGAATGGGTGCCAATCGACCAACCAAAAGCGACCCGGCAGCAGCAGCGACGGCGCCAGCAGTGCGATCCAAAGCGGCTCCCACCATAGGACGCGCGTGGCCCAGGCTAAGCGGCGGGGAGGGCGGGGCAGGCGGAACATGGGAAAGAGGCGGGTCCTCTGTGGCAGATCGAAAATGGCCGCGGGAACAAGGAACGTGACAATGGGCAGGGCGCACGTTTTCTCTTTGGGCGCGCCGGCGCTGCGCCCATTGCCATGGAATGATACCCACATCGCTCGCTCCATACCAACGCTCAAGCCTCACGCTTCGCCTCACCTGACATCGACATGTAGCCTCACCCCGTAGCAGCCCTGGCTTCCCGGAGCAGCTCCTGCCTGGGGGGCTCGGCCCGGGCCGGGGTGGGAGCAGGGGGAAGCGGGCGCTGGAGCTCAGGCACCAGGCGGTGCATTACCTGCACAATGGCGTCGCCGTCGTTGCTGGCCGCGGCCGCGGCCAGCGCGGCGAGCTCGGCATCGAAGGCAGGCGGGACAGCGTCGCCGTTGTTGCCGGCTGTAAAGATCTTGGGGTGGTGCGTCGGGCCGTAGCTTTCGCCGGGGACAAAAAGCTCCTCGAAGAGCTTCTCACCAGGCCGCATGCCCGTAAACGCGATCTCAATGTCGCGGCCGGGGCGCAGCCCGGAGAGCTCGATCAGGTCCCGCGCCATGTCCACAATGCGCACGGGCTCGCCCATGTCCAGCATAAAGATCTCGCCGCCCTGGCCTAACACGGCGGCGTGGAGCACCAGGTGCACGGCCTCCGGGATGGTCATAAAGAAGCGGGTCATCTCGGGATGGGTCACCGTGACCGGCCCGCCGGCCGCGATCTGTTTCTTGAAGGTAAGCAGCACGCTGCCCCGGCTGCCCAGCACGTTGCCAAAGCGCACCGCCACGAAGGAGCGCTTTGTGGCCAGCGCGGCGCGGCGCACGATGAGCTCGGCCACACGCTTGCTCGCACCCATAATGCTCGTGGGGCGCACGGCCTTGTCCGTGGAGATCATGACAAAGCGCTCGACCCCGGCGGCCGTGGCCGCCTCCACCACGTTGCGCGTGCCCAACACGTTGTTGGTGACGGCCTCGGCAGGGTTGCCTTCCATGAGGGGCACGTGCTTGTGCGCGGCCGCGTGGAAGACCACCTGCGGGCGCTGCTGAGCAAAGATCGCGGCCAGGCGCTCCGCCATGCGGATATCCGCGATGATAGGCCGGATGACGGGCGGCGGCCCGCCGTTACCGTCCTCCACCATGGCGCGCACCTGCGCCTCCAGCTCCTGCACGATCTCAAAGATGCTGTTCTCGCCGTGACCGAGCACCAGGAGCAGGGAGGGCCAGCAGCGCAGCACCTGGCGGCAGAGCTCGCTGCCAATGGAGCCGCCGCCGCCGGTCACCAGCACGCGCTTGCCACGCAGCAGATCCTGCACTGCGTCCAGATTGGTGGGTACCGGGTCCCGGCGCAGCAAGTCCTCGATCTGCACGGGGCGGAGCTGGCCGATGGAGACGCGGCCATGGAGGAGGGCATCGAGACCTGGCACAATGCGTACGGGCACGCGCGACGCTTCGCACCGTTCGACCATGCGGCGGATGACGGTGCCCGGCGCCGACGGCATGGCGATCACCACCTGGGCCACGTCGAGCTCCACCACCTTTTCCAGCAGCTGGTGGCAGCCGCCCAGAACGGGTACATCGTGGATACGCACGCCGTGCTTGCGCTCGTCGTCATCCAAAAACCCTACGGGTTTCAGGCCCAGCTGGGGATTGGCGCGCATATCCTTGGCCAGGGCCGCGCCCGATTCCCCTGCGCCCAGGATAAGCACGCGCTTCAGGTCGCCGGGCGGCGCCTGGCGGCCGCGGCGATAGATCTCGGCCAGCCGCGCGGCATAGCGCACCGCGCCGGTGCCCATAAAGACGAGCAGGCCGTCGATGAGGGGCAGCGAGCGCGGCAGCGCGCAGGCCGCCGGCACCCTGGCGCAGACGCCCAGCTCAGGCACACGCAGCCCGTAAAAGATGGTGGTGATGGCCAACGTGGTCACAAGTGCGCCGTAGGTAAGCAGCGCCAGCTCGTCCACACTGGCATAGCGCCAGAAGCGCTGGTAATAGCCTGCCCGGTAGAAGAGGACAAGGCGCACAACGAGGGCGTACGCTGTGTAGATGAGCAGCGCATGGGCTAGCCGGCTACCCGCTGCCAGGTCGTCCATGCGCAGATAGACGGCGAGAAGTGGCGTTAGCGCCAAAATAGCCACATCAATCGCCATGAAGTGACGATTTCGTAGAGTCATTACGAACTTCGCAAGTTCGGGGGACACGCCCAAATCTCCTCTAGCTTAAGATTAAACTCCGGAAACCTTACGGTCCGTAATTCTAATAGATGGTGGGCGATCGCGCCATATCAGGCGCGCACGTAATGCATACGACAACCTGCACAGCAGAAACCAGCCATTAATCAACATGTCCCGTGTGCAGGCAACAAGACTTCAGCACGCGCAGGAATGGTAATCGTAAGGTGATCGTAAGATTGCTCGATCACGACCGTTCGTTCATTCGGAGGACGCCATCGTCCTACCCAGGCGGTCGAAGGCTGGCAAACGCTCGACATGGCGCACATAGAACCAGAGCCCAAAACAGAGCAGCGGCAGCACCAGGAGGACAGCCAGATCCGCGCCCGGCCAACCCATCCACCAGATCAGCGCCAGGATGAGGCCCACGGTCGCGGCGTTGGTGTAGAGCACCGTGACGAAACGGTGGGAGCGACCGGCAATGACCAGGCGCTGGTACAGGTGTGAGCGATGCGCGGCAAAGACATTCTCACCCCGGCGCAGGCGGCGAAAAAAGGTAAAGAACGTGTCGAAGAGAAAGGGCCAGACCAGCAGGACACCGGCCACGGCCAGGCGAGGATCCTGGTGCGCAGCCAGCACCGTGAGCGCGGCCAACAGAAAGCCCAAGAACGCGCTGCCCACATCGCCCATAAAGATGCGCGCGGGCGGCCAGTTATGCAGCAGGAAGCCGCCGCTGGCGCAGGCCAGCAACAGCCCGGCACTGGCCAGGGCGGGCTGCCCGGCCAGGTTGCCCAGGATCAACCACCCGACGCCGGCGACGATGGCCTGGCTCCCAGCTAGCCCATCGATGCCGTCCATGAAGTTGTAGGCATTGGTCAGGCCAATGAGCCAGAGAAAGATGATGGCGAAGCCGGCCCAGCTTGGATGGAACCGCGCCAGCCACGGCAGATCCACTGCGGGCCAGGCGCCGGCCCCCACCAGCACGAGGCCGGCCGCGGCCGCGTGGGCCACCAGCCGTACACGATAGGAGAGGGAACGCATGTCATCGATCCAGCTGACTGTGGCCACGAGCGCCGCGGCCAGCCAGCAAGCAAGCCACGCCCGCTCGCCTGCCAGGGGCAGCAGCCCTGCAAGCACGATCAATGCCAGGGGCAGCCCGCCCCCGCGCGGGGTAGGGTGCACATGGGAGCTGCGTGCGTTGGGAATGTCGAGTAGGTGCTGCGTGGCATAACGGCGCATGGCCGCGACGCCGGCGTAGCTGGCGACAAACGCAACGATACCAAGGGCTGTCAGAGTCCACATCTGTATCATCGGGGGTCCCTTCACCTCTAAAAGGAGAACTTACAGCGCGCCGCTTTCCTGCAAGGCACTGACGGTGGCGGCCCACCCTCTCCAGAGATCGTAGGCCGGTGCAAATCCCAGCATGGCGCGAATGCGCCGGCCATCTACCACCAGCTCTTCCCGGTACTTCTCCAACATACTGCGCGTGACCGGCGCGCGATGGCCCACGGCCCGCGCCGCGTCCTCCAGCAGGCCGCAGGTCAGGCGGACCGGCCTGGCGGGCAGGCGCAGCCGCGGCGGATGCCGGCCCAGCGCGCTGCAGATCGCGGACTCGATCTCGCGCACGCTGTGGCTCGCGCCGTCGGTCACGTTGAAGGTCTGGCCTGCCGCGGCCGGGTGCGCCAGGGCCAGGACAACGGCGGCCGCCGCGTCCTGCTCGAAGATCAACGTGCGCCGGTTCGTACCCTCGCCAATGGGCAGGAAACGGCGCCGCGCCAGGCTCGCCACCAGGCGGCGGTAGTTGCCCTTGATGCGCGGCCCGTAGATAGAGGCCAGCCGTAAGACCACGCCCATAGGCCCGCCATCCGCAGCGGTGGCCGCGATGACAACTTGCTCGCCGGCCAGCTTGCTCCCGGCATAAAGGGTAGCGGGGCGGCAGGGCGCATCCTCGTCGAGCGGCTGGCTGGGATTGTCGCCGTAGACCGCAATGGTGCTGGCGTAGACAAAGCGCCGTACGCCGGCGGCCTCGGCCGCGGCCACCAGCGCGGCGGTGGCTGAGACGTTGACCCGCCAATATTCCGCGGCCAGCGCGGGCGGCGGGTTGTTGATGTGCAGGAGCGCGGCCAGGTGAACGACCCCGCTGGCGCCAGCCATGGCCCGGCGCACCGCGGCCGCGTCGCCAATGTCGCCCAGGACAACCTCCACGCCTGGAGGTAGCGTGCCAGGATCGGGCGCGTGGCGCGCCAGCGCGCGCACGCGGTAGCCCTGCGCGCAGAGCCTCTGGACCACGCACGGGCCCAGGCTGCCGGTGGCGCCGGTAACCAGGATGGTGGCGGGCTGTCCGTCGGTCTTCATGAGGTTAGCTCCCGGATCAGGCTATCGTACTGGCGCGCCACGGCCGCGCGCGAGTGGTGGTTCACAACATAGCGCCGGCCGCAGGCGCCCAGCTGGGACAGCGACTCTCGTTCCGTGTAGGCGGCGGAGACGGCCGCAGCCAGCGCCGCTGGATCATCGGGCGGCACGGCCCAGCCACACTGGGCTTCCCCAACGACCCAGGCAAGCTCCGAGTCGGGGTCCGCCGAGGCAATCACGGGCCGGCCCGCGGCCATGATCGTGTAGATCTTGGAGGGAAAGGTCTCCTGCGCGGTGCCCCGCTTCAGGGGAACGAGACAGACGTCGCTGCTGGCGTACATGTGGGGCACCGACGAGCGGGGCTGGTAGGGCAGCAGCGTGACATTGGGATGGGCTTCCCGCCTGAGCTCTTCCTCCAGCCAGCCCCGCCGCGCGCCGTCGCCTACGATGAGGAAGCGCAGCCCCTGCAGGTGGCGCAGCTGGCGCGCGGCCGCCAGCACCGTCTCGAAGCCCTGGGTGAGGCCAATGTTGCCGGCGTAGAAGACCACGAACTCGCGGTCCAGCCCGTGGCGCTGGGAGAACGGGTTCTGGCGGAGGCCCGGCTGCATGAACTCCGTATCGACGAAATTGGGAATGACACGCAGCTTCTCTGGGGGCACACCCTTGTGGATCAGGCGCCGGCGAAACCATTCGGAGATGACGGTCACCATGCGGGCGCGGCCGTAGACAAAGCGCTCCAGCCACTGGAGGCCGCGGATGATGGTGGGATTCTTGAGCATACCCAGGCTGACGGCAACGTCGGGATAGATCTCCTGGACGTTGTAGACAAAGGGCGCGCGGCGGCCCAGCCCCAGGGCCCAGGCGTTGACGCCGATGGTGAGGGGCGGCGAGGGCGCCAGGATCAGATCGAAGTCCGAGGTCTTGAGCAGGCCCGCGGCCATGCTGATGGCATGGAAGCGCAGGTAATCGACGGCGCGCGCGGCCACGCGGCTGCCCTTGGTTGGGATGGCGGCATGGAGGACGGGGATGCCCTGGCAGTCGCTCTCGAAGAGCAGGCCGCCCCAGCGCCGCGCCAGCGGCTGGCGCTGCCGCGCGTCGGGGTCGACATTATAGTGCGGGGTCGTTGTCAGCACGGAAACATCGTGCCCCAGGCTGCGCAGCTCCTGGGCGAGCTCAGTGAACAGGATGGCCGTTGATACCCCGTCGGGTGCGAAGACCAACGTCAACAGGAGGACTTTTGCCATATGGGTCGTCCGGATTCAGGAGATTGATTCGGAACTTTTGTCGTAGAAAGGTACCTGACATTCATATTAAGTTTATCGTATACGAGCAGCGAATCCCGCGCTCCTTAGGCTGGTTATGGCGGCAATTCCACACACCAGCATACGTTCACAGAGTTTTGACGACGCGGGCCGGATTGCCCGCAGCGATGACATTGGGCGGAACGTCGCGGGTCACGACGCTGCCCGCGGCGATGACGCTGTTGGCGCCGATGGTGACGCCCTTCAGGATCAGGCAGTGCATGCCTATAAATGCATCGTCGTGGATGGTGACGGGCGCACACGCGCCGGCCAGGATATCGGCCTCGCGGCCGGCCCGGGTGAGCGGGTGAAAGTCGGTATCGACGATGGTGCTGTTGGCGCCCACCAGCACCCGGTCGCCGATGATCACGGACGTAGCGGCCACGATGGTGGCGCCGGTAAAGCCGCAGCCATGGCCGACCTGGATACGGGCGGATGCGCGGCGCGTGGCCAGCACCACGGGATGGCTGGGCGCCAGGGGGTTACTCGCCTTCCATGAGCGCAGTTCCAGCCCGTCACCCAGCATGATGGTGCTGCCTCGATGGCGCTGGATGATGGGCATGCCAAAGATGCGCCAGTGCCGTCCCCACGCCACGCCGTGGACGGCGAACATCAGGCGGATCAGGGGCAAGCTGGCGAGCCTGCGCAGCTCGTTGGTGAAGCGCCAGGGTGTGTCGACTATTTGTACCAGAGAAGATCGGTCAAGTACGGCGATGAGTGGCCTCCCATATTTTTGCGTCCACGTAAAAGCGATACCAGAAACCCTGAAGCACGTGAAAGATGAAGCCTTCGGTACCGTCCAAGAAGCCCAGGCGCAAGAAATAGCGATAAAAGAAATAGAGAAAGGCGCGGCTGAAGGGGGGCACGCGGCTATATATGTTTGTCTTCAGCCAACGCTTGCGCAGCTCGGGCGAACCGAAGAGGTGGCCCTGTGCCTCGATGCGCTCAGCTTCGATCTCGTTCAACAGGCTTTGCACCTCGCGCTGCGCGTAATTCTCGTGTTTAAGGGTCCAGAAGCGCAGATCCTTGCGATTCCAATCCACAATATCGTGGCGGAGATATTCGGGTATGCCGTCAAGGATCAGCGCGTGCTCAGCCTCGCCCAGGTGCTGCTCGAAGAGGACCTTGCCGCGTTTGAACAGGCGTAGAAGCCAGGCTGGATAGAAGCCGCCGTGGCGGATCCACCTGCCCATAAAGAAGACGCGACGCTTGACATACAGAGCCGTTACGTGGGGTGAGACCTGTGTAAATATGGTCAGCAATTCGTCACGCAGCTCTGGCGTCACGAACTCGTCAGCGTCTAGCCGGAAGACCCATTCGTTCTGGAACGGCAGATTGGCCAGCGCCCAGTTCACCTGCTGTCCCCAGCTCTCGAAGGGGTGGTGGTAGACCTTGCTAGTGTAACGGCGCACAATGTCCAACGTGCCGTCCGTGCTGCCCGAATCGACCACGAGAATCTCGTTGGCCCAGCCCTGGACGCTGCGGAGACCGGCCTCGATATTGGCCTCTTCGTTATAGGTTAGAAAAAGTACGGATAGAGGCAGTGTCTGTTCGGTCATGGTGACGAGTGATGGCTGATCATGGTGCGGTCAACGCTAAGAGCGCCTGCCTGCAATCGTGGCAGCGCTTCATGCTTTAAGATGGCTTCGTAGACATCAGCCAGCTCCGTGGCAATACGGTCCCACGCAAAGTGGTCCAGCACATAGCGCCGTGCCCGTTCGCCCATTTCCTGCCCTTCGGCCCGGTGCTGCAAGCACTGCCAGATACTCGCGGCAATCTCACGTTGATCCAGCTGGCAGACATAGCCGAAGCCGCCGGCAGCGACAGTCGGGGCCAGCGGTACGCCTGGGGTGACCAAGACTGGAATACCGGCCGCCATAGCTTCTAGAATTACGATGCCAAAGTTCTCCGAGTGAGAAGTAAGAACAAATAAGTCGGCCCCTTGCAGCAACAGTGCCTTTAGTTCGTCTCTGACGAATCCTGGGTAACGGATTCGGCTGCCCAAACCGGCCGTGGTGATCAGCTGCTGTATATGCTGGACATAATCGTCAGGTCCAGAGCCGGCCAGCACAAAGGTGAATCGTTCCTCGGCCAGCTTGCCAAGGGCTGGAATAAGATAATCTAGCCCCTTCTTCGGGTGTATGCGTGACATGAACAGGATCACGGGCTCATCTGGCGGCAGCTTGAGGTACTGGCGGAGCCTGGCACGTGCATCGGATAAGGGCTGGGGCATCTCCAGGCCAAGTGGCAAGACAAAGCCAGGCGGCGCCAACCGTAAGGCAGCCGCTTCTTCGGCTTCCTTGACATCAGTGAAATGGATAGCCTGGGCTGCGTTGAGATTGGCGCGGTCCAGCAGCTTCCAGTAGGCCTGTTTCTTGCGTGCCTGCTGTTGGAGCGACCACTCGCACAGCAACCCATGCGGGGTCGTAAGATAAGGAACACGTTTGTACCGGGCCAATAGCATGGCCACTGTTGACGCGTACGAAAAAAGCGCGTGGACATGAACGATGTCGTAGTCGCCCATGTGTTGCCAGAGCCACATTGTTAGTTGCTGCGAGAGAGCATACTCGCGTACCGGGCCGAACGCCGGTGAAAAGCGAGGGAAAAACGTTACTGGTACGCCCTGGTAGAGTATGCGTTTTGCCGGCGGTACCTGGAGCAGGTCAGGGCCGTTGTCGTTGGTGGCGATGATCTCGGCGTCGATAGCGCCGTTACGCAGGGCAGCGACCATCTCTAGGGCGGCGCGGCTTGGCCCGCCGCGTACTTCAGCAACGGACGGGATAACGTGTAGGATTCTCACGGCATTTTTCCTCTGTTGGCAAGCATGGTTCTGGGCATGGTACGCGACGCAAGGTAGTGCGTTGCCCGGTGCACGTTGCTCCCGGCTGCGCTGGCCACGGCGTATTCTTTGACATCGACCAGATACTGGCCCAGTGCCCAATAGAAGTAGAGCAGTAGGATATTGGCGCCCAAGTTTCCCAGCAGATAGGCCTCGAAGAGGCTGCCCACAAAAAGCGTTGCCAGCCCGGCCAGGACCGTGCTCGCGTGATAGAAATAGGCCGGTTGCTGGCGGCTGAGCTGAAAGAGTTGGACCATCATGCGCAGGCTTTCGAGCCCTGCCAGACACAGCGGGATCAGGCCCACCAGTCCCAGCGCGGCTGCGGCGCCCAGCCAGGAGCTTTCGCCGTACCCAAAGAGGCGGTCACCCTGTAACGGCGTGCCAAAGATGAGGTTGCCCTGAAAGGAACGCCATAGGGACGTCCACACCTCGTTGCGCGTGTTAGCAAAGCTTGCGTACCGATCCTGTAGCGGCATCGCGATATCCCGCCAGTCGAACCCATAGTAGTTGAGCGCTGCCAATGCGATCGCGGCCACCACGGCCATGAGCAAAACGATCCGCAGCAACTGGCCAGCGCGCAGGCGATAGAAGAAAAGGATCGTAACGGCGGCCATAAGCAGGCCAGTGCGGGATCCGGTCCAGAGCAGGGCAAACATGGTCAGGGCCAAAGTGATCAGCCAGAAGGCTTTACTGCCCGTGCTGTTCGGCCGCGCTTCGACCATGAAGATCAAGCATGGCACGATGCCTGCTAACAGCGCGGCTGCATGTTGCGGATTCCCTGTAGTGCCCAAAAAACGGCCCTGGACGAAGCTAATGGGATAGACATCGAAGATGGCTTGGTAGAGATTTAGGCCCAAAAAAAACACGGCCACCATGGCCACCGACCAGACCGCCAGCCGGAAATCCAGTTCGCGTTGCAGCCAACGGGAGGGGCCCAGGTAAACCATCAACACCAGCGCGCCGATTGTTGTGGCCGTCAGGAGCGCAAATAGGGCGCTGCCGTAGAACAAGGTTTTGAGAAAGATCACCGCCTGCACAAGTAGCAAGAATTTGACGGGCCGCGGCAGCACGCTGGCGCGCCAGCCCATCTGCGGGTAGAAACCGGTAAGCAGCAGCATGCCTAGCAATATCACGGTCAACGGCCGCCCGGCTGCACGCAGCTGCTCCAACGGAAAGACGAGCGCGGGCGCCTGCCTGACGAATTCGTCCTGATAGACACCAAGGGACGCAGCAAAACAACAGAGTGTAAAGAGCAACCACGCGGCCCGCCGCGCCCTTCTGGCCTGGACAACGAGGACCAGGCTCAACACGCAGCTAGTGATGCCGAGGGGACTCAACAGGAACTGCATGAGCTGCTGCACAAAGGATCCTTCCATCAATGGCCTGCGTCTTTCCGAGTGCCGGTGTCGCTCAGCCGGAGGAGAAGGTCGCGCCAGCGGCCCGCCCATATCTCAGCGGCGTAGGGTGCAGCCAGTTGCTGCGAGCGCGCGCCCCACTCGGACAGCTGGTCGAGATAATGGTGGATGGCGACCAGCGCTGCGGCCAGGATCCCGGCATCGTCGGCCGGCGCTAGGAAGCCGTTGTAGCCGTCGCGGAGCACTTCGACGGCAGAGCCACAGGCGTCGGTACACACCAGGGGCAGTCCTGAAGCCGCGGCCTCGACCAACGCTAGGGGCCAGGGGTCAAAACGGCTGGGCAACAGAAACGCGCCGGCGTTTAGAAACAGGGAGTGTAAATCTTGCGGCTGCACAAACCCGCGGTCCTGTAAGCCCGGCACTTCCCGCAAGAAGCTTGCCATGGGTCCCTGTCCACAACAGATCAGGGGCCACGGATCGATTACATCTTTCCAGTACTGTTGGTAGGCGGCGACCATGGTTTCGATGCCTTTAGCCTCCACATAGCGGCCAACGAACAGAAACGACCGGGGCCATGGTCGCCGCCTACGCTGTGCCAGGAGGGGAGACCAGGTCGCGGCATCGACGCCATACAGTCCGCGCACTATCTTTCGCGACGGCACACCCAGCCGTCTGGCATACTGCCAGCTGCGTTCCCCAGCCACGACAGTAGCGTCCATTCGCTTTAGAAAAGAATCGAGCGCATAGGGCGCCAGGAACTGGCGAGCCGTTCCCTGCCAGGGGGTATCCATGCCCATGACAAAGCGAACATGCCGCAGCCGGGGGTTTGCCGGCAGTTGGCGGTAGGGTTTGTGAAACCACCCGCAAAGCACGACCACATCAGGCTGTTGCGCTGCGACGATTTGCTCGATCAGCGCCGGATCATCGCGCTCCTGTAGATCCAGGAGCCGGCACGGAAGACCGGCCATGAGCTGCGCGGAAAAGGCGGTTTCTGTCCGGGCCTGGAAGGCCACGACAAAGAGATCAATATCTGGCAGGCTATGGAGCGCGCGCCAGCAAGCCGCCATGTAGCCAGAGATATCTGACCAACAAAAGACAACCTTGGTCGTCATAAATGAAGCGCTTTCAGAGACTGTCTATCCTTATTATCCATACTGTCTGAAGGCAGCTAGGACACGGCTGACACAGTAATCCCAGCGAAACTGCTGTGCGCGCCGCAACCCTCTCTGGACATATTGCTCACACAGTGCAGGATCGTTTGCCAGATTGATCAGCAGATCGGCAATCTCATCTGCCGCGTCCGGCTCAACAATCAGCCCAGCGTCGCCAACCACCTCCGGCAGCGAGGCGCGGTTGGCCACAACTGCTGGTACGCCGGTTGCCATGGCCTCGGCCGCCGGGATACCGAATCCTTCATAGGGCGAGAGAAAGAGAAGCGCAGAGGCGCCGCGCAGCAGAATGGGCAGGTCGTCGTCGGGCACGGTGCCGAGCAGATGCACATTAGCGTATGTGCGCGCTTGGGCTGCGTAGTCAGGCTCTGACGGTCCAGCAACGACTATCTGCAGTTCGGTCTTCATTTGGTGGAGCGCCCTAGCTATCGCCAACACATGGCCCGCGCCCTTCTTGCGTCGCAGCCCGCCGATGACCAATACATAGGGACTGTCGACGGGCCGCGCCACCGCTGCCGGATCGCTATCGGCCACGGCAAAGAAGGCCGGATCGACGCCATTGCCGATTACGATCACCCTCTTTGCATCGGCCCCAAGTAGTTCGACGATACGCGATTTGGAGAACTCGGAGACCGTAAAAACAACCCGACACTCTTGCAGCGCCTTCTGCACCCAACTTTCCCATTTCAGGCGAAACCAACGATGCGACCAGCTCTTGGACCACGGCAGACTGGTCTCGAAGGCCTGGATGTCGTGCAAGGTAACGGCCA
>JACFMY010000011.1:13634-33643 GCA_019455155.1 Caldilineaceae bacterium
GTAGATAGGTTTCCATGGGCGCGTAGAGCCAGTCAGTGCCATCTGGAACAAACGCGTCCATGGCTGGCCGGCCCAGTAGCTTCCACTGGCGTTCGGTACGATTCTCGGCCATGGGAAAGGTGGCAGCGGGCAGGTCGCGCAGCGGTGTGCGCGGGTCGAGCTTGCCATCTGGACCGACCCACTCCTGTGAACAGAGCAGCGAGAGCGAGGTGTCATGGCGGCTCGCTAAACCCAACAACATGTGATTCATGTGCCGTCCGATCCCGCTGCATGGCAGATAGGTGCGCGTGGGATGGATGAAAGAAACAATGCGCATGTGTGAAACGAGTACACTCCTATGCAAGGTTTAGCTGTCCTTGGCCAGTCGAAGACCCAAACTGAAGCCCTGCATCACCATAATGAGTTGCTAAATGATGCACGGTTTAGTTATCCATGATCCGCTGATAGACTCGCAGGACGAAGTCAACGGTGTTTGTCCACGAAAAGCGTTTAGCCTGTTCGACACACCTCTCTGATAGACATGAACGGAGCTCTGTATCGCTTGTTAGACGTAGCATCGTTTCACAAAGGGTCGATTCGTCGGTAGGTGGCACGAGCATACCGGCTTCCCCAACGAGTTCGGGCAGAGAAGAAATGTTGGAGACAATAACTGGGCAGCCGCATTGCATCGCTTCCAGCACCGGCAGGCCGAAACCTTCATAGAGAGAAGGAAACACGAAGGCTGTGGCCGCGCTATAGAGCGTAGCCAGATCTACGTCATCGACAAAGCCTGTGAAGATGACATTGCGCAGATCGATGCCGTCCGCAATGAGTGCCGCCTGCATTTGGCCTACCGACTTTTCCTGGCCGCCCGCAACCACTAGCGTCAAGTCGCATGATCTTTCCTGCCTGAGCAGGGTGGTGAAGCTGCGGATGAGATGGGGCAGATTCTTGTGCGGCGCGAGTGAGTGTAGTGTCAACAAGAATTGCCCGTCGGGTATTCCATAGCGACGGCGAACCGCATGGAGCCGGTCCGCGTCGGTTACAGGGTAAAAGAGCTCGAGGCTGGCAGCCTCGTGAACCGTTATGACTCTGTTAGGATCGACTGCCGCCATCTGGCACAGATCAGAACGTGTCGCATCGGAAACCGTTATGACCCAATCATCTCGACCAATGCTGTTGATAATGCGGCGTGTGATTGCGCGTTGACCAGGCAAAAAATAGCGCTCGTCTAGAATAAGCGGTGTAAGATCGTGGACGGTAAGCACACAGCGACCTGGCAGAGCTGTCTTGACCTGGGCAGGCACGCGGGCATAGGAAGAATGAAAAATGTCGGCTTGCTGCAATCTGACTTTGTTGATGGGCCGGCGCAGCGTGTTCTGGACACGCGAGACATTGACGAGCGCCCGCTCCAAGCTCTTGAGAAGCGCTCTAGGTGGTATCTTGCTTGTTCCATTGAACCGCTCAAGCGCTTGCTGCCACCGATGCACTGAGCGGGCCGCACTGCCTACCGGCTGAATCGCCGAAGATAGTTCTGGGTGCAAGGTGAGCAGCTCTTCCACCTGCACCGACGCCCAGATAGAGCCGCAGGCAGAAAAGCTGACGTTATCGCCCAGGCGTTGCCGTAATGCCTGTGCCATCGACCAGGCATTACGCGCCAGGCCCGTTCTGGTTTCGGCGTGTTTGCCAACGGGCGAAATGTCGAAAATCACGTTCATATGTCCAAGCATGTCTGCCACGTTATGCAAGACACAGCCCCCTACAGCATCGAAAGCCCATAAACACCTATTAATTACTGCCGGTCATGCTGCCAACAGGCGTCGCAGGTCGCGCGATTTACGCAGTAGCGCCTCTGCCAGATGCGGGCCAAAAACGCCGACGAGCAAGGGATAGGGGCGATTGCCTACCACACAGTGCCTGGCATCGAGTTCTCGTGCTGCGGCGAAATATTGGTCGGCCTCGGGAACATGACCTTCACGCAGAATTGCGCGGCCATAAGCCCAAAAGCGACGCGCGATCACACGACGCACAGCTGGTGACAAAGGTTGGCCGGTCTGTTTTTCAATTGAGGCTATTTGCCCGCGCAGCACTTCGTAGAACACTAACGGCCGGTTTTGACCTAACAGGCGGTTGCTGATGCGGCCGGGCGCCTGGTGTTCCCGATAGCAATATACCGGCCCTGGATAATGGACAAACTCTGCGCCGGCAAGCACAAGTCGCAGGTGGAGATCTTGTTCCTGGCCTTTGGGAATCGCCGGGTCGAAACCGCCGATCTCTAGCAAGTAGTCACGCCTATGTAGAGGGCATGAGGTCAGCGGGCTATTCTCCAGTATATGGGCGATGGGATCCTCGCCGCTGCGCCGTGGCCTGTGCCCATAGCCAGGCAAGGGCTTCCCGTGCGTGTCCACCCAGATTGCGTCGCCATAGACAATCGCCTTGCGCCCCCCCTCCAACGCTTGCGCTTGGGCCACCTGCCGTTCTAGGCAGTCAGGCAACAGCATGTCATCCGCATCAAGGAACTTGATATACTCACCACGCGCCAGTTCCAAACCGCGGTTGCGTGCGGTGGGCGCGCCACGATTTGGCCCCCTTTCCCATCGGACATGCGCGCCGAACGAGCGGATAAGGTTCAGGCTACCGTCAGTGGACCCATCGTCGATTACCACAACTTCGATTGCAGGATACGTCTGGTTCAGCACGGAGCAGATTGCACGCTCAATGTACGCTTCGCCGTTGTGACAAGGTATAACAATTGATACCAGCTTGCGCTTTTCTGATGTCATAGGCAGGTCACAGCCATATAATTCCTGGATTGAGACACATCTTTCGATGCTGAGCAATCGTTCGGACTCTTGCCACACTGCTGAAGGCGGCTGGCCAAACAGCGACTAGGCCTGTCACGTCTCTACTTACCAATGCCTGAAATGCGAAGACCGCCGTCTTTCCCACTACGGTCAATATGTTCCTAGCCAGAGATCGATCCATGGCTTTTAGATCAAAGATGAAGACGGATCGAAGCCAATTCGACTGTCGCTTGATTCCCTGCCATAGTCCATATCGTTGTCTGCCGACGTTGCGTTCGTGATAAGCGTTAGCGCGTGGCGCTATACCGATTCGAAATCCATGCCACAACACTCGGCGGCAATAGTCATCATCCTCTCTATACATAAAAAACAACGGGTCAAACCCCCCGGTCTGTTCGATGCAACTGCGTGATATCAACCATACCGCGGCAGCGACAAACGGAACATCGTATATAGTCCGGGTCTTGCCCTGGAGTAGATCAGCAACCATGTCCGGTGCGCCGTTGGTTACATAAGCCAGAAACTTGTCGTCAAGTTTATTGCCACCGGCAGACCAGTGCAGCGGGCTAACAATACCGTAGCCAGGTTCTTCGGAGGTTATTTTGAGCAAGACGTCAATTGTATCCGGGGCCAACCATGCATCTTGGTTCAAAAGCAGTACATAATCAGCCCCCATCTCCAGGGCTCGTCGCATACCGATGTTGTTAGCAACACCGAATCCAAGATTTCTGTCAAGTGGTATGCACTCGACCTCTTGAAACCTCTTTACGATGTTGAGCGTGTCGTCAACAGACGCATTGTCTACAACCAGTATCTTGTGGTTTCCGCCTTGGGACATAAGGCTCGTGAGACATCTATCAATCCATTTCGAGCCGTTATGAGTCACAACGATGCTGACAACTAGCATAATTGCTTCGACACTGTTCTCCGTTTGATAGGTGGGTTATCTACCCGAACGAAATGGTGGACTTCTCCCACAGTGAAACGTTTCTTACGCTTGCATTTAGCTAACGCCCACCATGGCAATCAGTCGGTCAATGTATTGTTGACGAACTTGCCGGAAATCGTAGACCGTGCAATAGCGGCGTAGGGCACGCAGCGCCAATGCTTTGGCAGCTTGCATATCCGAAACGAGAGACTTTATTGCAGCAGCAATAGCGACGGGTGAGGTGTCCGTCAATATGCCACACTCTCCTTGGGCTAGGATTTCAGGACGAGGGTCTTGATTATCGGCGATGATGGCGCAGCCGTTGGCCATCGCCTCAATGAACACAAACCCATAGGAATCTCGCTGCGTCGGAAGGCAGAAAATGTGCGCTTCGCGCATTAATGACAGTACTTCGTGGCGACTCAACGACTGGAGGTGTCTGATTTCTACCCCCTGGACGCGATCGAATGGCGTTCGCGAGACTATCGTGACACGAAGCTTGGCTGCGATATCAGGGCTGGTTACCGCAAGGAGGTCGAGGGCCTGGCATAATCTGTTCAGGCCCTTTCGTTTTCCATCTTGGCCTACGAACAATATGGAGACTGTTCCAGCATTATCGAATTTCGTGTGAACAAACGATGCAGCTGCGGGCGTCGCGCCGGGCAGCAAAAACGGCAGGAAGATGATCTTGTCCCGAAAGTTGCTATTGAGCGAATTGAAGTGGTTGATCCAAGATTGCGCGGGAAACGAAATTAGATCCGCTCGAGAGAACCACTTTGAAAGTTGGACGAGCTCTTCTGTCCTTTCCGCGTCGCTACGCGCCCCTACATATTCATTCGGCAGAAATCCGGTAGGAAAGAAGATAGGTATTCGCTTTCTCGAAAGTGGAATCGGAAAGAACCAAAACGATATGATGGCATCGATGTCCCGTAATTGCCAAGGAAACAGAAACGAGTGCCTGGCCAAGAAAAACAGAACCTTTGATATTATTGGATACTTCTGACTCCCGAAGCGGGTCAATCTCAGCCGGGTTGCTGCATCAGCGATCCACGTACTCAGTCTGCTCTCATTGAACACGATCTCGATACTTTCGCGTTCAGAAAGCGCTATAAAGTGCTGGGGATAGCTAATATCCGTGTTATGTTGATAGCGACTATGCTTAACGAAGTTCACGAATACCTTCATGTCTCCAGGCCATTTCTCTCGCGGAGAGTTCCACAATGGGTTTTGGCGAAACTGAGCCCACAGATCAGCAATTCCGGAGCGATCCGAAAGTGAAGCGACTGAGCCGCACCAGCGGATCAGCTAAGGTCCCCGACAGAATTCTCTCTATCCGCTGCCAACGGGACAGGTGCGGATCCACCTGTGTATCAATCACAATCTCCACCCACCGCAGGCGGCGATATGCGTGCTTGCAATATGGGTGCAGCGTTTCGAAACCTTCGCATCTGGAGAGTTTTTCAAATACCAAGACATGTTCGCGGAAGAAGCGGCTGGCGCCCGCGCCGTATGACGTGGTTTTCGAGCCTGGATGCAGCCTGAAATTGGCTAGCCGGGCATTGACGTATCGTACTTCGGGAAAGAGTGACAGATAGCGCAGCAGCATCTCCCGGTCGAACATGTAGTGAAAGCGGTCGTCGAAGCTCCCGCACCGTATGGCCAGGTCAGTGCGCAACCATACTGCGGGCTGATGATAGGCGAAATTTCCTTTGTGAAAGCCGGTTATTTGGGGGATTTCCAGTTCACGGTTCCAGATGATTCCTTCTTCTTCATAGGTATCATCGTAGAAGTTCCTGCATCCCCCTGCCAGGATATGGGCGGATCCAAAACCCTCCGCCACAACCCGCAGCGCACCTGGCGCTAGAAAGTCGTCGGAGTTGAGGAAGTTGAAATACTGGCCATCTGCCCGAGATAAGCCCTTATTGATGGCATCACTCTGTCCCTGATCCGGTTCACTCACCCAATAAGAAAGCCAGGGTTCATATTTTCGAATTATCTCTACCGTTTCATCGCGGCTGCCGCCGTCGATAATGATGTAGTCCAGATTCGGGTATCCCTGGAGCAATACCGAGCGAATCGTCTCTTCGATGAAGCGGCCCTGGTTGAATGATGGCGTCACGATGCTGATGCGCGGCCAGGGTGCACCGTCGGGCATCGTGGCCGGCAACGGTGGGCTCTCTTCTGTCCAGGGCCAGCCAGTGCGACCGTTCGGTGGTGCTGGCAGATCGCGTATCGTTGGAGTAACCATGGTTGTGTTCCAATTCATTCAGATATGCAGGCCAGAATCGCCCAAGACCTCAGTCAGTGTCTTTCGCTGACTTTGCTCCCAAGCAAGGTAGTCTCTGTGCGTTACCTTGATAAAGCTGGGGCTGTGGGACAGTTTCTCTAACTCTCTCCACCATGCCTGCCAATTGTTGTCCACGATTTCAACGTTGGGTGGCGCGTCAATCGCAAATGTGGGATGCTCAGATACGAGAACCGGCACTGCTGCACAAGCCATTTCCGGAAGGCGAGTGACGCCGCCAAAACCACGGAATTGCGGTATCAGCACAGCTGTGGCCTCTATTAGTAGTCGTTCTAACTCCTCCTGGTCCAGCGTACCTCTCAATTCAACTGCCTCAACCTTTTCTCCTTTTGGCAACAGCTGATCGGTATGTGAACCACCCACGACAATTCGGATTCCTTTGGGCAACCCGTTACGCTGGGCTTGGCGTACAAACCAGGTGATAGCTTCACCCGTGGATGAGTGTGCAGCACTGCCGACAATTAGGAAAAGGCCTGGCTTGAGCGCCCCTTGTTGTCGAGCCTCGGCGATCTTCTTTAGCCGAAACTGAATCTCACCAACAGGCAAGTACGGATAGTAATGGGACGGTAAACCCAAACCACTTATAAAACCGGCTTCCACCTTCGAGATAAACAGCCGCGTGGTGCACCTTCCCAGCACCTTGATTTCATTGGCAAGGTAGAGCATTTGAGCCTGAAAGCCGAGTCGACTAGAGCAAATATGGTTTTGCGCATCTAGAGCTTCTAGGTTCTGAATACAACTGATTGTCGGGATACCGAGCTGTTCATTAACAGCGATCAAACCCGAAAAACCAGTATGTTCAATAATGCATACTGCAGGCTTCTTCACGCGTTCCAATAGACTCCGATACGCTTTTACAAAATCGCTTTCCGAATATTGGTCAACTGAATAGCCGTGGGGCGCGAATACTCTTAAAGGATTGTGGACATATCTTGATAGCCTGTATTCGACGCTGCGATTCAACCTCGCCCAGGGATTCCTTGGATGAGGTGGTCGAGGATGTTGCTTTCTCCATTCGGGATAGCACAACAGTACGACGTTCTCTGGACCGAAGTAAGCACTGAGATCTTGTAGGATTTGATAAGCTCGGTGGTTACCTCCATGACCAATGGGAGACGGTGTGAATTGAGTGATGTAAACAGCGCTCTGCGCTTTCATAGGCTTTACTTGTGAACTGTTCCTGTAACCAAAGCGCACTCTTGCGAATATGACGAGTCCGCTATTTGGTGGATTGGTACGCTCGGTTCCGCGCAAAGTTCAATAGATGACGAACGTACAATGTACAAGTATTCCGTAGTACGCGCCGTGACGCACTACATTTCAGAGCTTCCTTCGACTGAGCAAGTGCCGTTATCCAGTCGGAGCGCGATAACGCGTTCTCTGCAGTTCTTAGGGCATAGTACGCGTAGTGTTCCCTTGCTTGACGCGAGATCTCTCTGGCTGATCGCCTTGGCATTCGATTCTCGAGATGCTGTTGGGCGATGGCGATCGATTTGCGAATATCTGCAATGTTTCTGCCAGTCGTAACCAACCTAGATGTGTCCGAAGCTGTGTGTAACCTGTAGCAAGCTAACGGCTGGGGTTCAAACCATACTGGATAGTATGTGGCGATTCTTCGCCACATTTCCCAGTCCGCAGCATGAACCAGCTCCATAGAGAACCCACCAATTGATTCATAGACGCTTCTTCGAACAACAATGGAAGGAAACTGAATCCTTTGACTTGTAGCAATCTGTTCAACCCAGTCTGCCAGGACACCACATTCATCGCGCTCCAGACGAGAAGTGTAGAGATACTTATCGAAGTCATCGACATAAACGTGACGGCAGAAGGCGGCACCGATGCCATCGTCACCAATAAATGGCTGCCTTAGCCTTTCATAAAAGCTCGGAAGGATGTAGTCGTCGCCGTGGAGAATGTGAACCACATGACCAATGCTTCTCTTAATACAGGAATTGAAGTTCGCCGTCGCGCCCACATTTCGAGGCTGACGATAGAAAGACACCCTACCTCTTCCGATGGTGTTCACAACGGCTTCGGGATCGTCCTTTGTTGAGCAGTCATCGACAACCTCTATTTGCATCTGTTCTGGGCCAATATCCTGGTCCAGGACACTCTCGAGGGTCTGTTGGAGGTACGCTGCGCAGTTATAGGTCGGTATCATTACGGACCAGAAAGGGCGGGCAATACCCTTGGGTACGGTGTCTATCTGCGGAATGCCATTCTGCGTTATCACTTGTTGTGGTCCTTTTCCCATGCCTCGAACGGCCATTGGTGTTTCACGCTGTTGGCAAGTCCTGGATTTGAGGCCGTAATCTCCTGCCGGCCGTTCACCAGGCGTTCGACAACTTCAACTCCCTGCATAAACGAATGATCTTGGTTGCTCACCTCATATTTCCAGAGGCCGAACCGCCCGCGAGGAAAAACGTTGTACTGCTCAAAGAACGGCACAATCTGTGCCAAACCTGCATCTCGTTCCAGGCCCGGTGTTGGATAGCCGTAGGCTGCACGATACTGCCAAGTAGAGACGATATCCTCTTGCCGCTCGATCAGCCGTGTGGCGACCAGCCCGTCGATCACCTCTCTGAGCAGCCGGCTCTGATCCACTGGTTTGCATGGTGATTCGGAAACCTCCGCCATGAGCGACCAGTATTTGCTAATGTCCGGTACGTTTTCAGGTGAATAGTTGCTGAATACCGTAACCCGGTAGAACGGGCAGTTCCCTTCCGGGAAATACATCCAACACTTCGTCCGAAGGTGCTCTGGTGGCGCGCCTCGCAGGCCAATCCCGAAGATATTTGAAGCGGAATGGAGCAGTCCTCGATCTGCAATGGACAGAAGCTGTGCCTGTCCGCTCAGCCGTATCAATTCTCTCAGCGGTATCGTTGAAATCAAGGTTTCGTACCGAAATTCGTCACCCTGATCAGTCGTCACGACGCGCTCTTCGAGATCGATCGCAACCACGGTAGACTTGTAGTGGATTCGATCTTGCGGCAGGCGTTCCGCGCAGGCTTGCCAGATAGCGCCCGTTCCACCGCATTTAGGAAAGCGGAACTTGTTATTCGGGCCCCATGCCAAATCGTCTGTGCCAAAGACCAGATTGCGCAGGACGCGTTTGAGATCCGTTGTGGCCACACGCTCACCAACCCAAACGGCATTCATCATTTCGGGTGGGTAGGCCCATACTTTGTAGTTGTACGGCAGTAGAAAAATGTCGGCAATGCCATGACCGAAATTCGCCAGAATCCAATCACGAAAGTTTGCAGGACGCTGTGCGGGCTGGCGCGTGATGTCAACCAATCCGTCAAGACACCGGTTGAGGTCTTCGGCAGGCAGTCGGTGGATGTTGTTCTGAAACGGATAGGGGACAAACCGGTCACGCATCCAAACCCATGATTCTCGCTCGTGTTCTAACCAACCATCACGCCCAAGAAACTCGTCCATAGCACGGTCGAAATATTCGTAATGGGAAAACTGTACGTGGCCGCCAATATCCCACGTGAACCCTCTCTCATCAACAAATGACGAGGCCAATCCTCCTGCCTTATCTGCGGCCTCAAGCAAGCACCAATCTTCAACATTCAACTGCTCCAGATGCCAAGCAGCACCTAATCCCGTTGGTCCTGCCCCAATTATGGCAATTGAGATCCTATCGACCACTATGTACTCCATGTTGGACTGTATTCACCATAGATCCGACTCTGTTCGGTATGACCGCTTTTACAGAATCGTGAGTTCCGGCTGACGATAACAGCCACCCTCGTCCTTGGCTTAGGACATGCGGTGTGGCACGCACTCAAGTAGCTCAAATACCCAATACTTTGTCGGTATGTTTTTCTCTGCCAAAGCTAGACGGTCAAGCAAGGCTGCGATTCTGGCAACTAGATGTACAGCTGACAAAGAGCGTTTGGGCAACGACTCTGCTCGCAATAGCCACTCCTGAACGACCAAATGAGAAATCAACATACAGGGTTTCTGCTTAACTATCGTGAAGTGCTTCGCCAGTAGAGCATCAAGTTCGCCGGGAATAAACGGGATTTCTTTTGGAGACGGTCCACGTGGCGATACGTTGGAATCGCGTTGAGATATCTGCTTGCGAAAACTGGATTCTCTTGGCGTTTCGGCAAGACGGCGCCACCTGGAGTGGGGGTTAGCTATTGATGAGAGCCTCAACATGACGCCCACGGAAAACCGAAATAGCGGACCTGGCTTTTCGCTCGGATGCCTTCGAAATGGTTCAACTATGAACAGTCGGCCGCGGGGGTTAAGCAAAGCAGATATCAATGCTACAGTTGCCTGAATCTCGCTTGTAGAGAGATGATGCAAGAAACCATGAGCGATAATGGCATCGAATGTCTGGCCCATATCGATTAACTGTTCTGGCCGCGCACAAATGAAGCTTGCGAGGTCATCCAGTCCAGCCATGGTTGTTTCGCGTTGCGCGACTTGGATTTGAGAAGGAGAGAAATCCAACCCAACGACGTGCTGAGCTCCTAAAGCTGCCATCAGTCTACACAGCCAACCAGTACCACAGCCTAACTCCAGAATAGTCGCATCAGGAGGTACCTTTGACATGACGTGACCTACGTAGTGGCCACGCAGAATTCGATGCACTGAAGCAGGCTGTACCCAGCAAAACCTGTCTTCCAGGTCCGAAAACCGTTCCCACCATGAAAGCTCAACTGCGTCTATTTCCGGCGTGGTTTCATAAAGACGGCCCTTAATCATGGACTCGACTCCACTGGTATGGGACATATACGTAACCAACATGATGGCTCAATGGTGCCTTGTCCGGAGCCATTGAAGCTGTGGAAACATCGAACGCTAGTGCTTCATCAATATGGTCGAATGACTCGCCATGTCTGAAAGCTGCCGCTCGTATGTAATACCTGCCTGGCGTAAGCAGCATGGGATCAACATGACATGAGAAGAGATGATTCCCAGGCTCAAGATCCGTGACAATTCCACTATCATGGGCCGTTGAACCATGGATCTCAGTGCCGTCCGCAGCAACGAAACTGAAGCCAAAGACTACGTTTGATAGTTTCTGGACAGCATGAAGCCCCAAATCTATGTGAATTGGCTCGTTCATTCTTATCTCATCTGTTGGTCTTCCATCTGAGTCACGAAGACGGATTGACGTGATGCGAACTTTCCCATTTCCACGACGAAGGGAAGGTGATAGATTGGCAAGGTCGACACTGCCAACCTTTTCGGAATTCGACTCGAGGTATGCCTTTATGACTTGCTCCGGTGTTCCGTGCTTAACGATTCGTCCCTGTTTGAGAAGCAGTGCACGGGTGCACAACCGCAAGATTGCCGGCATCTGGTGGCTGACAAACAGTACCGTTCGTCCACCGCGTGCCACCTCTCCCATCTTGCCCAGGCATTTCTTTTGAAACGCGGCGTCGCCCACAGCCAATACTTCATCGACAACCAGGATCTCCGGCTCCAGGTGCGCGGCCACAGCAAAGGCCAACCGCACGTACATGCCGCTGCTGTACCGCTTCACCGGCGTGTCGAGATAGCGCTCGACTTCGGCAAAGGCCACGATCTCGTCGAACTTGCGCCGGATCTCATGCCGGCTCATGCCCAGGATGGCGCCATTCAGATAGATGTTCTCACGGCCCGTCAGCTCGGGGTGAAAGCCCGTCCCTACCTCCAGCAGGCTGGCCACCCGCCCCCTGATGGTGACACGGCCCGCAGAGGGCTCGGTGATGCGGCTCAGGATCTTGAGCAGCGTGCTTTTGCCTGCGCCGTTGCGGCCGATGATGCCCACCGCTTCACCCTGGCGAATCTCGAAGCTCACATCCTGGAGCGCCCACACCTCCTCGGTGGTGTCGCCCGCGATGACCGGCTTGCCCTGCACCAGATCCCGTGTCCGGTGCCAGACGGCACGCGCGTTTTGGACCAGCACGTCGCGCAGCGCCACGTAGCGGCCATTTTCGGCCTGGTGGCCAATGGTATATTTTTTGCCCAGCTTTTCCGCCCGGATGACGACGTCAGACATGGTTGCTACTTTCTATATGAGATCGGCAAAGCTTTTTTCCATGGCCCGAAACCGCGTCACACCCAGCCAGAGGAAAAAGGCTACGATGGCCAGGCTCAACACAAAGCCAGGCCAGTAGAGGGGGCTCTCGCCGCCCAGCACACACCAGCGAAAGCCATCGATGACCCCCACCACGGGGTTCAGGTTATAGAGTAACCGCCACTCGCCAGGGATGACGGCGCTGCTGAAGCCCACGGGCGAGACGTAGAGGCCAAACTGCACGATAAAGGGAATCACATACCGGAAGTCCCGGTACTTCACATTCAGCGCCGTGATCCAGAGCCCCGGCCCCAGGCTCGCGAGCAGGGCCAGCAGCACAAACGCGGGCAGCAGCAGGATCTGCCAGCCCGGCGCAAAGCGGTAGTAGAGCATAAGGCCGGCCAGGATGGCGAGGCTGATGAGAAAATCCACAAAGGCCGTCACCACCGCCGCGGTGGGAATGATGATGCGGGGGAAGTAGACCTTGCTGATGAGGTTGGCGTTCCCGATCAGGCTGTTGGAGGCCTCGCCCAGCGCGGTGGCAAAGAGCGTCCAGGGCAACATGCCGGCAAAGACCAGCAGGGCATAGGGCGCGGCGCCGTCGCTAGGCAGCCCCGCCACGCGGCCAAAGATGATCGTGAAGACCACCATGGTGAGAAAGGGACGCACAATGGCCCAGGCCACGCCGATGATCGTCTGCTTGTAGCGCACCGAGATGTCGCGCCAGGCCAGGATGTAGAAGAGCTCACGGTAGTGCCAGAGATCGCGCCAGTAGTGCTTCTCGGCCCGGCCCGGCTCGATAATGAGCTCGGGCACGCTCGCCGCGGGCTTTTCGTTAGGATAGGAGAGATCTGCTGCAGTCATGCGTTCCCTTTAGCGTGTGGTAGGCGGCAGTGGCGCCGGGTCGGTGAACTTCACCCACACCGGGTCGAAAACGGGAAAGGCGAAGTCCGTCAGCTGCCGCGGGTTTCCGCCGTCGGCGTCCATGATCCAGAGCTGCTGCACGCCGCTGTTACGATTCGACATAAAGACAAGCTGGCTGCCATTGGGCGACCACGAGGGGCTCTTGTCCCACTCCCACGTGTTGTTGGTCAGGCGCCGGGGCGGCCATTCGCCCGGCCGGATCACGTAGATCTCGTCGCCCTGGCTCTCGTTGGAGACAAAGGCCACCTCTTCGGCCACCGGCGACCAGGAGGGCGCCCAGGCGATGCCGCTGCCAAACCTGGTCAACTCGTTGCGGCTGCCGTAGAAGGCGTCGGTGTAGAAGATTTGGGTTACGCCGTTGCCGCCGCGCAGGGCCTCGGCGCCAAAGCGCAGGTCGGCCGAATAGGCGTCGCGCGCCTTGGCCAGCAGGTAATATTCCATGCCCGTGAGCTGCGCCAGGCCGCTGCCGTCGGGGTTCATGAGGTAGGGCTCGGGCGTGCCGTCCTCGTCCCGGTCGCCCAGGAAGAGGATCTTGCCCACCAGGGCCGCAGGCAGCGGCCGGGGCACCACCACGGGTGTGGGCGTAAACTCCGCCAGGGCCACAAAGAGCGGTGTGGGCGTGGGCGTCACATAGGGCGCGGGCGTGCCCGTAAGCACGGCCTGCGCGGTCTCCAGCGCGGCGAAGACGACCGCGGTCGCCTGGTTGGCGGGCAGGGGCGTGGGCGTGGCCACGCGCGGGGTCGGCGTCGTCGTCGCCACCACCCACCCGGTGGGCAGGGGCGTGGGCGTGCCGGTGGTCGTCGCCTCCACTGTCAGGCGGATGGCGGCCTGGGCCAGCGCCACCAGATCGTCGGGCCGGGGTGTGGGCGTCACGATGACCGGCGTGTTCGTGGGCGTCGGCGTCACAAAGGGGCCGGGTGTGCCGAGGACTACCGCCTGCGCGGTGAGGGCCGGCGCCAGAGCCATGGCCGTGGCCAGATTGCCCGGCGTGGGCGTGTAGGTGGCAACCCGGGGCGTGGGCGTCAGGGTGGCCACGCGCCATTCAGTAGGCAGGGGCGTGGGCGTGCCGGTGGTGGTTGCCTCCAGGGTGAGCTGCACGGCCAACGTGGCCGCGGCAAAGATGTCGGGCGGCCGCGGGGTGGGCGTCACGATGGTGGCCACAGGCGTCGGGCCCAGCGGGGTGGGCGTTGCGTACGGCCGCGCGCCAATGACCGCGGCCAGCGCGGTCTCCTCGGCGTACATGGCGGCCGCAGTCGCGGCGTTCTCCGCCGTGGCCGTGGGCGTGGCCACCACCGATGTGGGCGTGGCCGTGGCGATGCGCCAGTGGGCGGGTAGGGGTGTGGCCGTGCCCGTGGTCGTGGCCTCCAGAGTCAGCCGCGTCACCGCGGTGGCCCGGGCATAGAGGTCCGTGGGCGCGGGCGTGGGCGTCACCACAAAGATAGTGGGCGTCGGCGTGGGCGGGAGCGGCGGGGGCAGCGTGCTCTCCACAATGGCGCGCGCAGTCGCTTCGGCCGCCTGGACCGTAGCCGTCACGAGACTGCCCACGGGCGCCTGCTGCGCCGCGGCGCGCTGCGGCGAGCTGGTCACCACCGCCAACAGCAACAGAGGACCTGCGATAATCAGCGCCGGAAGCCCAAGGCTTCGCCACACCGGATTCTTGAACATACTGGCTAACGCTCCCTCACGGGCCGTCTCATTGACTTGCCTTGATCGTCATGCCGCCTGCTGGGCCAGCGTCGCCGGCGCGGGGGCCGCGGCGTGGCGCCGGTACCACTCGACGGTGCGCTGCAAACCCACATCGAAGGTGGTGGCGGCCTGGAAACCGAAGTACTCGGTGGCCCGGCTGGTGTCCAGCTTGCGCCGTGGCTGGCCATTGGGCTTGGAGGTGTCCCACACGATGCGGCCGTCGAAGCCGGTGACGCGGGCCACCGTCTCCGTCAGCTCGCGGATGGAGATCTCGAAGGCGCTGCCAATGTTCACCGGGTCGCTGCGGTTATAGCGTTCCGCGGCCAGCAGGATGCCCTCGGCCGCGTCCTCCACGTAGAGGAACTCGCGGGTGGGCGAGCCGTCACCCCAGGCCACGATCTCCTCCTCGCCCCGCGCCTGGGCCTCCACGCACTTGCGTATGAGCGCGGGAATGACATGGGAGCTCTCCGGGTCGAAGTTATCGCCGGGCCCGTAGAGGTTGGTGGGCAGCACGAAGATAGAGTTGAAGCCGTACTGCTCCCGGTAGGTCTGGCTCTGGACCAAAAGCATCTTCTTGGCCAGCCCGTAGGGCGCGTTGGTCTCCTCGGGGTAGCCGTTCCAGAGATCCTCTTCCTTGAAGGGCACGGGCGTGAACTTGGGATAGGCGCAGACGGTGCCGGCCACCACGAATTTGGCTACGCCCGCGCGCCAGCTCTCATGGAGCAGCTGCACGCCCATCATCAGGTTGTCGTAAAAGAACTCGGCCGGGTGGGCGCGGTTGGCGCCAATGCCGCCGACGCGGGCCGCCAGATGGATGATGATAAGTTCCGGGTGGCTGGTTGCGGCGGAGGGCTGGCTGCCGTTGCTGCCCACCGCGGGGTGCGCGCCGGCGTCGCGCAGGAGGCGACGGATGGCCTGCAGATCGCGCAGGTCATAGTCAGCCTGGCGCGGGACCATGATCTCGCGGGCGCCCCGGTCGCGCAGCCTGGCGACCACGTGGGAGCCCAGAAAGCCGCCGCCGCCGGTGACGACGACGCGCTTGTTGTGCCAGAAGGTTTCGCTGTTGGGCCATGAAGCAGGCATGGGGTTACCTCCAGTTTAGGGGTGTACGGGTTTCAGGGCTCGAATTTGCCGTCACTGGGGCCGCGTGCTGGACTTCCCAGCGGTGCCACGGGTCAAAGCGTTCGGCCAGGATGCGACGGCCTGCGCCCGGGCAGGACAGGCCGGCCGCTTCCAAGTCGGCATCGACCATGATGCGGACCAGCTCGTGGAAGCGCACGCGGGGGCTCCAGCCCAGCTCGGCGCGGGCGCGTGCGGCGTCGGCCAGCAGGTAATCCACCTCGTTGGGGCGGTAGTAGCGCGGGTCGATGGCCACGTAGTCGTGCCAGTCGAGGTTGGCATAGCCAAAGGCCGCGTCCAGGAACTCGCGCACGGTATAGGCTTCGCCCGTGCCGATGACATAGTCGGCAGGACGATCCTGTTGCAACATGAGCCACATGGCTTCCACATAGTCGGGCGCGTAGCCCCAGTCGCGCCGCGCGTCCAGGTTACCCAGGTAGAGGGTATCCTGGCGGCCGGCCAGGATGGCGGCCAGGGCCCGCGTGATCTTGCGGGTCACGAAGGTCTCGCCGCGACGGGGCGACTCGTGGTTGAAGAGGATGCCGTTGCAGGCATAGATCCCGTAGCCGTCGCGGTAGTTGCGTGTGCTCCAGTAGGCGTAGAGCTTGGCCGCCGCGTAGGGGCTTTGGGGCTGGAAGGGTGTTTGCTCGTTCTGGGGCGGCGCGGCCGCGCCAAACATCTCGCTGGAGGAGGCCTGGTAGAAGCGGGCTTTGACGCCGGTGCGGCGTACCGCCTCCAAGATGCGGATGGTACTTAGCCCGGTGACGTCGCCCGTGTAGTCGGGCAGGTCGAAGCTCACCCGCACATGGCTTTGGGCGGCCAAGTGGTAGATCTCGTCGGGCTGCACCGCGTGGAGAATGTCAGCCAGATTGCCGGAGCTGCCGATGTCGCCGTAATGGAGAAAGAGGGCCGGGCCCTCCGCGCCGTGGGGATCATGATAAAGGTGATCCAGGCGCTGGGTGTTGAAGGTGCTGGCGCGGCGCATGATGCCGTGCACCTCGTAGCCTTTGGCCAGCAGCAGCTCAGCCAGGTACGATCCATCTTGACCGGTAATACCGGTAATGAGCGCGCGTTTCATAGGGTATACGGCACTCCTCCCCAGCCGTCGTGGGCACAGGCGCGTGCTGATTGGTAGATAGGTTTGGCAGTAAGGCCACGCGGGAAAAATGCCGCGGGTAGGGCCTCAGGCAGGCCCGCTTCAGGGGTGATCCCACGCGACTCCGGTTGGGACCGGTCACGTCGGGTAATGCGCTCCGCAATCCGGGAGGGTTGTGCGCGCCAAAACATTCGTGCCTCCGAGTCAGGGGTGCGTCGTAAGCAACTTGTGAACGATCTGTCCGTCGCAGCTGGCGACTGAGCGGCGCCGGACTATCAAGTTAATCGTGTTACCGAGTGTAAATCCTTCGCGGCCACCATGCAGGTCGCTTGCAAAAGGGGCCGCTTGTCCAGCCGCGCCGGCAGAGCTTCGGCGGCGGCGACCATCGCGGTGTCGGAGATCAGCTAGGCACATAGCAGGTACTCGTATCTCGTTTAAAGGGTTGGTCGTTATGAGCTTAAGGTCAAATTGGCGCCGGAGCGCGCGAGTGGGCGGAGATGCCCAGGTGCACATCTTTGTGCGGAGAGTATGAAGCCCTGCATATTTTCTAACCCGATCATAAACCTTTTCGGACGGTGCCTTACGGTTCCTTCAGCCGGGCGGGGATTGTAACAGAAGAGTTTAATGGGTGCAAATTGCAGATCGTGCGATTCCAAAGCCCGGTTCACCTCTGGAACGAGGGGTGGCGCGGGTCGTTGTGCAGGTTGCTGCCGGTTTTTTGGGCAGCTTACGGTCGATCCTGCTGGCGTTATAAACCTTACGAAACGCAAGCAGTGGTGTGGACAACCTGCGACGCCCCAACCGTACCTAGCTTCTCTCGTTCTCCTGTATTCGTACTGCCGCCAGCCCTACCAGCCGCTGCAGCTCCCGTGCGACCCGCATGACACTTTCCAGCGTGTGTCCCGGCGGATCGTCGATGTCAAAGGCATAGCCTGTTGCCATCTCCGCAAGCGTTACGATGCGGCCGCGGCATGCGGGATATTCGGCGCGGAGGGCATCGCGGTGGGACCGTTCCATGGTGAGGATCAGGTCGAAGCGCGACAGGTCCACCTCATCGACCCCGCGCGCGCGGTGCGCGGCCAAGTCGAGACCCAACCGGGCCGCCACCTCCAGCGCCACGGAAACTGCGGGCCGGCCGCTCTCGACCCAGGTGCCGGCAGAGTCGATGGTCCATTCGTGGCCGCAGCCGGCCGCGTCCAATTCCCGGCGCAACAGCGCGGCGGCCAGCGGCGAGCGGATGCGGTTCGCGGTGCAGATAAAGAGGAGGGACGGCATAAGATCGTTGTCGCACTACCTCGGCGCGCTCGCCTGGCGAGAGACGGCGATATCGATACAGCCCGTGGCTGCCGGCCAATATCTCGTTGGCATTTGTATTGTGCTCCATGCCCCACTCTCATCATAGTAGCGACATCAAACGCTGTGGACAGGTGAAGCACGAATGAATTCGTCACTACCGAATGACTACAGAATGACGATTGGCCAAACTGGAGTTCGGTAGTGGCGACTTCAAGCGCTGTGGACAGGTGAAGAAACAATGAATTCGTCACTACCGAATGACTACAGAATGACGATTGACAGAGCGCTAGATGCTTTCGATGGCTTCCTTTACTTTGGCCCGCTGTTTGTCCTTGGGGGCTTCTTCGTAGTAGCCGTAGGTGTAGTACTGATAATAATAGTAGTAGCTGCGTCCTGAGCCGCTCAGGCGGTTGAGCACCGCGCCCATGGGCGGGCGGTTCACCTGGGTCAGCGCCTCGATGGCGCGGTGGACCGCGCCGGCCGAGGTCTTGAGTGTGTTGACGACCAGGAGCACGCCGTCGGCGAGCTGGCCAGCGACCAGGGCGTCGGTAACGGCCAGCACAGGCGGCGTGTCGTAAATGACGACATCGGCCACCGTCTCCAGGTGGGCCGCCAGGTCACGCATGCGGTGCGAGCCCATCACCTCGGCCGGATTGGGCACACTATCGCCACAGGTAAGGACGCGCAGGTTGGCGACGCCGGGCGCGGGCTGCAGCAGCGCCGGGTTGAGCTCGCCCGCAATCAAGGCCTCGGCAAGCCCTGGCTTGCGCGGCAGGTCAAAGATGTGGTGCAGCTGGGGCTTGCGCAGGTCCGCGTCGACCAGCACAACCGAGAGGCCGGATTGGGCCATGACCACGGCCAGGTTGGCCGCGGTGACGCTTTTGCCCTCGCCGCCCTCGGCGCTGGTAATGGCGAGGGAGCGTAGCCCTTCGTCTAGGTTGTAGAACTGAAGATTGGTGCGCAGCCGCCGGTAGGCCTCCACAATGGGGTGGCGAGGCTGCGTCACGCTGAGCAGGTTGCCGCTGCGCTTGGCCTTCCCCCGGCCGGCCGGGATCTTCGCGATCGCGCCCAGGACGGGCAGGTCGGCGATGCGCCGCAGGTCGTCGGGCGTCTGCACGCGATCGTCCAGGTACTCGACCAGGAAGACGATGCCCAGGGCGGCCAGCGCGCCCATGACCGCGGCCAGCAGCGTGTTGGTGAGGACGCGCGGGCGCACCGGGTTGGTAGGTGCGCTGGCCGGCTCCATGAGCACGATGGTGTCCAGGGACTGCGCCTCGGTCAGCCGCAGCTCCTCGAAGCTCTGCAGCAGGTTGGCGTAGCTGGTCTGGTACTGGGTGAGCGCGTTGTTCAGCCGCGTATACTCCAGCTCCTCGACGGATGTGCGCGGGTTTTCCAGCTCGCTCAACTGAAGCTTGGTCTCTTCTACCTGGCGGCTGAGCGTCTCCAGCTGGCTGGAGAGGCTGGCTTTGGACTCGGCGAAGCGGCTGAGCTGTGTGGCGCGCAGCTCGTCCAGGAAGACCGTGGGCAGGGTGTTGGCCACTGCGGCCGCAAGATCGGGACTGGGACTCTCGACCGTGAGCTGAACCAGCTGCGTGTCGCGGATGGGCGTCACGCTGATGCTGGCAATCTGGCTGCCGGCCAGCGCCGGGTCGAGGCCAAGGCGCTCGAAGACCTGCTGGATCACCAGCTGGCGGCGCATGAGTTCCGCGTAGGTACGCGCGACCCGCTCGCTTAGCAGGATATCGCCGTAGTTGGCGTTGGCAGCATTGCGCCCTTCGCTGATCATGATCTTGCTGGACGCCTGGTAGATGGGTGTCGTGTTGGTGTTTACCCACCAGGCGCCC
>JACFMY010000572.1 GCA_019455155.1 Caldilineaceae bacterium
TGGGTTGCAGCAGAGCCAGTTCGCGGTGAATGGGATCACGGGCCACCGAGGCTGCTACTTCCTCAGCCTGTGCCTGCACCTCGTCCCGCACCGCCTCTTCATTGATGTAAAGCAGCTTGCCATCACGCAGCAAGATCCGGCCGTCTACCATAACCAGGTCCACCTCGTGCCCGGTGGCAGCATAGACAAGGTTGGGCACGATGTTACGGATGGGGCCGGCCAGCGTCGGCATCAGATTCGGGGCCTGCAGATCCACCAGGATCAGGTCGGCCTTTTTGCCAGCCTCCAGGGATCCGATCTCGTCGCCAAGACCTATTGCCCGCGCGCCTTCGATGGTGGCCATGCGCAGCACCTCCCACGCCGGCATGAGCGTCGGATCGCGAAATTTGATCTTGTTGAAGAGCGCGGTCAACTTCATCTCGTTGAAGATGTTGTTACAGTTGTTGCCGGCAGCCTGGTCAGAGCCCAGCGCCACCAGACCGCCGCAGGCGCGGAAATGGTGCGCGGGCGGCACAATACCGTCGATGATGCCAATGCTGCCCGAACAGAGCACCATACGGGCGCCGCTGTACGCGATCTCGGCCGTTTCTTCGTCCGTGGCCTCGGTGAGATGGACGGCCAGCAATTGATCGTCCAGGTAGCCGATCTGTTCGAGAAAGGCTGGTGTGCGTTTGCCGTAGCGTTTGAGCATTTGGTCGATCTCACGGTCACCCTGGGCCACATGCATGTGCAACATAAGCCCCTCGGCTGTGGCCAGCTGCTTGATATGCTTGAGATGGGAATATGTAAGCATATCCGCGCCCTGGGGGCCGAACATAACCGTGATACGGCCGTTCTCGGCGCCATGCCATTCGTGGGCAAAGGCAAGCGCATCCTGTATGCGTTCCTCGCCGATTTCGTCATGCAGAGGATAGAGATCGCCCAGCTGCCAGCTAGCCATATCACCCGCCGGCAACGCGTTGATCGTAGGTGTCAGCACGGCACGCACGCCGGCAGCGACGAAGATGTCGGCCCACCCTTCAATGGGAAACGCATAGTCTCCCATGGTGGTGGTGCCGGCACGGATCGCTTCTATCACGTTTAGCCAGGTGCCGGCCAATGATGCGGAACGGGTTAGGTGGCGCGCATAAGGGGAGACCGCCTTCTGCATCCAGTGTGTTACATCCTGGGCTACACCGCGAACAATCGCCCAAGGGGTGTGCATGTGGGCATCGATGAGCCCGGGAAGGATGGCATGGTACGAGGCGTCGATCTGCTCGGCCGCGTGGTAACGAGCAGTGAGATCTTCCGTCGGGCCCACGTCCACAATCCGATCAGCACGGACAGCCACGGCACCATCGGCCTGGTAGCCGACACCCTCCCCCGCCATGGTGAACAGATGGCAATGGATCAAGAGGTAATCTACGGGTTCCGTCATGACAGAGCCTCAGCGTTTCTCATGGTAGAGACAGATCGGGGTGCAGACGAGTTACAGACAACCGCGCAAACAAAAAAGGTGAGGGGCATCAAGACCCATACTGGCGTCTCCTTGCATTGCCCGCTCACCTGCTTCTGGCAGTTCGACAGAATAGTCGCTACTGGTATGGCTCCGGTTCGCTGGTAAAGCCGCCGGGATAAGAGGAAGAGCGGGTATCGACCTGGCTGTCCTGATGCATCCTGAGCAGGAGTGCAGCGGTCAGCCGCGTGTTTTCCTCCACGGCGAGCTGCAGAGAAATCATTTCACCACTGGCGTAAAGAATAATGAAATAGATGAGGCCTGCAAGCAGAATGAACAACCCGGCGACAATACCCCCGCCGCCGCCAATGAGCAGGCCGGCCGCGCCGCTTGCATCACCCAGAAACTGGCTTGCCTGTGCGCCAAACAGCACCACGCCGATGGCCATCAGAATAGACAGCACGAGGCAGATCCACGCAAAGACTTTCAACAAGGCGCTCATGAACCGCAAAATGTCGAACCGCTTCGGAACTGTCATGCATGCCTCCTCAATTCCTGTGCCAGTAATATTTCAACGAAATAGAACTCTCTGACGCCAGGCTAGTCGTGCGTCAGCTTCACCTATTCTTCATATTGTACACGAAAGTATTCGTTCGGCGAAGGCACTTGTTTGCCAGATGCGCATGCGCCTTCCCTCCCCAAAATATAAACGCCCACCGTTTGCTAAACGATGGGCGTACATTTCTGTGCAGCCAGGGAAATCATGCTAATCGGCCGTGCCCGCTGTCGCGCCGGTCGAGGATTCCTTGCGTTCTTTGCTTTCCTTGCTTTCCTTGCCACCGCTGTCAGCTCCACTGCTGTCAGCTCCACTGCTGTCAGCTCCACTGCTGGCAGTCGAATCATCGCTCTTCCCGGCTCCATTCCCATTCTTGCCGTTCTTGGCAGCCGAATTGGCAGCTTTTTTGCTGTCGGTGATATACCAGCCACTCCCCTTGAAGTGGATGGCTGGTGGGCTAATCCGACGCTGAACATGGCGCCCTTGGCAGTTGGGGCAGGAGGGCGTGCTGCTGTCAGAGAACGATTGGATCTGTTCGAAGTCGTAACCACAGTCCAGGCAAGCAAATTCGTAGATGGGCATATGACTCTCCAGAACGATTTAATCTCCGAGCCTTACACTTGAACGCACATCAACGACTTTCGTCGGCCATCCGTCCGACGATGTGACCGCATACAAGCTGTCAGCCAAACAGGGCAAATGCCGTTTGCGCCCTGCACCGGGCGCCAGTATACTCGCAGCATGGATACCCTGCCGCGTGAGATGCAGGCACTGAGTATACGCAACTGCTAAACCCTTGTCCAATCGGCGGCTGCTCTCGTTGATTAATGTCTGATGACAACACGCCTGATTCATTTTGTTAACTGGGCCGGACAATACGAACCTGAAGGCATCTATCTTTCCTTGCCACTTGACGGCCAGGCGATCGTGCTACAGGGATGGGGCGCCCATCCTGGCTACCATGGACGCTTCACCTATAACGGCATACCGCTAAAAGGTCATCCTGGTGTAGACATAGCCGCCAAGCCCGGCGCCAATGTGCTGGCAGCTGACGATGGGCGGGTAACGGAAATCAGCAACGAACCGGGCGGATTTGGCCGGTATCTCAAGATCGAGCATCGTTGGGGGGAATCACTCTATGCTCACCTTGGGGACATCGCAGTGGAGGCCGGCCAACGGGTCGAACGTGGCCAGGTGGTTGCCCGTATCGATATGCTGCGCCGGCGCTTTGCTTCCCACCTGCACTTTGCCATCCGTATTCATCCTTTCAACCGCTTCGACGGCTGGGGCGGGTACAACGATCCTGTTCCCTATCTCTATACGACTGAGCTTGCCCAGCCCGACACGGCAGCCGGCGGCGAGTTGAGCGCCGAAGAAGGAAGCGAGGCATTGCCGCCCATGGTCGAAGAACGGCCTGGTATGCGCCGGCCATAAGGTTTGGGATGGCTGCGCGTTTCTTTTCCAAACCATTCTTAATCTTGTTATCTAATTGATCGTCGTCTTCATAGGGTTTGGGATTGTGGGGATAGTTTCATAGCTTGACCGGCTGACGCCCTATAATGAAAGTTAAGAAATCAATATGGTAATAGGCCGACATAGCGGAGGAGTGGTTGA
>JACFMY010000573.1 GCA_019455155.1 Caldilineaceae bacterium
AGCAGCGTCTTTTACAACCGGTAAGCCAGTAGAGACAGCGCAGCGGATCAATGATGGCGGCGTGAAGCCACCTGGGCTAGTGCCCGTGCCCAGACGCAGCGAACCGCCACAAACACCGGCACATCTCCCGCAGACGTAAGTCAGGTCACAGCGAATTGTCGCGCGTCACGGCAAAGTAGGACCGGGAACAAACGGATTCAATGAACGCGCCATGACGACATGTGCACGTGGCAACGAAAGACCGATAAGGGGGACACTATGAATGTGATGCCGGAGCTGGCTGCGTTGGAGCAGGAACGTCGTAGCAAGCGCAATCCAGAAATCCAAGCCATTATGGATGAGGCCGGCGACGAGGTAGCGGCCTTGGATATCGAGCACAAGGCGCTACGCAGCGGCGACAAAGCACCGTCCTTCACCCTGCCGAACGCTACAGGCCAATCCGTCTCTCTGGAGTCACTCCTGGCCAACGGCCCTGCCGTAATCGTCTTCTATCGGGGCGGCTGGTGTCCATATTGCAGCGTGGCGCTACGCGTCCTGCAAGCGCGGCTTGACGACATCCAGGCACAAAACGCAACGTTGCTCGCCATTTCCCCTGAGCAGCCAGATTACTCGCTTTCCACCACTGAGAAGCTGAGCCTAGAGTTCGAGGTGCTGAGCGATACGGGTAACCAGATTGCCCGGCGCTTCGGCCTGGTCTTCACACTGCCGGAGAGTCTCCGCCCCATCTACAGCCGGAGCGGCTACGACATTATCGCTCACAACGGCGATGCCAGCTTTGAGCTGCCTGTGCCCGGCACCTTTGTGGTGGGTACGGACGGCGTGATCGCGCTGGCCCATGTAGACAGCAACTACACGCGCCGCCTCTCGCCCGACGCCATCATCGCAGCGCTCAAGGAGCTTCAAAGCGCTCCGGCCTGATTGGCCGGTCACGCTGGTGTTAGCTCGCCTCGCGAATGGCGTCCACGGTGGCCGGATTCTCCAGGCTGCTCAGATCACCCATAGGCTGTCCCAAATATGCGGCCCGAATGATGCGGTGCATAACCTTGGCATTGCGCGTCTTGGGCAGGGCGGTAACAAACTTGACGGTGCGTGGCTTGAGCGGTTTGCCCAGCTCCATTGTTACCAGGTCAATCAGCGTCTGGCGCAGCGCTTCGTCCGGCGCGTGGCCTTCCTTCAATACGCAGAAGGCCACCACCTCTTGATCTTTTACTGGATGGGGCACACCAATCGCGGCCGACTCGCGGACGGCCGGATGGGTATTGAGGATGGCCTCTACCTCAGCCGGACCGAGCCGCTTGCCCGCCACCTTAATGGTATCGTCGCTGCGCCCCAATATATACCACAGACCGTCCTCGTCAATGGCGGCAAAATCACCATGGACCCATAGGCCGGGATACCGGCTCCAATAGGTGTCCAGATAGCGCTGGCGGTCCCGCCAGAAGCCTCGCGTCATGCCGATCCACGGCTGCCGGATGACTAGCTCGCCCACCGCGTTCCGGACAGGTCTGCCATCCTCATCCACCACATCGGCGTCCATGCCCACGACGGGCCCGGCAAACGCGCACGGTTTGAGCGGCGTAAAGAAATCGCCGCACAAGATTCCACCGCTGATCTCCGTGCCGCCGGAATAGTTCAGGATGGGCTTCTGGCGCTGCAAGACGGTCTCAAAGAGCCACAGCCAGCTTTCCGGGTCCCAGGGGCTGCCTGTCGAGCCAGCCATACGGAGAGTGGACAGGTCATGGCGCGCAACCGGCTCAGGGCCGTGAACCCGCAGCGCGCGAATGAGCGTCGGGGAAATCCCCAGATGGCTGATCCGGTGGCGCTCCACCAACGCCCATACCCGGTCGACATCAGGATAATCGGGGCCGCCGTCATAAAAGACCATCGCAGCCCCGCTGAGTAGCGCGCCAAAGACCAGCCAGGGGCCCATCATCCAGCCCATGTCGGTAAACCAGAACATGGTATCCTCTGATTTGAGATCCATGGCATGGCGCATGTCCTGGGCCGCCTTAATGGGGAAGCCACAGTGCGTGTGAACCGCGCCCTTGGGACGGCCGGTCGTCCCGCTAGTGTAAATGATCATTAGCACATCTTCGGCATCTGTCCGTTCCGTGGCGGCTTCTGCGGGCTGCACGGGTACGAGGTCGTGCCACCAGTGATCGCGGCCGGGCGTCCATGAAAGATCCGCGATCCCCGCCCGGCGCACCACAAGCACGTGCTGCAGCGACGGCACCTCCGGCACGGCCTCATCTACCGTCGGCTTCATGGGCACAGCCTGACCCCGGCGCAGCAGGCCATCTGCGACGACAATGGCCTTGGCGTCCGCGTCAGCCAATCGTGCCACAATGGCGCTGTGACCGTAGCCACTAAAGAGCGGCAGAATGATCCCGCCGATCTTGATAATCGCCAGAAAGGCGACCGCCAGCTCCGGGATCATGGGCATGTAGAGCCCCACTGCGTCCCCTTTGCCCAATCCGAGGCTCCTGAGCGCGTTGGCACAGCGATTGACCTCGACAAAGAGCTCGCCGTAGGTCAGCGTGCGTGTGGCGCCTTCTTCTCCCTCCCAGCGCAGCGCCACGCGGTCGCGCGTCGGGGTGGCCTGCCATTTGTCCAAACAGTTGTGGACGATGTTCATCTGGCCATCCACACACCAGCGGGGAAACGCCACGCCTTCCGCTAGATCCAGGATCCTGGTATACGGCCGGTAGAAGGCAATACCCAGATCGGCCATCACAGCATCCCAAAACCAGGCAACATCCGCGACGGCGCGCTGTTGCAGCGCCGCATAGTTCTCAATGCCGTGGCGCCGCATGAAGTGCTGCAGGTTGCTGGCCGCCATCCACTCCGGATTGGGTTGCCAGACCATGGGCTGGCCAAACGGAAAGGTGGCGGCGGTGGATTCGGACATGGTCGCCTCCGTTCAGTAGCGAATGCTTAGGGTGATTGCCAGAGATGGCGCTTGGTGCTGCGGACGAGATTATACCGCATGTCAGTCGAGCTGGCACAGATAGCCGCAAGAACGAGGCCATCATCCGGTGGAAAACTTCATGGACGAATCCGGAGCGGGAGCATGCTTTTGGACTGAAAAAAGTCTGGATAAGTGATTGAATCTGCCCGCCGTCGCGAGTATGATCGAGGGTAGAGTTGTCTACGCTGCCCCTAGTCGCCGCCAGTGCATAAGCGGGCGCTTTCTACCCCTTTGCGCTCGCCCAGTGAGAAACGGAGCGATCACCTTGCGTCCATTGCTTCCTGTTCGAATGCACCTCAGGCCAGGGGGGATGTCCTGGCTCCTCCTGCCTGTGCTTCTCGCCCTCATGATGGTGACGAGTGGCTGTATTGTGCAGCCCATTGTCGCTGGCGAACAGGGGGCACTGCCGTTACCGCCCAGCACCGAACCGATTATTGTGATCGCGCCCATCGCCGCCGCGTCTGGGGACACGGTCTCCGTCGGCGGCGCAGGCTGGCTGGCCGGCGATACGGTGTACGTCAACCTGGAAGGCAACCAGGACGGTGTGCCGGTGGGCGCGGCGTTGGCCGTGACGACCGTGGACGCCGAGGGCCGCTTCATGGCCAGCTTCAAGGTGCCGCTGG
>JACFMY010000574.1 GCA_019455155.1 Caldilineaceae bacterium
CGTTGTTGGCCGGCAGCTGCAGGTTGACATTCGTAATATTGAATGCACGCAGCATATCGAGTTTGTGGCCGAGACTGCCGGCGCTCTCGATATAGACCGTACGCTGTAGTCCCTGGTCGTCGGTGTACATATAGTAGTAGAGACCCAGCGCGTCGTCCCACTGAACTTGACCTTGCAGCCGCGCGTTGTCAAGGCTGAGCTGCAGCACCCCACTTTCACCGCTTTCAGCCTGGATCTCGCCCATAAGCGGCTTGAGTGCCTCCTGATAGCCTTTGAGCAGCAGATAATTGCCACTGCGCTCGACAGATTGGCCCACCAACTCGATGGAAATCTTGCTCCGATCCACTTCGCTCGTCGCGAAGGCGAGCATCTGCTCCATCTCGCCGCCGGGTGCATAGGCACGCGGGTCTACCGGAGCTGGAATGATCAGCTTATCAACGACCTGTCCAAGCGCCCGCCAATCGTAGCCGCCGGTGTTCCACTCTTCAGCCGAGATAGGAATCGGCTGTTCCACGCGCACCGACAGCGCTTTGCCATTGGCGCGCAAGCGATCAGCCAACGCGCCCATAAAGCGCGCATAGTCTGCCCGCGCGCTGGGCACGGCGTCGACGCCGCGATAATCAACCAACAGTCCAGGATAGCCATTGTTCATCACCAACTGTTCCAGGGTGAGGAGTTGGTTGTCCTGCAACCCGGGATCGACCAACAGGTTGTTGATCAGATCGGTACGGACGGTGTGTCCTTCCACATTGGTCACAACTGGAATGGTGTTGCCCGCATTGGGCGGCGCCTGGCCATCCAAGCCGCCATCGCCACGCAGATTGAGATAGCCACGGGCCTCGCTGGTTGCCACCGCGCCCTGGGGCAGCTCGCCCTCCAGATCCAGATCAAGGGTGACGGCCGGTACGGTCGGCGTCGTCTGCACCACCATGAAGTGGGCCGGCATGTAGTCCAGGCGCGATTCGATGATATCTGCATCCGGCAGCACCCGTGAGGGCATGTGACGCCAGACTTCTCCTGTCCACTCATAGACGGATAGCGTCTCGTAGGGCAGACTGTCATTGGGGATAGGAATCGACACAACGACCTGAACCGGGGCACGCCCGCGAATCTCGACATGGTAAACCGGGCTCTTGGACACCAGATTATCGGGAAGGTTCTGGGCTGCCCGGAACATCTCACCGCCAGCCTGGCCCTCGATAAAATCGGTGCGCGGCGTGCTTTCGATATTGGCCTGGAAGTTCGTAATAACGCCTTCGGCGGGGAAATTCACCGTGGTCCCATCCGGTTCGGCAATGGCACCACCATTTGCACCAATACGGGTATAGGCGAATGTCTGTAGGCGTTCTAGCAGGCTGACAGGTGGCAGCAGTAGAATTGCGACGATCAGGGCGGGGATGAGAATGAACGTAACCAACCAAGCCGCTGGCCCTTCAAACAGGCGACCTACGCCGCCCGCTGATGGAGAGCGTCTATCTAGCCGGGTGTTCTGCATATAAAGTAAACTCCTTGGACAGTCAATCTCCCTGCGCCTAATCCCATGTTGAACCCAGATGGGCAACAATGACAGGATTGACCTGCACAGGACTCAACAACCCATATCACATGGCTGAGCTCATGCTCGTGCTGCAATGACAGATGGGCGTCGCCGATCCACAGCCTGGCTTTACGTGTGCGGCGCTGATCTCCAGGTGCACAGGTTGCACAGTCAAGTGGCTATCTTAGCATACGGCAAAAATCATGCCAAAATTGATCCTCTGATTGGCATTCCGACTTTGTTCAATGCATCGTTCAATGCATCGTTCAATGCATCGTTCAATGCATCGTTCAATACCCCGTTCAATGCATCGTTCTTTGCATCAGATTGAGGCGATTCGGATGCCCTCTCCCAGAGGTGGTATACTCACCACCATGTCAAACGAGCTCATGGACCCCAACGCCGCTTCCTTGCGCCGTCCCACCCTCTGGATGGAGCGGCTGCTGATGCTGGCCTTTCTCGTCTGTCTCCTTGTCGGCATCGCAGCGTTGGCAGCTTTCCTAACCCTGCGCGCTGAGCAACGCCCGTCGTTGACCGTCGATCCGCTTGCCGCGGCCCGCTCCGAGTTTATCCTGCCACAGCTGGCCCTGCGCGAGTTGGCCGGTGATTCAGCCGCCGGCCTGGCCGCCCAGGCTATCCAGGCTGGCCAGTTGGAGACCGCGCGTGTGATCCTCACCTTTGCCGCTGATATCCCGCCCCTTGAACGCGCCAGCCGCCTGAATCAGTTGGGGGAGCTCTATCTCAGGGCGGACCAGAGCGCGCGTGCCGGCCAGGTCTTTCGCTTAATCGTTCCGGCCGCGATCCTGGCCGATTCCGTACCGCCACTCGAGCGGGCGCAGCGTCTCGCCCAGGCAGCCCAGGGCCTACTGGACGGCGGATACGAGCGCGCGGCTGCTGAAATCGTGGTCCAGGCCTTGCGCATCGGGACCCAGACGCCGCAGCTCTTGCCCGCACAACGCAGCCAGATTTTCAATGAGCTGCGCCCAATCGCGGCCGGCATCAACGATCGCGCGCTCATAGCACAGGTCACTGATCTGGCCCGCAATCCATATCTTACCGGTGCTGGCGTCATGATCACACCGACACTGACTACGCTTGGTGTACCCGTGCCCTACGATTCGGCGACGCAGAGCGCGATAGAAGCCCGCCAGCAGGCCGCGCTCCTCTTGGCGGAGCGCATCAACCTGACGGGCGGCGTCGATATCGACCCAGAAAAGGCGAGCCTCGTCCAGGCGCTGCTGGCCGAAGACGAGGCGCGCACACGCTTTTACCAAAGCGTCCAAGAGATCTCGCTGCAGCAGCAACTGTGGCTCTTGCTGGACCAGCGCAGCTGGCTGGCTGTCAAAGCGCGCATTGCCATGGGAGGCTACGGCATGTCCCTCATCCCCGCCTGGGAAGAGCAGATCGACGCTATCCGGAACGAGTTGAATGCAAGCCATTCCTTTTTGAACACGGTCTTCGATGCCCTGGCCGCGGCCCAGGCCACCCCCCTGGAACAGGCCATGCTGCGTGTCGAGGCACAGCACTGGATGGCAGAGCAGGCTGAGCGCGGCCTTTACCCCAACGCGCCTGTACAAGACATCAGCCAGCGCCTGCGCGTCACCCAAGACGATCTGGCCCGTCTTGTGGAACCGGTAGCACTGCCCATTGCCTATGAAGAGCAAGCGGCGCTGCCTGGCTATCGCATTCAACCAGTGCCCTGAGGTCCCCGTGCTCGATCTTGACGACCTGGCCCACTTGCCGCGTTACGACCGCCGTAACCTGCTCGCGCGAGCCGCCGCCGTTGGCCACGTAGCTGGCGGCGCGGCCGCGGCGCTACAATTCCTCAGCACACAGCAGCCCTCGCGCAACGCACCTATCACCCTGGCCGGTCCCGCTGGCGTCGCCGGGATTGCACAGACTAGCGTCGCTGTCCGGTCGACTCAGGCGCCCACTCTCTTCGTTTCCTCCCGGCGGCCTGCTACGCCGGCTGCCCAACGTAGCGTCACCGTCCTCGATCTGTTTGATGTGCTCAGCGTGGACGACCATCCATTGTTCACATTTGGCTTCTTCC
>JACFMY010000575.1 GCA_019455155.1 Caldilineaceae bacterium
GGAAAAGACGCGGCAGTGGCTAGCATCGTTGCAGAGCGCAGATACCGAAGAGTATTTCGTCAACCGGATCCGGCGTCATGATGGCACGCTGCGTTGGCTCGAATGGCGCGCGGCCACCGCGGGGTCAGCGATCTATGCCGCAGCCCGTGATATCAGCGAACGTAAGCAGGCCGAAGAGACGCTGCGCCAGAGCCGTGACCAACTACACACCGCGAATGCAGCGCTGGAACAGGCTGCACGTCTCAAAGATGAGTTCCTGGCCAACATGAGCCATGAGTTGCGCACGCCCCTGACCGGCGTCTTGGGACTGGCCGAAGCGTTGCACAAAGGCCTATATGGACCGTTGACAGAGCGCCAGATCCGTACGCTGCAGCTGATCGAGGAAAGCGGGCGGCATGTGTTGGAGCTGATCAACGATCTCCTGGACATGGCTAAGATCGACGCCGGCCGTCTGACGCTGCTGAAGCAGTTGGTGGTCATCGATGACGTCTGCCAGGCAAGCCTGCGCATGGTTCACCAAATGGCAAAGGCCAAGCGGCACACAGTTCGCTATTGGCTTGAGCCCGCTGATGCCATTATGCAGGCCGACGGGCGACGTTTGACCCAAATCCTCGTCAATCTGCTCAGCAACGCGGTGAAGTTTACCCCTGAAGAAGGCGAGCTTGGCCTGACCGTGGAGCTTGTGGAAAGTGAAGGTGTCGCGCGCTTTACGGTTTGGGACAAAGGCATCGGCATCAGCAGCGACGATCTGAACAGGCTCTTCAGAACTTTTTTGCAGATCGACAGCGCACAGACCTCCGAACAGATGGGAACAGGGTTGGGTCTTTCCATGGCGCTGCGGCTGACGGAGTTGCATGGCGGAAGCCTGACGGTTGAAAGCACGCCTGGCGCGGGCAGCCGCTTCCGGGTGACATTACCGCTGGGTGAACGAGATCTGGGCCGCGCGGCCCGGGTTATGGAAGAAGGGCCGGGGAACTACTCCACTTCTCCTGATGTGCCACCGTCAGCGGATGGCCCTCTGATTTTGGTGGCAGATGACAACCTGGTCAATGTCGATCTTCTACGGGGCCGGCTCATGGGCGCCGGCTACCGCGTTGCAACGGCACTCAACGGAGCCGAAGCGCTACACCATGCTCACACGCTTGCGCCCGCCGTGATCCTGATGGACATCCAGATGCCCGATATAGACGGGCTGGAAGCGACGCGGCGCATCCGCGCGGACGAGGATAGGAAAGTAGCTCAAACGCCTATCCTGGCGCTCTCAGCCCTGACCATGCCAGGCGACCGCGAGCGGTGCCTGGCTGCTGGCGCCAATGACTATCTCAGCAAACCTATCGATTTCGATAAGCTGTTCAGCATCATTGACCGTTTCATAGACCAGGCCGTGCAGGAAATCGCCGAGCGCTGATTCATTGGTCCGTCACGCTGGCCGTATCTATAGGGTCAGCCGCCGGTCTCATCCTCCATTTCTAGCCAATAACCCACGCCCCGACGCACCTGGATCAGGTCGTTGCCGCCGGGACGAGCCGCGGCCAGACGCTGCCTTAGCTTCGACACGATCTTATCCAGCGCGCCCGCATCCAACGCCGGATCGTACGACCGGCCCCAAACGGCCTGCGCGCAGCTCTCCCGCGAACAGACCTGGCCCGCCTGGCGATAAAGATGCAGCAGAAGATGAAACTGTGTCGAAGGCAGTTCCAGCGGCACACCGTCCAGGGCAAAACGCAGGCGCGCCTCATCGTATTCCAGCCCGTGCGTGTGCGGCTCCGTTTCGTGCGGCCGGATAAAGGTTGGGTCGGGGTCTACATAGCGCAGCCGCGCGGCGGGCGTCCCAAGACCAATGGTGTCCCGATCTTGGAGCAAGTGAGGTTCGGTGAGGCGTTGGCCGTTGACAAAGGTACCGTTGGCGCTGCCCGCGTCGCGCAGCAAGTAGCGTTCATCCTGGCGCTCAATTACGGCGTGCAGCCGTGACACGGTTCGATCCGCCACCACAATATCGCGCAGCGGTGAGCGGCCAAGCTCACAGCGGTCGGCATCGAGCACATATTCTGGAGGTTCCACATCCGGGCCAACGGCGATGAGCCGCCCGGCGAGCAACACACCGCCGGTTCCGTGGTGAGCCATGTTTACACTCTCTCCTCAGCCCTTAAGGGCCAGCTCCACAGCTTGGGCTAGTGTCAGCGCCTCGCCGCGGTCCGAGGCGGCAGCAAAGCGCTGTGCATTCAATTGCTTGCGCAATTGGCCGACCGCATGTTGGTGCTCATTCTGGTCGAGACCATAGAGCACGGTGCCCAATGCGCGGCGTTGACTTTCAGCGGCGCCAGCCAACGCAGCTGACCGTTCAAGTTGCCCCTCTGCCAACGCGATCCAGGCCGTTGCCTCAATAATAGTGGCCATACCCTCACGGTCACCCAATGATTGAAAGAGCAGGAGGCTCTCGACAAAACTAGCGCGCGCCTTGTCCAGGTCAGCCAGCTTGAAAGCGGCGAAGCCCACGTTGTTGAGCGCCGGTGCCTCGCCCCACTGATCAGTTTGCCGCCGGTAGAGCTGCAGGCTCTCCTGGTAGAGCTCCATAGCGCGGCTATACTCTCCCAGCTGCATCAACACCAGGCCCAGATTGTTGAGTGACCCGGCCGTACCAATTGTGTCCTGCGCCTGCCGGCGCAGGGCCAGACTTTCTTCGAAGAGCGGCTGCGCGCTGAGATAGTCCTCCTGATAGATGGCGAGCGAGCCCAAGTTGTTCAGGGCAGCCGCAAGGCCGGCCTGCTCGCCCAGGGCACGGCAGATGGCGAGACTCTCTTCGAACCAGGCGCGAGCCTGCACATAATTGCCTTGATCGCGTGCCAGGCTTCCCGCGCCTCCTAGCACTTTGGCGCGCAGGGCCAATCCGGCTTCGTCCAGTGTGGCGGCGGCAGCCAGGGCCAATACCTGTTCCAGGGCATCACGCCCTTCGCTCAAATAGGCACGCATCCACCAGTAGCGCCAGAGACCCGCAGCGAAGCGCAACGCGGCGGCTGCTTTCCGTTCGTTGAGCAGCCAGCGGAGCGCCGCGCGCAGGTTACCGTGGTCTGCCGCCAGCCGGTCTAGCCACTCCGCCTGCTGGGGGCCACGCAGACTGCTTTCCGCCTTTTCTACCAGGGCCAGGAAATAGGCAGCGTGCCGGCTGTGCGTCAGGTTCGCATCGTCGCGCACGGCCAGACGTGATCGGGCATAGTGCTGGATCGTCTCGAGCATGGTAAAGCGCGGCTCGCCGTCCGGACCCTCTTCACGGCGCACCAGGCTCTTGTCCAACAGCGACTCCAGCCCATCCATGACCGCGGCCGGGGAGAGAGAATCGCCAACCGCGGCGCAGACCGCTTCGGCGGCCGCCAGGGTGTGGCCGCCGGAGAATACGGACAGCCGGCAAAAGAGCGTCTGCTCCTCCTCTTCCAGCAGGCCAAAACTCCAGTCGATGGCGGCCAGCAAGGCCTGGTGGCGGCCTGTGGCATCCCGTGAGCGATCGCGGAGCCACGCGTAGCGATCATCGATCCGCTCCAGCATGGCCTGCGGCGAGAGTACCTTG
>JACFMY010000576.1 GCA_019455155.1 Caldilineaceae bacterium
AACGTTCTGGCAATCGCGCTGTGGCAGACGGTGCACGCGCGCACAAAGATGGGCTGGATGTCTTCTACGTAGCCGACCGTAGGACCCTCCGCGGCTGCCGGCGCGGCAGCGGACACGGCCGTGGCAGCATCGTGCGTGTTCGTGTTGACCGTATAGTTCGTGATCTCAACCAACGTGCCCCTGGGCAGCTTACCAACCCGGCAGGCATCGAGGCTCGGCTGGCTGCGAACGTTGGTCGTTTGAAGCGTGACGCCATAGGCCGACACGCCAGCGTCGACACACGCCTGCAGAGCCGGCAAGTCAGTGATCGGCTGAACGTTGCGGTTCGGCTGTCCGAAGATATTGGGATCGCGAATCGGCGGTTGGGGGCCGCCGGTGAGGATAACCGGTCCTGGTGACACGCAACCTGCCAGCAAGCCTAACAGCACACCAACAACAATTAGAACGCGAGTTTTGCTTATCATCTTATTCACCAGCCAAAAGGTTCGCCAGCGCCAGATGGAGCTAGCGGCAAGGCGCGCCGCCCGCAACGGTTTTTTAAGCGGTAAACAGCGACCGCGCCTGAGCAATATCCACGTGGATTTGCTCCACAAGCTCACCCACACTAGCGAAGCGTATCTCGCCCCGCAGCCGGGCAATAAACTCCACAGCAAGCGTCTGCCCGTACAGGTCATCGATCTGGCCAGGCGGCGGGAAATCTAGAATATGGGTCTCCACGCGATGGTGGAGACCATCAACGGTCGGGCGCACGCCCACATTGGTCACGCTGTTGAAGATGTGCACCCGGTCAAAGGTAGCGATGAGCGTACGCGTGGCATAGACACCATCAGCGGGCACCAGCTTATCGCTGGGGGGGCGTATGTTCGCCGTGGGAATGCCAACTGTACGGCCACGCTGGTCGCCGCGTTCCACCACACCGGAAACCCGGTAGGGACGCCCTAGTAGTTCAGCCGCGGCGGAAACCTCACCGTCCTGCAAGAGCCGGCGAATGTGGCTGCTGCGTACGGGATGGTGGCCGAACTGGACCGGATCGATCACGACCACGCGAAAGTCCAGTTCCTGGCCAAGTGCTTCCAACGCCGGGACATCGCCGGCCCGGTTACGGCCAAGGGCAAAATCGGGTCCCACCACGAGCGCCGCCAATCCGAGATGACGTTTTAGCGTCTCGACAAAGGTTCGCGGGCTCAGCTTTGCGGTCTCCAGATCAAAGGGGTGGATGATGCCCAGATCGATGCCAAGCGCCGCAGCCTCAACCAGTCGCTCGCGAGGCGTGGTCAACAACAGATGGAGGTGGTCCGGGCGGAGCACGCGCAGCGGATGAGGATCAAAGGTCAGGAACGCGGAGCAAGCCTGCCCGCCGTGGTTTGCTGCCAGGGTTTCAGCCTCAATCTTCAGGCGCGCCAGCAGCGCCTGATGCCCACGATGTATTCCATCGAAGTTACCGATGGTGAGCGCCGTGGGGCCGGAGATGTTGGCTTTGCGCACGTCATCGAACGTTTGCATAGCTTGCCCATTTACGTGGATTGGTGAACTTACCGTAACCACTTCTCTGCTTTCCACAGCCACCGGTCCCCATCGTCTGCCCTGCGCAGGCGACGAGCAATGCCGGCAAACTGTCCTTCTGTATCGTGAATCTGCGCCAGATGGCGCACCGGATCGCAGGGTTCTGCCGCCAGAGCCACCACCTGGCCAAAGCCCAGGCGGCGGATGAGATCGCCTTCCACGCGCACCACAGGTAGCGGCAGGCCCCAACCTGGCGCTTTCAGAAGAGTGTGCAGCCGGCCAGCACGCGCTACTTCCTCGATACTCTCCAGGGAGTGAGCATCTTTGAGCGTGAACGCACCCACCGCTTCACGCCGCAAGAGGGCCAGATGGCCATACGTGCCCAGGGCCTGGGCTAGATCGTGAGCCAGGCTCCGGATGTACCCGCCCGCGGAGCAGAGCACGCGCAGCTGGATGCGATTGGGCGCGTCAAAAGCCAGCAGATCCAGCCGGTGAAAGGTGACCTCACGCGGCGCGATTTCGACCTCTTCACCCCGTCGTGCCTTGTAGTAGAGCGCTTCGCCGTCCTGTTTGATGGCCGAAAAGGCGGGCGGCCGCTGTAATATGGTGCCATGAAAGGCAGCCAGCGCCTGTTCAATGGCCTCGACGTCCAGTTGGGGCACACGGGCGGTTGCCGTCACTGTGCCCTCAGCGTCATAGGTGTCCGTCGCCGCGCCGAGAGAAATCTCAGCATAGTACTGTTTGCGCTCACCCTGGTAATATTCGACCAACCGCGTGGCGCTGCCCAGGCAAAGCAGCAACACGCCACTGGCCATGGGATCGAGCGTACCCGTATGGCCGATACGCCGTTGGCCACTCCAGCGACGTACTCGACCGACCACGTCGTGGCTGGTCAACAAATAGGTGTCGTGCCGCTGTTGAACGGGGAGGGTCGGAGGTCGGGCAACGGCAGCGTTCCCATGGAGGATAGCTTGTTCGTTGTGGGCCCGGCCCGGTTTGTCTACAACCAGCAGGCCATTCAGCGAGCTCTCACGGGCAGGCACGCGCGCTTTGCTCCGATGTACAAATGAGACAATCAAACCACGGCCATTCAGCAGCGATCGCAGGGCCTTGATATTTCACGCCCAGTGCCGCACGCCGTGTCGTCTCCTCAATCCGATACCATATTCTGAGCCTGACGCCGCCGCTCCTCAATCAGCGCGGCCACAACTCTGTTGACGACTTCCTCCAGGTTGCCCACCAGCGTACAGCCGCTGGCCGGGGCATGCCCGCCGCCGCCCAAAGAATAGGCCAGGTCACCGACATTGAAGCCCGGCTTGGCTCTGAAACTACATTCTACCGTCGCTTGTCCGTTTTTGCCTATTTTTTCGGTGAAAACCGCGCTCATATCCGCCTCCTCTACCATGGAGAGGATACTGGAAAGCCCGGAATCGTCGTCGTTCTGGCCCGCTGTAATCAGCTGGTCACGCCTGACCGTCACCCAGAGCACACGATCTTGCAGTGTCGCGCTGCCCAGCGTCAGCGACCAGAGCCGCAGCCGGGTAAAGGGCATGCGATTCACTGTACGGCTGACAATTGCGGCCAGATCCGCGCCGCCCTGCTGCAGGCACATCGCGGCCTCGAGCACAGCTGGCGTCGTGTTGCTCGTCCGGAAACAGAGGGTATCGGTAATGATGCCCGTCAGCAAACATTCGGCAAGCGGGCCACGCAACGGCACCTCCAGCTCCATGGCCAGGTACGTCAACATCTGTGCGGTGGCGGCGCACTCCGCTTGCACCCAGTTCACAGCGCCAAAGCGCGTATTGGTAATATGGTGATCGATGACGGCGATTGGGATGTCAGCGTGGGCGTCGGCTCTGAAGACTTCGGCCATGCGGTCGGCGCTGGACATGTCCAGCGCCACAATCAGGTCGTAGTCACTCCCAACGGCCTCGGACCCAACAATTTCATCCGCGCCGGGCAAGAACGCAAACTCTGCCAGCAGGGCATCGGGCATGGCAACCGTCACCTGTTTGGCCTGGTGGCGCAGGAGCCAC
>JACFMY010000012.1:0-10040 GCA_019455155.1 Caldilineaceae bacterium
TGCTAGCTGCAGAGAGGCCTGACGACGTACCGGACTCATCTTAAGAATCTCGTCTTCGCTCCAGCCGTAGGCGCGGGCCAGGAGATGCACGTCACGCAGCGTCCGCTGAGCCCACGTCTGCACCTCCTGCCAGAAGAATGTCGCTACGTCGAGCAGCGCAGACCAGTCATGGTCACAGTGGGGGCAATGCGCAGCAAGCTCGATCAGCGCCAGGGGATCAGCCGTTTCCATGGCTGCGGCCAGACGATCCAACAGCGCTGGCTCCAAAGAATCTGGCGATATGGCTTCAGTCGCCTGGAGACAGCGACGAGCGACGATCAAACGAGCCGCGTCCACGTCCGGGGCCTGGCCGGCCGCCAGCAGATCATAGGTATTGGGCAGGCGGAAGCTAACCGGGCCGCCCTGAGTCTCCAGCGTGGGCAACGGGCCGTGAAGTCCGTGCTCAGGCTGTGTCTGCAGGTCCTCTACCCAACACGTGAGCTCGACCTGCTCGCCACAGGCGGGACAGCCAGCCAGCGCTGTCATTTCGGGACCGAACTGCCAGCCACGCAGGGTAAGCAGCCGTTCATTGCGGCTGCCGATTGGCAACCTGGCCAGTTCGTCTGCCGTCTCATCGGGCGAAGCGGCAGCCAACATCGCCAGCGCCTGCGTCAACGGCAAACGCTGAACGTTGCTTTCCCAAACGGTCAACAGCTCGGCAGCGGAAAGCGGTCGCATAGAGCAAGCTCCAGAATCATCGCCGTGACAGCCCGCGTACCGCGCACAGTGGGTGCGGCAAGGCGCGCCGTACCCATGGTGGTTACGCTGTCCAACGTGTCACTGTGATTTCAGCGCGTGCGCTGCTATGCAGGCTCCACGAAGCTGGGTTCAGTCGGCTCGGTTACGTCGAAGTCGCGCTCCCATCCCTCGTGCTGGAGAACAATGGACTGGATCGCCACGGCATTGGCGCTGGCATCGAGCTCGGGCATCGCGGTGTATTCAGAGACCCAGCAGCGGAAGACCTTGTACGAAATGGCAAGCTGGCCGGCCTCGTTGTACATCTCGATAATGATGTCCTTGCGAAAATCCTTGAGCGAGACTTCCGCCCCCAATCCTGAGCCAAAGTTCCAGACCTTGTTAGCCCAGATCTCGAACTCGATGTCGTGTGTGACGCCGCGCTCGAGCGTAATGGGGTCAAACTTGGTCTGGCCTGGTGATTTGCGCACGGTGCTGGGATCGCCGCCTTCACGGTGCTCGACCGGATCGGTCGTGCGCTTGAGCGCGCTGACTTTGCTGACGCCAGCCACGTAACGGCCATCCCATTTGACGCGGAACTTGAAGTTCTTGTACGGATCGAAGCGATTCGTGTTTACGCTGAACTGTGCCATGACAACCTCCCTCATGCACCGGTCTGGCCGGCAATCTGCTGGATGCGGATGACCACAAACTCTGCTGGTTTGAGCGGTGCAAAGCCGACGTGAACGTTGACAATGCCGCGGTCAATGTCGCTCTGGGTTGTGGTCGTGCGGTCGCACTTGACAAAGAAGGCTTCGCGCGGCGAGCTCCCCTGGAACGCGCCCTGGCGGAAGAGATCTTGCATGAACGCACCGACATTCAGCCGGATCTGGGCCCAGAGCGGCTCGTCATTGGGCTCAAAGACCACCCACTGGGTGCCGCGATAGAGGCTTTCCTCGATGTAGAGCGCCAGCCGCCGCACGGGCACATATTTCCACTCAGACGCCAGCCGGTCAGCGCCCTCCATTGTGCGCGCGCCCCAGGCCACGTTGCCGATCACGGGGAAGCCCCGCAGACAGTTGACGCCAAGCGGATTCAGGAGGCCGTTCTCACCGTCGGTCATTTTGTACGCCAGCTCGCGCACGCCAGCCAACCCTGCGTCCAGCCCGGCCGGAGCCTTCCAGATGCCGCGCTGGGCGTCCGTGCGGGCGATGACGCCGGCCATCACGCCACAGGGGACAAAGGTTGCCAGGCGGTTCTCTTGCAGGGCGTCGGCAATGCGCACTCGCGGGAAGTAGAGAATGGAGTTCTCGTCGCGCAGTGGGGCGATGAATCCAGACGAGTTCTGGCTGTCACTCTCCACTGCGGCTGGTGTACCGAAGGAGTTGGGCGGGTCCACGATGAGCATGGCCCGGCGGTCCTTGCAGTAGGCCAGCGCCGCCGTATAGACCGCGGGGTTAGTGTCACCACCCGGCGCTACGGGCGGGATGCAGAGCAGGTTAAACAGGTCAGCATCTTCGAGGGCGTAGAGTCCTTCCTTGTCGTCCTGATCCCCCTCAATCTCGCCGGCAGTCGGGGCAATGCCGTCCTGGCCGCCGGTCAGGAATATGGAGGCAGCGCCTGGCCGCGTGCTGGGCACCGCGGTGGCCACCACAAAGGTCGACTGGGCAGCCAGCACGGCCTGTACGAAACGGGGCGACGTGGCAGTCACGGAGACGTTGCGAAACTCCTCGGTGGCCACGACATTGGCGCTACTGCTGGTGCCGTCCATTTCCTGCACGATGAGGTTGAACAGCGTGGTGTCCGCGGGGTCCCGCGTATCATGATCGACTGTGACGCGGATCCGGTTGCCCCATTCGCCTTCATTGGCGGCCGACAGGTTCAGCCCGCCAGTCGCGCCGGTGGCGGCAACGGCGTTGTTGGCCGGTGTGCCATCGCCGGTATGGACGACCCGCACGATGAGCGCGTCCGCGCCGCCGTTCAGGAAGAAGTGTTGCACGGCATAGCTCATGCCGCTGTTGACCCACAGGCCACCAAAGATCCGTTCGTACTCGGCAAAACTCTGCACGCGCACGGGCCGGTTGACTGGCCCACGCAGGGCGCGGCCCACAAACGCGGTGATGGAGGTGGCGACGCCCACGATGGTACGGACTCCGCTCGGGACCTCCTCAATATAGACACCTGGATATGACAGCGTAACAGGCATAGATTACTCTCCTTCCGGCAGTGGCGACTCGGCCAACATGGACTGCAGATACGGACGAATCAGTCTGGGCAAGATATCGAGCTCTGCAAAATAGGTGCGGCGACCCGTAGCAACGTGAGTCAAGCTGCCGCGCCAAGTGGGACGACCGGCTTCGGCCGTCGTTTCTTCCAGCCAGATCTTGACTATGAACGAGTGGGCATCGTTAACAGCCATGCCGCAGACAATATCAAAGAGGTGTCAGTCGGACCGTCTGCGCGGCGTCTTTGCAGCGTCTTTTCCGCCAAACACGCACGTGGGCCAGGCGGGCGAATGCTCACAGTGTCCAATAGGTGATTCACAACAGCAGGAGGTTCGGAGAAGAGGCGCGTAAAAGAGGTATCGGGGTGCAGCTCATGCAATGGGCCTGCGGGTACGCTCAATGGCGGAGAGACAGGAGTTGACCTGGCCCTGCAGCACGGAGAGTGCATCCTGGAGGGTCTTCAGCTGGGTATAGAGCTCGTCGACAGTGGGCGCGTCGACGGCATGGGCAAGAGGCGTAGCCGGCAACGCCAGGTCATCGCGGCGGATCTGTTCGTACAGGGCAACTGTGCTTTGTGCCGGCTCCACACCCAGCTCACGGTGTAGCATGACAACACAGGTTTCGTACTGGCGCAGGGCCGCGGTGCGGTTGCCGGCCAGGTAATAGAGACGCATGAGACGGCGGTGGGAACGCTCGCGCGCATGGTCGTAGCGCAGCGTCAGCTCACAGTAGTGCACGCCCATCGTGTAGTCGCCCGTGCATTCGGCATAGCTGACCAGCTTGTCCGCCATGGCCAAAAACATGCTTTGAAAGCGCTCCCGCTCGAAGATACACCAATCTTGATACCAGCCCTCAAGCAAGTCGCCCTCATAGAGGTTTATGGCCTGGTGCAAAAGGGCTTGCTGACTGGGCAGCAGCTGGCCATCGGCAATGGAGCGAGTCGCCATGTAAGCCCGTTCGAAGATGTCAATGTCGAGCCAGAAACTGGTGTTCGGGTTGAGCTCGATCCAATCTGGCGTGACTCGCAGCAGCGCTGCCGGCGTACCGTCCCCTGCGCCGTCCATGGCCGACTGAAGCTGCCAGAGTGTCTGGCGCAGGTATTTCTTCGCTTGGACACCGTTGCGATCGCCCCATAGGAGCGTGGCCAACGCCTCCCGCGAGTGAGGACGCTGGCGGTGTAACAGCAGAAAGATGAGCAGTTCCTGCACCCTGCGCGCATCGAGGCCGATTATCTCACGATCTCCCAGCACACAGCGGAGACGGCCAAATAGGCTGATACGAAGCGGAGACATGACAGCCCTCCGTGGAACCAGAACGAAGCTGCGACGAAACGTAAGAGGAATTGCGGGCGTATGGCATTCGAGGCGCGGACAATCGTACTCCTCTTTGCGGCGGATTGCAACGACCGGCCGCACGACGGAATGCCAACAGCTTTGTCACGTATCAGTCCAGACCAGGCCGGGCCCACCAAGCGCGCGATGGGCCCGGCCTAGTCTGGTCGTATCCGACAGAGATGGGGGAAAGTATAGCCGAAGTGCCCTGTCACCTAGTCGATGCAGCGCACACCGCGCCTGTTAAATACTTCACTGCGCGTGCGGTTGCCATTGAAATCGACCGCCTCGATATAGAAATCTATGTCCGTGCTACTGATGTCACTGATCTGGCTGACGTACACGTTACCGCGTGACGTCATGGTCCGCGAACGGAAGCCGGGAATGCCTACGTCGTCGCCATAGGTGCGATAGCGCAGCGTCGCCGAACGCACGCCCGACTCATCTTCAATGGCAGCCTCGATAAAGAGATCCCAGCCGTAGCAAACATTCCCTTCTGGGTCAGTAGCCACGTACTCGATGATGGGGCCTTCGACATCTTGGGGCTCTAAGCGCACATCGAACGTGCCTTCCAGTGTGGTCTCTACCCCGCGTTTCGTGAACACCGTCGCAAAGACCCGGTAGCGGCCATCCTCGATCCTGGCACCGAACGGCCATTCCATATCGTTGCTCCCGAAATAGTAGGGCGGGCACGGGCTCTCGTTGCCGCTAAAGGCACAATAGGCTGCGATGCTTTCTGTCGTTTCCTGGACGATGTAGTTGTCCGGCCCGACGATCGCGAAGTACACCCTGTCGATGCCATCCCCATTGTCCCTGCCTTCGTCCGGATCATAGGCCACAACCTCTACACTGACACCCAGGGTATAGCCGTCGAAGATCGGCTCGATGGCAAGCCGCGCCGTGGGTGCCGAAGGTTCTGGTTCTGGCTCGGGCTCTGGTTCCGGGAAGGAAGGCGGAAAGTCCTCATCGCCAGGGTTGACCTCTGGCAGTCCGCCCTCGCCATCGTCGCCGTAGGTTGCCCACTGCACCAGGGGAGAATCGATGACATAGGTGGCATCCAGCGGAGCCGGATCCATGGCGCGCGGGACATTGCCGTCATAATAGATGCGGATACGCTCGAGCTCGCCCGGCGTGCGCACGATGCCTTGGGCTGAGACCTGCACCTCACCCTCCACATTGTAGACGGTCATCATGTCCATTGGTTGCACTGCGCTCCGGGATGAGGGCAAGGAGAGACCGCAGTCACGGCCCAGGTATTCCAACGTGATGTGATCGACCGCGGTACCGCTCCGGCGTGACTTGATCACCGTCTCAAAACCACTGCCTCCCTCCCGCCAGCGCCAACAGAAGGTATAGCTGCCGGGCAGGTTGAACTCTTCCTCCATAATGGAGAACTGGTCCCGGCCACCCGCCTCGTAGTCAGTGGCGCCGGCCAGCACACGGCCGTTGCCATACAGGGTGACCCGGTATAGGCCGTTGCGGATGTAGGGATATGCATCGGGCCGGCAGAAGGGGCCCCACACCATTCGCTCGTCGAATGAGCAGCTCTCATCGCCAAAACCACAGTCAGAGTCAAAGCCACTGCACAACGGCGCGTCGGGATTGCGGCTGCCCCGGCGGCGATCTTTGCGCGGATCCTGATCGAACAGCAGATCGGCTCCAGGCACGATGTAGGCAGTGCTGCCCAGGCGAATGGTGACGCCGTTGACGATGATGGTGCTCGTTTGTCCGGGCGGCGCCTGCAGAATCATGCCGGAACGAGTGCGTTCACAGGCCGGCTGCCCATTGATGCTGCGCAGCGTAAAGACACGCGCCGCCTGGCCCGTAGATGGATCCAGACGTGCGCCACCAAAGACAAACACCTTCACCGGATTGCCGGGGGTTCCTGCCAGCAGAAACGCCGAGCCTTCCGGTTCCAGGGCATTGACGCGACGGACATTGGTTAGGGCAACCTGATCGCCTGGCTCATCGAAGGTAGTAGGGATAGACAGGGTTGCCGAAACATTGTCGCTTGCATAACAGGCGTTGCCAAGGTTCAGCGTCTGGCACAGGCCAGGCGCCAGCGCCTGATTGGTGTTGTCGATGATGTCATCACACCCGGGGGTTTGGGCACTGGCCGTGGTTGCGCCGGCGCCTAGGGCCAGCACAGTTGCGACCAAAAGTATCACAGAAAAACGCGCAAGTATATGCGTCCACATGAGCATCTCCTCCTTCTCATCACGGCGCCTCGTTGAGTACGTAGACGCGTTTCTGGCTGTCGGATAGCGGCCGGGTCAAAACACAGGATTTGTGGGCATCCTCGAACAGGCGCCGCTCGTCGGGCCAAACCGGCACCACGCGTTGCGTAGCCGTATCCAGACTAACCAGCAGATAATCTCCTTGGGGCGACCAGCGGGGGCGGCTACCTCCTACGTGCTGCAGCAATTCGACGGTCTGCGCGCGGCCATCCCACCTCAGCAGCTCAACCTCTCCCCCAAAATCTGTGCTGCTGATACCGGCAAGGGCCATGCTGGCGCCGTCTGGGCTCCAGCGGGCCTCCTGCACAGAAAGGAGCTGTCCTTCCGGCAGACTGGCGTAGGTCCATATCGGGCTGTCGCGGCCCGCACGCCAGATGCCAAGCTCGCCTGGCCGGGCGTGCAACACCAGCGGCTCCGTGGGATGAAGATCAATCGTGCCAGGCTGCACTGCAAAAGGTATCTCCCAGGCCGCTTCTAGCTTGGGCGGATTCTCCCGTAGTGAATAGAGCGAGAGCTGGCCAGAGCTATGCTTCAGCGCCAACCAATGGCCGTCGGAGGATGCGTCCATTATGAGAACCGGATCGTCCGTTGCGGGGATTTCACCGAAGATCTCGCTGCCATCGTGCGATGATACGTGCACGACGCCATCCCCATCCAGCAGAGCCAGCTTGTCACCGGCCCATGCCCCAGCCCGGTAGGTGCCGGGTATGAGCAGCGCTCGCTGCCACTGTTCAAAAGCAACCCGCCAGAGCTCAGCATCTTGCTCGAGTATGCGCAACACTTCAGCACCCGATGCACCGGGCAGTGTAGCAAAGACCGGTAATGCAGCCTGCGCCAGGACAAGGGGATCGGAGCCGCCACTTTGCCAGCGCGCAACCGCCCCGTGTGTATCCATAGCCATGAATACATCCGCCGCAGGCCAGCTGATATCCGACCAGGCTGCGCCGCTGTCCTCAGATCCCGGGTACACAAGGATGCGCCGCAACTGGCTACAGATGGGCTGGTCAGACAGAGCGGCCAGCTCGCTCGGCGTAGTTGCTCTGGGTGCGACTTGCCATAGGCGCAGCGATGAGCCCTCGGCGCCAGAGTAGGTCGCCGTGAGCAGCTCCCCCTCCGGCGTCAGCCAGACGCCGGCCAGCGAAGCCGCGGACTCCACAGCCGGCAGCTTTACTTCGCTCAGATTCAGTGCGCTTTCCATCCAGTAGCCACGCACAAAGCCATCGCCGGTCTGGACTACCAGCTGTTCCTGGTCGATCCAGAATACTTCTTTTACTTCGGTGCCTCCACCTGAGCTTTGATAGAACGTAGTAAACCCACTGAAACCCTCGCTTCCAGTCACTCCGGCCAGGCTCTCTATGGCGCCAACCTGCACACCGCCGGCACCATAGACGGCCACTCCTGCGCCATCTGGCGACATGGCCATGTTCGCAAACAGGCCAACTTGCAGCGCCATGGGCAGGCCAATCTGGCGCCCATCGAGCCCGACCAGCGACAGTTGCCCCCGATGCTGGTTCAGAACCACGACGCGGTCACTGCCGGCAAGGCCGATGCGCAGTGCCTCAAGTGTGTCTTCGTCTTCTGCCCTGCCTTCGCTTGCGTCAGCGCCCGGCAGGTTCACAACCTGCGCCTCGTCATCAGACGGCGTCCACACCGTAAAGGAACGCTCGCCATCCCAATACGCCACCAATGCCTCATCGGCCGGCGTCCACTGGGCAGACGCGACGAAACCCTGCGCGCGGGCCGTGTCATGTCGATCCGCCACCACGCGCTGTGCCCGATCGTCCCAGATGACCAGCCGCGCGCCCCAGCCAGCCACATAGCGGCCATCATGTGACCAAAGTGCCTCCCGCGGAAAGGTCGCTGAATCTTCGAACTCAAGCGTGGGCGCCACCTGGATCAGCGCATCGTCGTCGATCTCCCACAGCACCAACGCATCCCCCGCGCACAGCGCGACGACATTGCCGCCAGGCTGCCACTGCGCACAGAGGACAGGGGCAAAATCGGGAAGCGTATGTTGTGCAACGATGGCGCTGCCATCGATGACGAACAGGTCGCCGCCAGACCAGGCGAGGAGGCGGTCATCGTCAGGGTGCCAACGAACGCCATCGACCGTAGCGCTTATGAGATCACGCCCGGCAATCTGGTTGAGCTGGGTGTCGTACAACGTCAAACCGGTTCCCCCAACTGCGATGGTACCATTATGTACAGCAACTTGGCTGGCCGCAACAAGCCCTGTCCGCACATAACGCCGCTCACGGCTCTCTAGCACAGACTGGCGCAGGGCTGCCTCCGCTTCCGGCACCCGCGGTCGGGTCTGACCTTGAGACGGCAGCCCGGCCAGCGCCAGATGCAACGCCACCACTGGATCTGTTGCCAGCTCCTGGGTGGAAAGACCGGCCAGGCGCCGGGAGTCGTTGATCAAGGCCTGGTCCCGCTGGCGCTGTGATTCGCCGTACAGCCACCATGCCACCGCGGATGAGAGGAGAATGGCCACTACCGCCGCCAGCGCCATGACGCGTACAATAAGTGCCCGCCGGCGCCGGGCGTCGCGCTCGTGTTGGCTATCCTCAACCAGACCCTGTTCGTCGGTTGTCCAGAGGCGCATGCCGCGCTGTCCAGCCTCGACAATGGCCAGGTCCGCGTCGTCCAGGTAGGTATCTCGATCGCCGTGGGCATAATCGACCACGCGGGTCTCCAGGATCCGGCGGGCGCGCTGGCCAGGCGCGTCGGATTCGGCAAAGCGGCCGCGCACCAACGGCGCCACGGTATCGTGGGCCAGGCGCGTCCCCTGCAGCGTCTCCTGATCGGGGCTGTCGCCCGGGCGGTCCGCCAGCAGGCGTACGTCCTTGGTTCGCTGCACAATCTCTTGCCACTCCCCACGGTGGCCATAGTGCGCCTCGACTTCGCGAAGCAGCCGGTGCTCGGCCGTGCCATGGTCGGTGGTATGGAAGGCCAGGAGATCCAGTACATAGCCGGAACGCACTGGATTCTCTGTCTCCTTTGCCGCGGGCCACATCTGCTCCAGCGCCGCCAGCTGTTCGTCCACAAAGGCGCCAAGATGGAGCCCGCTCCGCTGCAACTGGGCATAGAGCTGGTGGCTGAAGACCGGCGCCGCGGTCGCTTCCTCGCGGGCCGCCGCCCACAGCTTGGTCAATAGCAGCTGCAGCACCGTGGCCACGGGCGATTCAGGGTCCGCGGTCAGGTCGTCGGCAATACGCTCAGCCAGGTCCGGTTCGACCGTCAAGTTATACTTCGCCTTCAGGCGGGACACGTCCGCAGGACCCCGTACGACCTCGACGACTGCAGAGCGGTCGAGGGGCGCCAGGAGTACACGCGTGACGTCAATCCGGTTTTGCTTCACCTGCTCGCTGATCTCGGCCAGATGCTCCTTGCGAAAGCTGAGCAATAACCTCCCGCGTGGACGCCTATCCGGCGTGGCAAAGACGCCATGGACCGTTGCCATGAAGCTGGCCAGCTCAGACGGAACTTGTCGATTGGGACGCGTGAAGACTTCTTCGACCTGGTCGAGAATC
>JACFMY010000012.1:10050-32998 GCA_019455155.1 Caldilineaceae bacterium
CAGCACCAAGGGTTTGCCCAGCTGCGTCTCGGCCGCCTGCCACGCGGCGCGGATCTGTTCTCCGGTCTCGTTGGTGGCAGCAGCTCCGGCCGGCTGTTCGCTATTCTCTGTCGCGTTCGTGGTGACACCAGCCGGATTCAGCAGTCTCCATAAGGTCTGTAGCAGACCGGCTTCCCGATCGCGGCGCGCATACCGCACCGCCGTCGTCTGTTCCAGGCGCGGTAACAGACCAGCTTCCAGCAGCGAGGATTTACCGACCCCTGATTGCCCGTAGAACAGGACGACCGGCGACGCCGTGTCCATCACGATCCGCAGGTAGAGCTCCCGGATCTCGCGGCTGCGGCCAAAGAAGAGCTCCGCCTGTTCACGAGTATAGCCGTTCAGCGCGCGGTCAAATGGATTGTCCGGCAGAGGCAGCTGCGGCAGCTTCGGCAGATCAAAGAGCGGGTCGCCGGCTGCCTTAGGAAGATTCCACTCCAGCGAAAGCTCACTGCCCACGCCCGGGTGCAGTTGCCAGGGCCAGCGGTCATCGGAGGGCTGGACACCCTCAGCGTAGAGCTTGCGCGGCGAGCCGCCGCTTTGGGCCTCCGTCAAGGAAGTGGACTGCTCGAACGCATCGCGCACATGCACGCCGGCAGCCAGGGCCTGGTAGAAGCGGGTGGCGAAATCGGCCGCGATCTTGTCGTCGATGGAGGTAGAGGTGGCGATTACCAGTGGCACACCGTGCTGGTTCAGCTCACGGGATTGAGGCTCAGTTGCGCAGCCGTTGAGAAAGACGAGCTGCAGATTCGGCTGCATGCCCAGGAAGCGGCTCAAGCCCGCGGCACCGATGGCTGCCGTGCTGCCATCTGCTTCCTGGAGCAGTAGCTGGTAGCTGTTGGCGTGACCACCGTAATGGAAGATGGATATCCGCCCACGATACTGCTCGTCGTTGAAGACAGTGGCAATCTGGTCGAGGGTCACGTTTTGGTAGACCACCACCTCACATAGCTTCTTGTCCACGTGCTGCAACGACGCGCGCACGTTGGCCGCCTCACGCGCCAGGTGGCGCAACAAGCGATCTCCATCCAGCAAATCATTGGCAAAGGCCAGGAAAATTACCGGTACGGCCACGCGCCGCACTCCTTCTTTTGAGCCGGTCAGCGCCAAGAAAACCTGCGCAAGCCCCGGCAACCGTAGAACCTTACGGCGAGGCATTCATAATAGACAGCGCTACCATTGTACACCAAAAGCAAAATCGACCCTATCAGTTCACATAAATCGCCTTTTCACCCGGGCTTGTAGGCCCGGGTGAAAAGGTAACTAGGACTATCGTACGGGTGTTGTCAAGCCCTTATGGCGATGACACCGGTGTACTGGTGCCAACGGGCTTGCCGGCTGATCCGTCGTAGTCGGTTGGGGGCGTGTCCGTCAGGACGACGATCGGGCCGGGCAAATCCTCGGACGGCACGGACCCCACGACGATCCCGGAGGGAACCGGCGTGGCCTGCACCGAAGGTCGCGGCGGGACCTGGGGTGGAGTCGGCGTCACAACGTTTGCGATGGACGGGCCCGGATCGCCGTGCATCCGGTCAACGGCAATGGCGCCCAACCCCTCTACGGCCCACTGGAGCAGCGGTGAGCGGATGATCGCGCCGCTCTCCAGGGGTGTCGTCTCCATTACCAGCGGACGGCGGCCATCGAACAGAATGCGAATTCGCTGGCCACTGGCCGGCGCCGCCGTGCGGTCAGCACCGGCTAGCTGCACGTTGCCTTCCACGTTGTAGACCGACATGAGGCGAATGGCTGAATCCGCAGGCGTGTCCTCACCGTCATCCACCGCGCAGGACGCGCCCAGGTATTCGACCGTCACCCGATCCAGGGTAGCGCCATCTTCCAGCGCGCGCACGGCCAGCTCGAAGCCGGCGCCACCTGGCTGGAGACCCGGCCAGCAGAAGGTGAAGCTGCCAGGGAGGTCCATCTCGTGTCCGCCGGGGTTGCCGGCGTCCACGGGCATACCACGGTCGGTAGCGGCGACAGCAACGTATCCCTCTCCTTGCAGCGTTACGCGATACTGCCCTTTGCGGATCTCCGGATAGAGATCTTCGCGGCAGAAGGGACCCCACAACAGACGGCGGCCGGCAGCGCAGTCGCCATACGCACAGTCCGAAGAAAAGCCAGCGCACAGGCGCATGGCGCCCTCAGTGTCCCCGGCCTCTGAACCGTGCTGCTCTTCCAGACGCGGATCCTGGTCGTAGAGCAGGTCACTGTTGACGACGACCAGGGCTGTACTGCCCAGCCTGATGGTCACGCCGTTGACGATGAGGCTGCCGCTCTCGCCGGGCAGCGACTGGATCAACATGCCCGAGGGTGTACGTTGGCAGACCAGCCGGCCGTCGCGGGCCGTCAGATTCACAACCATGGCCGACTGGCCCGTGGCGGGTGCAAGTGTGGCATCGCCAAACAGAAGCAACTTAACAGGATCAGTCGCATAGCCGGCCAGAATGAACGCGGCACCTGACGGCGCACGAGTTTCCAGCGACCGGACGGTGCGCAGGGCCACCGCGTCGCCCGGTTCAGCAAAGGTAGCCGGCCCTGCCAGAGCCGCCTGCACATTGTGGCTACCATAACAGGCATTACCCAGGGCAACCGTGTCGCAGATTGCCGGCGCCACTGCTGCTTCCCACTGGGCTTGAATCGCGTCACAGTCGAGCACCTCTTCCTGGGCATAGACCGGTCGTGCGCTGGCGCCGGCCAGGAGCACTTCAGCGCCCATCAGCGCGGCCATTCCCCAACGCAGTAGAGTTCGAACGTTCAACATGAGAGCCTCCTATAGCGGCGACGAAAAGCTGGTACGACAAGGCTGTAAGGGGATCAGCTCTCAGTTGCAGCGTACGGGAGGGCCGTTTATTAAGCGTTGAATTCTAGAAAATGGAATACAGAAAAAGAGGAAAAGGTCCTGGGGCGGCGGGGAGGCGCGCCGCCCGCGGCTTGTAGGTCAGGCCTTGTAGTCGGCCAGGTCGATGGGCAGCGGGGTACCGGCCGTGCGCAGCGCTTCGACCCGGCGCTGCATGCTCGCTACGGCATCGCTGTCGGGCAGCACGGTGAGACGGCTATGAAAGCGCCGCGCTTCGCCTGGTTCTAGGACGGCAAGACGGCCGGTCTGCCGGGCCCGGTTCTGTCCCTCAGGCACACAGTTGCCAGGCTCCACGCCGCACACATAGATCCCGGGCCGGTAGTTCTTCCACTGGGTCAAATAGGGCGCGTGGGTCGTGTCCCACTCCAGCTGCACCCCAAAATCAGGACCGGCCAACGCGGCCAGCGCGGTGCCGTCCTCCCCCACTACCATTTGGTGGAAAAAAACCTCTTCGGCATGGCGAGGGGTAGCACTTTGGTAGAGTGGCCAGGCGTGAAGCCCCGAATGGGCATGATGGTCGCGCGGCAGCACGGCGCTGTTGGCTGCGTAAAGCTGGACACCCTGCTGCACCAGTGGATAGCCAAAATTGAAGTGGTAAAGCAGCATCAATGGCGCAGGCGTATCGTACAAGTTTTCGACGACATCCTCGATTTCCAGCCAGGGCTCGCCCAGTACCATGCGGTAGGTGCGCGTCAGGCGCAGTTGCTCGCCGAAGAGCATGGCTTCCGCTACCTCGCCGGTGAGCGTCGCAACGTAGCGGTCATCCTGCCAGCCAGCCTGCACGCGGAGGTTGCCAGCACGCAGGCGTGTGAAATCGCCGTGCAGGTCGCGAACTTCCCCGGTTCGCTCGTCGGTTTCCGGTTGGCCCGCATGACGCAGACCACAAGTCACCAGTAGACCGCCATTGAACAGGCGCAACCAGGGGCTGCCGAAATCGGGAGAGTGGGGAGCGCCCTGGCTAATCCAGGTGAGTGGCTGGCCGTTATAGGCAGCCAACCAGATGTCGAGGCCCCGGTCGGGAAGCACCGTAAAGGTGAGACCGCTGGCATTATATGCGTCAACTACCCGCATACCCGCAGGCAAGGTGGCCAGCCGGAAGTCGACAAACTGGCGCATGTCCACGCTGTGCTGCGTAACTGCAGCACGGCTCATATCAAAATGTGGCATAACGGGTCCTTTTGTTGAGGCGGCAGGAGCCACCTGTCTTATTTGTCGGCCTCGCGCTCGAGGCCCTTGCGGTCAACGATAACGATTCGTTGTCGATCCATGGAGATCAGTCCGTCAGCCGCCATGGCGCGCAGGGTACGGCCCACGACCTCGCGTACGGTGCCGATCCGGTTGGCCATTTCTTCCTGCGTAAGGGGATCTGGTTGATCGCCCCGTTCCGCCGCTGTGGCCTGCTCCAGTAACAGCCGCGCCAGCCGCCCTCGCACATCGCGCATGGCTAGGTCCTGTACAACGCCGACCAGATAGCGTGCGCGGCGGGCCAGGCTCTCTACGAGCGACCATGTCAGCTCAGGATGGAGACCGGTCACCCGCCGCAGATCTTCGCGCGCAATGCGCCACAGCTTTACATCGGTAAAGGCAATCGCGGTCGCCGGATTGGGGCCGCCATCCAGCGCGGATACATCATTGAACGTATCGCCCCGGTGTTCCAGATGCAATGTATACTCGCGGCCCTCTTTGGAAAAGCGGCAGATCTTGACCGTGCCCTCCTCGACCAAAAAGATGCCAGCGGTCGGATCGCCTTCGAGAAAGATGATCTCGCCAGCCGCGCGTGTTACTGGCATCGCTACGCGTGCCAACGCCTCGACGGCAGCCTCAGGCGCGGATTCGAGGATGGCGACGCTGCGCCACAGTTCGATGGGAAGTATGGACGACGGTTGCACAACACCATTCTACCGATTTCCGGTGCAGTTTTGCAATTATTTGTTTTGACTTCGCTGAGCGTTCGCCAGGCAAGCGCGGGATTGCTGACGCCTTGTAACATGGGCGCGCTCCCGAGATTTGTCACAAAGCCGGCGCCAATCTCGTCTCATGTTACAGAACGAAGTTCGATGTAAAGCAGGCCCGATATGTAACAGGAGCAAACCATGAAAAATGTGCCTCAAGAACAAACACATGTGGTGATACTGGGCGGCGGTTACGCCGGTGTCATGGCGGCGCGGCGGCTTGCCGGCAAGGTCAAACGCGGCGTAACCATCACACTGATCAGCGGCGCGGACACTTTTGTGGAGCGCATTCGTCTACATCAAGCCGCGGCGGGGACAGGCCGCACGAAAATCGCCTACAGGAAATTGCTGAGGGGCACCAACGTGCGCTTTGTCCAGGGCTGGGTCACCCATCTCGATCCCGCCCGGCGCCAGATTTCACTCCAGACGGTTGACGGACGCCAGCAGATCTTCTACGATCGGCTGGTATACGCGCTGGGGAGTGTCCCGGCCACAGCCGGCGTGGATGGCGTAAAAGAGTATGCTTTCACCTTGTCCAGCCCCGATGCCTCGGCGCAGCTCAACGACGCAGTCCGCCTGGCGGCTCGCCGGAAGGGCCGCCTGTTGGTGGTTGGTGGCGGTTTGACGGGCATCGAGGCCGCTACCGAGTTGGCCGAGGCCTATCCAGCGCTCCAGGTCACCTTGGCCACCTCTGGGCAGTTGGGGCCAGGTCTATCGCCGCGGGCCAACCGCTATCTGCGCAAAGTCTTTCGCGCGCTGGACATTGAGCTGTTGGAGCAGACACGGGTGACTTCCCTCTCAGCCAATGCGGCCCACATGCAGCATGGTGAGCCGTTGCCTTTTGACGTCTGCCTGTGGGCAGGTTCTTTCCGGGCGCCAGCTCTGGCTGCAGAAGCAGGTCTGCCTGTCGATCCCCTGGGTCGCGTTCGTGTCGGGCCTACCCTTCAGGTTGAGGGCCAGCCGGACATCTATGTCGCGGGTGACGCCGCTGCCAGCCCGCTGCGCATGGCCTGCGCCACGGCCCTGCCCATGGGGGCGTATGTCGCGGACCACCTTGCGGCCGAGCTCAACGGCGATCCGTCGCCTGGTCCATTTCGCTTTGCGTACACGATTCAATGCATTAGCCTGGGCCGGCGTCGCGGGCTGGTCCAATTTGTAGACGCCCATGACGCGCCAGCTGGCGCCGTCATCACTGGCATGGCCGGCGCCTTTGTCAAAGAGCTTGTATGCCGCTACACCATATGGTCGCTACGGATGTCGAACCGGTACCGGTGGCCAGCGGGCGGCGAGCCGCTCCTGGCGCCTGCGTCGCAACACGATCAGGAATATGAACGACAACTCGTCCGTGTTTGAGCAGTACCGTTCCCTGCTCTTTTCCATTGCCTATCGCATGTTGGGTAGCGTGATGGAGGCAGAGGACATTGTACAGGAGAGTTATCTACGGTTTGCCGCGGCAGACCTGGACAGTGTCGTGTCGCCCAAGGCATTGCTGTCCACCATCACGACGCGCCTGTGCATCGACCGGTTACGGTCGGCGCAGGCGCGCCGTGAACAGTATGTAGGCCCCTGGCTGCCTGAGCCACTTGTGACAGAGGAGCTACCTGAACAGATGGTGGGTCGCTATGAGGAAATCGCCATGGCTTTCCTGGTATTGCTGGAGAGCTTATCGCCAGTTGAGCGGGCCGTATATCTGCTGCGCGAAGTCTTTGACTATGACTATGACGAGATCGCGGCCATCGTTGACAAGAGTGCGACCAACTGCCGCCAGATTCATAGCCGCGCCGCCAAATACCTGCGGGCGCGGCGGCCACGCTTTGAGAGCTCACGCGCCGCGCAGGAACGTCTCATTGGGAGCTTCATGGCGGCCGTGCGCTCCGGCGACCTGGAAGGGCTCACCCATGTTCTTGCCGAGGATGTTCAGGTGGCGTCAGACGGCGGCGGCAAGGTGCCAGCGGCAATCAACATTGTAACGGGACAGCACCGGGTGACGCGGTTCCTCATGGGGCTGTTCGGACGCATGACCACGACCATGTCTGTTGACATTCAGGAGGTCAACGGCGCGCCGTCGCTCATCGTCCGCGAGGGAAGCCGCGTCTTTGCCGTGGTTCATTTCGCCTTTGCCGGCCAGAAGATTCAGGCGGTCCAGATCGTGGTAAACCCGGACAAACTGCACCATCTGCAGCCGGCAACATGACGCGGCGGCCAGCCTATTCCCGCGCAAAACCATGGCGGCGCACGAGGCTGAGTCAGGCTGGAAGTGGCATCGCGAGCAGCGGAGGAAACCGTTCCGGTTGAAACATGCTCCGTACCAGCGACTGCGAACCGCTTTGACACAGTGGATTGACTTGACAGAACCTCAATGGCGCAGACTCGCATCGTGACGTCTACAGGACCCTGGGCAACGCACTGATCAGCTGCCGATCTTTTTCATCTCCCTGGGAGGCGACCCGGATATGGTAACGATCCATGCCCTGTTTGTTGGAGCAGTCGCGCACGTACATGCGGTGTTCCACTAGAAGACGGCGCTGCACCTCTTTGGCAGTCATACCATTATCGACCCGGAAGCAGACGAAATTGGCTCCCGTGGGATAGACCGTAATGCCGTCGATCTGGCACAGCGCCTGGTAGAGCCACTGAACATCTTCAATCACGCGCTGCCGCGCGGCATGATACTCGGCATTGGTGCCGGGCAACAGGCTGAGAAAATACTCGGCCAATGTGTTGATGTTCCATGTGGGCAGCGACGCGCGGAGATGCGCCACGCGCTGCGCGTTGCCTGTGTAACAATACCCGAGCCGCAGCCCCGGCACCCCACAATGCTTGCTCATACTCCGCACGATCACGAGGTTCGGGTAACGGTCTGCGCTCCGCAATAACGAGGGCACCTCTACCGCTGAGAAGTCGATAAACGATTCGTCGACGATGACGAGCCCGAGCCCCCGTGCACGCTCCAGAAAGTCGTGCATCTCGTCCAGCGAAACCAGCTGGCCCGTCGGATTGTGGGGATTGATCACCAAAGCGGCATGCAGCGATGAACGCTCTACCCACGCCAGGTAGTGGCGCAGATCGAGCCGGTACCCATCCTCGGCCCGCAAGGGATAGAGGCGCAGACGGCCACGGTCAATCTTTTCCAGGTACTCGCCAAAGGTCGGAATGGGCACCCCGATATCGGAAACCAGCAGGTGACACACTTCCGTGATCAGCTCCGTGGCGCCGTTCCCAATGATCAGGTGCTCGGGGTCAACATTCAGGACCTCAGCAAGATGGCGGGCCCCCACTAGTGGATTGCTCGACGGGTACGATTTGATCAACAGCGGGAATTGGCGCACCATCTCCTCGACCATCGCCGGCGTGGGGTAGTAGGGGTTGGCGATGAAACAGAAGTCGATGATCTGTTGCGCCTCTTCGTAGCCGACGAGATCGATCAGAGAGGGCGAGTGCGATGTCTCTTCAAACAGCGCTTCGTTGATTTGGATTGTCATGGTGACCGTCAACCTCTCCCCAACAGCACCAGGCAGGTGCTATCCGTGCGTGCGCGACATCTCGATTTCCCGTCTACCTTTCGACACATTGGCAATGGCTTCGAGGATAGTATCCGCCCAAAGTGCCGCTCGTTGCAATTCGCCTTCGTATAGGGGACCCTCACGCTCGACGACCAGGAACGTTTCCGGCGGCACAATCTGCCTGCCCCCAAATCGACGAAGCTTTCGTGAGAGTCTCTTGGCCGCGGTGAAGGGCCGTAACCACCAGGATAGTTTATAGGAGGTGTCGAACGCCGCCACCGGCTTACCCTTGAATCGTCCCCTCGCCAGGCTATCGAACAGGGGCTTGACAGCCGCGGGCAAATTCATGTTGTGCGTGGGTGTGCCCATAACGACCAGATCGACGCCGTCCAGGTCCGTAGCCGGGAGTTCCTCCGCGCCAATCAGTTGCACCGTACCGGCGGAACGCAGCCTTGCCGCGATGGCTTCGGCCACTTTCCGGGTGTTGCCGAACCTAGAGAAATAGACAACCAATGTTTTCATTTTTATCTGTCCTTTCCGGTCACATAGTACCGGTACGCATTCACCGCAGCGCTACCCCAGCCGGCCAATAGCCGGAAGGCGGGATTATATGTATACACTTTCGAGAGCGGGGTAAACGCGGGTTTTCCCGTCGCCGCGTCATGGAATATGGAGTCGATGTCGTGCTCCTTCCCCTCTACGACCACTCGGACCCAGGCATGGGCTGTGATCTGGCCGTCGGGGAACTTATTCCGTAGGGCATGCACCACCCGAGCTTCAAATCCCAGCCGTGAGAGCAGATTCGCCAGCGCAAAGGCCTGCTGTTGGCAATACCCATACCCCCGTGTAAAGGCAATGGGATAGATGTCAAAGCTGTTGCGCCGGCAATAGACCATTCTCTCCGCTACCAGGGCGCGAGCGGCGTGGACAAGCTCCATCCCAGCCTTGCCGGAAGCTCGCAGCTCTCTGGCCGCCTGGGTCAGTGTCAACGGCACGACGCCCGGACGCGGTCCGGCCGGCAGCGACAACGAGGCGGGCAGCGCGTAAAGCGGCGGTCCCAATGCGATCATGGTCAAGGCGATTGCTGCAATCTGTACTGTCATTGTCATCTTACCTCCACCAAGCTCGCCACAACTGTAACGATGTAGCAAGCAACGTAACGGTCTAAGCGCTGAGTCCGCGCACCACAAAGTCGGCGACCTGTGCGCCATCGAGCCAGCTCTTCCCCATCTCGTCGACCTGTGATGCAGTGCCCAGATAGATCGTCATGAAGAGGTTAGCTGTCGAGATTGGCTCCACCTGGCGGAAGACGCCCTGTGCCATCCCATATTCAATAATCTCTCGACTCACCAGATCGAACATAGGCTGATAGGCGTAATACATCACTTCCTTGAACTCGGCATCGGGGCCATACAGGTTATTGACCATGACCCGGGCCTTGGAGAGATGGGAGGAGACGAAATCGAAGCCAGCAGTGAAGAAGGCCTTGACGCGCCGGGAGGCTTCCTGTTCTGCCTGGACGGGACCGGCCACAAACTCCAGGTGCAGCCGTGCGATCTCATCGATCAGGGCCAACATCAAGGCGCGTTTGCTCACGAAGTAATTATAGATCGTGCCCTTGGCGAAACCAGCTGTTTGGGAGATCTGGTTGACATTCGCCTCTGCGTATCCTTTGCGGGCGAACTCATCCGTTGCGGCCTCCAGCAGGAGCTGGCGGGTTTCGTTCATGGCTTCGACTCGTTCCGATTTGCGATAGCGCGGCACAGTTTCATCCTTAATCCATAATATGGGTGACCGGTCACCCATATTATATGCCAACCCCGACCCACTGTCAATCCCCCCAACGCGAATCGTAGGGCGCGGCCCTTGCGGCCGCCCGCATGGCCAATCCCGCGCCGGGACCTACCAACCACCCCACGCCATACACCGCACGGCGGGCGGGGGCGAGCCCCGCCCCTGCGCAAGATCTTGCCATGCGCGCGGCGGGCGGGGGCGAGCCCCGCCCCTGCGCAAGATCTTGCCACGCGCGCGGCGGGCGGGGGCCAGCCCCGCCCCTACGCAAGATCTCGCCACGCGCGCGGGTATGGTTGCGATTCGTGAAAACTGGGGGATAATGAAAGAATCACGGCCATCTGCCGGCCACATAAGGGAACGGCGTGTGTAATCTATGGGCGTTCCCACTCAATCGCCGCGAAGCGATGGCCGTTAACATGCGCCATGGTAACCATTGCCGAGTACGATGACGTAGACCCGCTGGCCGTCCTGGCTCTGAACCTGACTGGTCTCAACTTTGCCCTCACCCCGGAACGCGCGGCCGCCATCCGCAAGCTAGATCGGCGCCCCTTTCCATTCTTTGCCATCTACGCTGTCGAGAATGGGGTTGTCATGGGCCAGGTCGCGGTCTATCGCTTGCCCCTGGTCACCCCCAATGGCCGGGAAGATGTCGGCGGCGTCTGCGCCGTCTGCACGAATCCCGCCTCTGGCCGTCAGGGCATCGCCACCCGCCTGTTGGACGAAGCCCACGCACGGATGCGCGCGGACGGCCTCCGCTTCTCAACGTTGGGCACGAGCCGCCACCGGGTAGCCCACACGCTCTACAAGAAACACGGCTACGCCGACGTGTTCGCACCGGTGATTTTACTCATACAGACCCCACGGTTGCCGTCGCCCGGCCCGCTGTGCGTGCGGCGCGCTGAAAATGGCCAACTGAACCTTGCCGACGAGCTCTTTCATCAGGCCGCAGCTGGGTGGTTGGGCTTCGCGTGGCGGCACGCATCATTTCTTCCCATGTTGGTGGCAACCGGCGAACTCGGCGCCGGCTCAGTATGGCTGGTGTGGCAGCGGAACAGGGCTGTAGGGTATATCCTGGCAGATGCCGCTCCCCCGCTACTTACCGTGCACAACATACTATTGGTTGAGGAAACCGATGCAGGTGCGGCCCTGGCCGCGCTTGCCCACGAGCTGGATACTCCATATCTTCAGGTGCGCGTCGATCAGCCCCCAATGGCCGATTCCCTCCGCAGCGCGCTATGTCCCGCTGAATGGGCCAGCTGGAGCACGTTCATGGTCAAGCCCCTTACACCGGAAGTCACCGTGGAGGACGCCCGCCGTCTTTTCGGCGTCGACGCGCAGCGCTTCCTGTGCTCTGCATTCGATATAACCTGATCGAGCAAGGGAGGTGAACGCATGGCACGCACAGACAGGCAGCGCCTTTGGCTACGCTGGGTGGCTGCCAACGCCCTAGGGGAACTGGTGGGCCTAGGCGCCACATTTGCTGTCATCCCGCCCGCCTTTCTATGGCTGGAGGGCCAGCCAGGCGGAGTGACGGCGTTCATCCTCTTCATTGTGGCCGTCGCCAGCGGCGCCATTGAGGCCACCATTGTGGGTCTGGCCCAGTGGTGGGCGATGCATCCCTGGTTTCCGACCATCGCGCGGCGCACATGGTGGTTGGCCACGCTGGCGGGTGCGCTGCTGGCATACATCCTCGGCTATCTCCCCTCCACCCTAATGAACATGGGCGAGCAGGCCACCAACACAGCTGTCAGCGAGCCACCCCAGGCCGTTGTGCTGCTGCTGGCAGCCGGTCTGGGCGCCGTTGCTGGCGCGGTGCTGTCCTTTGCGCAGTGGTTAGCCATGCGTAGAACAATCGCGCGCGCCGGCTGGTGGATACCGGCCAACATGCTAGCCTGGCTGGCCGGCATGCCGGTCATCTTCTGGGGGATCGACGCGGCGCAGCAGGGGCAGCCCATCATCCAATCGATCTTGTTGTTCGCAACTTCGTTGCTCCTGGCCGGCGCCGTGGTTGGAGCGATCCACGGGTTGTTCCTTGTCATGCTTGCGTCAGAAAACCGCGCGGCTACCGCTTAGCAGGGTCACGCGACGCTTTGGCAACGTGCGTCACGCGGCGCTCGCCGTGCCTGCTGTGGACAAGCGAGTAAACGTCCCCTGCCTCACCCCGCGAATCGAGACATTCCCCAGGCGAAGCAACGATCACTCAAGCTCAACTCGTCTCCTCCGCGCTACCATCCTGTTTGCCGCGGCGCAGCCCATACGCGTATATCGCGAGATTATTCCTCAGACGAAATTGAGCACTAAATGAGTACTTTTCGAACTGGATTCAGGGTAATTCTTCGCCTTATAACCTTGACACAAGCGTTGTTTAAATCTGTCCTAGAAAGGAGAAGCTATCTATGAAAGCAGACGCCATGACTGAAATGGCTGTGAAAGCTGTTCTGAACAAAGTAGCTGAGGGGTATTCAAGACGAAATATGGATATCCTGAAGGCATGCTTTGCCCAGGACCCGGATGTCGTCATGTACGGTACTGGAGCAGATGAAAGGCGGATTGGTCTGGCCGAGATCCAGGCGCAAGCCGAACGCGATTGGTCTCAGAGCGACTCGGCCTCCATGAAGTACACCTGGACCTCGGTATCGGCGTCCGGTCCATTGGCCTGGGTGGCGGCTGATGCCATCTTTGACGCAAAGGTCGATGGGCAGGCAATGAGTCTGCCGGTCCGTATCACGTGTGTAATGGAGAAGCGGGGAGCAAATTGGCTGATTGTCCAAGCCCATTTTTCGTTCCCGGCCATGGATCAGGCTGAGGGCGAGTCATTCCCGGCCTAGGACCTGGCCGCACGCTCCAGCCATCCCTGAATACGGTAAGCCGCACAGCCTGGCTGCTTGGACGAGAGTCAGGTTGTGCGCATCGAGCCTCGTCGTATCCTCGCAGGCGCTGGACTTTCTCCTCAAGGCGCTGCGCACACGCAAGCAACGGCAGCCCACGACGAATCTACCTGATCCCCATTTGAAGCGGGAGAAGCGGGGTCTACCTACGCGCGCAGACGGTTGCGCTTAACCGGGCGCGTCGTTATAATGACCATCGCTCTTCACTGCAGAGTGTCCGCACCTCTCTATCCCCTGTACGAGTGGTTATTCTCGACAATCCAATATTCCACACTCACAAGGAGAGAATCTTATGTCGAACCGTTTTACAACGAGGCGGGCAGCATCAGTCTGGGTGACACTGCTGCTAGTGGTGACGCTGGCGCTGAGCGCCTGCGCCGCGCCCGCGGCACCGGCCACCACAGGCGCAGCCCCCGCTGGAGAAGCCGCCGCGGGCGAAGCCGCTGCCGTTGGGGGCACGCTGGTAATTGCTCGCCCAACCGATGCCGTAGGCCTGGACCCCAAGGTTGAAACCACGTCGCCAGGCAACTGGGTGATGTCGAATATCTACGAGAACCTGGTCAAGCTGGACACGGATCTGGCATTCAAGCCCGCCCTGGCCGAGCGCTGGGAACTGGTTGAGCCCGATCGCTGGCGCTTTTTCCTTCGCCAGGGCGTCAAATTCCACGACGGCACTGACTTCACGGCTGACGCGGTCAAGTTCAGCATCGACCGCATCAAGAACCCCGACGATCCGGGCCGCAGTGCGTCCAATCTTCGCCCCATTATCGCGGTGGAGGTGGTGGACGACTACACGGTTGATATCGTCACCGATGGACCCTACGGCCCGTTGCTCAACATCATGTCGCTGGTCTACGCCACCGGCATCGTGAGTCCGGCTGCGGTGGAGCAGTTTGGTGAGGACTTCACCCTCCATCCCGTGGGTACAGGTCCCTTCAAATTCGTCGAGTGGAAGACCAACGACCAGATCGTCATCGAGCGTTTCGATGAGTACTGGGGCGAGCCGGCCAAGCTCGACCAGGTCATCTACCGGGTGATCCCCGAAGAAAGCGCACGCATGTTGGCGCTGGACACGGGCGAAGTGCAGATGGTCATGGCGCCCGCCCCATCTCAGCTAGACATCTATCGTGACGATCCCAATTTCACGCTGCATGAAACGCCAGGTGTGCGTGTCATCTTCTTTGGCATGATGACCGCCCGCGAGCCCCTAAGTGATGTGCGCGTGCGCCAGGCGCTGAACTATGGCTTCGACCGCCAGGCCGTGCTGGACAATATCGTCGAGGGCGCAGGATACCTGCCCCAGGCCTATATTTCGCCTCCTGTCTTTGGCTTTGCCGATACCAGTGAGTACTTCGTCTACGATCCGGAACGCGCCACCTCTCTGCTGGATGACGCGGGCTGGACAGACACTGACGGTGACGGCATCCGTGACAAGGATGGCCAGAAGCTGAGCCTGCTTCATTACAGCCCCCGCGGCCGCTATCTAAAGGATGCCGAATCGGGCGAGGCCTTCCAGGCGGCTATGCTTGAATTAGGTGTAGAGGTCCAGCTGGAGGTTCTGGAGTGGGGAACACTCTTCGAGCAGATCCGCCAACCAAATGTCCCGGCTGATCTCTTCACCCTGGGCTGGTCCACGGCTACGGGCGATGCGGACTACACGTTGGGACCGCTCTTCGGCTCCAACAGCATTCCGCCAAATGGCTGGAACTCGTTTGAGTACCAGAACGCCACGTTTGATGAGCTGGTGACAACTGCTGGCACCAGCACGGACCCTGACGAGCGCAGCGAGCTGTATGCCCAGGCACTGGAGATTCTGGCCCAGGACGCAGTTGTGGTTCCGGTCTTCAACACCAAGGAGACCATCCTGACCAGCGCTGGTGTGAAAGGCTTTAGCCAACATCCCATTGACTACTATCTCTGGCTTGGCACGACCAGCCTCGATCAGTAGGGGGTTATTCGGCTTCGTGTGCGATGGCCGCTGGCATTTCCTGGCGACCGTCGCACACTTTCCATGTAACTTGCCATAAAATACCAACAATGACAGTCACTGTTCGGCAGCGTTAGGAATAGAGTACGATTCGCTGAACGGTGACTGTCGTTTCCTCACAGAGTCATGCTGCGCTATATCATCACCCGTCTCTTGACGATCATCCCGGTGCTGTTGGGCATCGTCTTTGTGGTTATGTTAACCCTCGACCTGATCCCCGGCGACCCCGTGGCACTGATGCTGGGGGAAAACGCTCGCCCGGAGGAGATCGCGGCCCTGCGCGAGAACCTTGGGCTGGACGATCCGCTTTTGGTGCGCTATGTACGCTATCTGGGTGACGTCACACAGGGCAATCTCGGACGCTCGATTCTCTCCAAACGCCCCGTAATAGATGAGATCGCCAGCGTCTTTCCCAAGACGTTACAGCTGGCCCTGGCGGCCATGGTGCTCGCCGTCGTCCTTGGCATCGCCACTGGCCTCCTCTCTGCCATACGGCCGGGCGGCGTGATCGACGCCATAACCCGTCTGTTTGCGTTGATTGGTCTCTCCATGCCCGTCTTCTGGCTCGGTCTGGTACTGATCTACCTGTTTGCGTACTACCTGCGTCTCTTGCCGGTTGGCGGTACGGGCACCTGGCGACATCTCATCCTGCCTGCCATTACCCTGGCCGCGCCGAGCGTCGCCATCGTGTCGCGTATGACGCGCTCAACCGTACTGGAGATCCGCCGCGAGGATTATGTGCGCACAGCCCAGGCCAAGGGGCTTGCGGCTCACACGGTCATTGGCCGGCATATACTGCGCAACGCGCTGATTCCCGTCATCACGGTCATAGGGTTGCAGTTCGGCCAGCTGTTGGGCGGTGCGGTCCTGACGGAAACGGTCTTTGCCTGGCCAGGGCTGGGCCGGCTGACGGTTGCCGCCATCTTTGCCCGCGACTACATCTTGCTCCAGGGCTGTGTGTTGGTCTTTGCCCTTAGCTTTGTGCTCATCAACACGGTCGTTGACCTTTCGTACGGCTATATTGACCCGCGCACGCGCGGATAAATCGCCTGTCAATTTCCCGGACCACGATTCATTTGCAAGGTAGAAACGCTTATGGCTGATTACCAGTTGAGCGCACCACGCCCTCGCTCGCTCCTCCGTGATGCACTCCGCCATCTCTTGCGCAACAGGCTCGCGCTGGCCGGCGTCATCATCGTGTTGCTGCTGATCTTTGTGGCCATCTTTGCCCCGTTGATCGCGCCCATGGATCCGGCAGTCCAACATCTCAACGACAAACGCATGCCGCCCGGCACGAAATATATCCTGGGGGCGGATGAATTTGGCAGAGACATCTTGAGTCGCGTGATCTTCGGCTCGCGGGTAGCGCTCTTCGTGGCCATCACCGCGGTAGCCATTGCCATGTTGCTGGGCGGCACCCTGGGCGTGATAGCAGGCTTTGTGGGCGGCTGGTTGGATGCACTGCTCATGCGTGTGACCGATGTGATGCTCGCCTTCCCTTATCTTCTGCTGGCCATCGCGATCGTGGCAGCGCTGGGCACCGGCCTCGAAAACACGACCCTCGCCGTCGGCATTTGGGCGACGCCCGCGTTTGCGCGCCTGACGCGCAGCCAGATTATCGGCATCAAGGGCCGCGAATACGTCACGGCGGCGCGGGCGCTTGGCGCGCCGCCCCTGCGCCTTATCTTCCGCCATGTGTTGCCCAATTCCATCCCACCGATCATCGTCTTCGCTTCGCTCTACATGGCAAGCGCGATTCTGCTGGAGGCCGCATTGAGTTTCTTGGGGCTGGGCATCCAACCGCCACAGCCTTCGTGGGGGCTGATGGTCGCCAGTGGCCGTGATTTTCTGCGCGTCGCTCCCCATATTGCTACCATTCCCGGTGTGGCGATCATGCTGGCCGTGCTCGGCTTCAACCTGATGGGAGATGGCCTACGTGACGCCTTGGATCCGACGCTGCGCGGCCGCATGTAATATAGTTGCTCACAAAGTAGGCGGGAACCAGCACCCCGCACGATGTGGCGACGAGTGATGGTCTTACTTTTCTAGCCCGCTTTGCCCAATTGGAGGACGATTTTAATGAGCTATCGATATGTTGTTGTGGGTGCCGGCGCCATCGGTGGCACCATTGGTGCCTACATGGTACGCCACGGCCTTGAGGTGACCTTTGTGGACAGCGACGAGCGCCACGTGGAGGCCATCAATCGAGACGGCTTGACCATTCGAGGATATGCCGAGACATTCACGGTGCAGGCCGCCGCGGTCACGCCTGATGAAATGCCCCCACAACTGCATGCGGTGATCCTGGCGGTCAAGGCGCCGGCCACCCGCGCGGCCATGGCTACCATCGCGCCCAATCTACGCGCGGCCGGTTTTGTAGTCTCCGCGCAGAATGGCCTTAACGAGCTGGCCATTGGCGAGCTGATCGGCGCCCAGCGCACGGTCGGCTGCTTCATCAACTTCTCGGCCGACTACCTGGAGCCAGGCCTGATCCACTTCGGTGGCCCAGGCGCGTTTTTCATCGGCGAGCTAGACGGCGCAATCAGCGACCGGCTGCGGGTGCTGCACGGGGACCTCGACCACTGGGGCGGCGGTGACGTGCATATGACCAGCAACATCTGGGGGTATCTCTGGGGGAAACAGGCCTATGGCTCGATGTTGTTCGCCACGGCGCTCACGAACGACTCGATGGGGGACGCCATCGACGGCCATCGAGATGCGATGGTCCGTCTGGCTCAAGAGGTGTTGGCCGTGGCCGCCGCACAGGGGATTGAGCCCATGGGCTTCGATGGCTTCGAGCCGCAGGTTCTTGGCCAGGCCACGCCCGGCGCACTCGATGCAAAGACCAACGCATCGCTCGACCGGCTTGTCGAGCTGCGGCGCCGTGACCAGAAGACTCATAGCGGGGTGTGGCGTGACCTGGCCGTGCGCAAGCGCCGTACGGAAGTGGACGAGCATTTCCCGCCCATCATGGCCCTGGCGCAGAAACGCGGCATCGCCACGCCGCTGTTGGCCCGAATGGTAGCCATGATCCACGAGATCGAAGAGGGGAAACGCCCTTTGCGCCGCGAAAACCTGGACGAGCTCTTACAGGCGGTGGCGTGAGCACGGCCCCGCCGGGCGTTTCTGTGTATCCCTCAAAACGGAGCAACTTCATGAACACTACAGATATTGAACAGACTTTGGTGAATCAGGTATCGACCGCGCGCCTAATGGAGACCAATGCAGCCATCGCCCAGTGGCCGCGGCATTCGGGCACCGACGAGGAGCGCGCCGCGTTTGAGTACGTGCGCGAGCAGCTAAACGCGTACGGATTGGAGACCACGCTGCTGGAGCACCCCGCGCTGGTAAGCTATCCACTCACGTCACAGCTTGCCATTGTCAACGATGACGGCCGTGCTATGGTCGAGTACGAGACCCTGGGTACAGCCTATAGCGCCAGCGTTGACGCCTTGGAAGGCGAGGTTGTCGATTTGGGCTTTGGCGCGCCTGACGATTATGCCCGGCAAGATGTGCGCGGCAAGATTGTGCTGCTCAACGGCCTGGCCACGCCCACGGCCGTCCATGCCGCCGAAGAGGCAGGCGCGATCGGCCAGATCTTCATCAACGATGCGCACCTTCACTATATGATTGTCAGCACCATCTGGGGCACGCCCACGCCCGAGTCAGCCCACCGCATCCCCGCGACACCCTCCGTGTCGGTCAAAGAACAGGATGGCCACGACCTGCGCGCGCGCATCGCGGCCGGTCCAGTGCGCGTGCGCCTCCACTCTCATGTATTCATGGACTGGCAGCAGACGCCCATCCTCATCGGCGAGCTGTCAGGCCGTCATAGCGACGAGTTTGTCATGTTCAGCGGCCATTTGGACGCATGGGAAGTGGGGGCAATGGACAACGGTAGCGCCAATGCCACCATGCTCGAAGTGGCCCGGCTGCTGGCCCCGCACCGGGACCAGCTCTACCGTGGGCTGCGCCTGGCGTTCTGGAGTGGCCATAGCCATGGCCGCTATTCAGGCTCTACCTGGTATGCAGACAATCACTGGGAAGAGCTCTATGACCGCTGTGTCGCACACGTCAACGTCGATTCCACGGGCGCGCGCGGCGCAACCTTTTACGGGAGCTTTCCAGCCAACCTGGAATTGGGGCCGTTTGGGGAAGCGATTGTTCGTGCCCATACAGGCCAACCCGCGCGTGCGCGCCGCATGAGCCGCGCCGGCGATATGAGCTTCAACGGGATTGGCATCCCCGCCCTCTTTATGAGCCTGAGCCAGGTGCCGTTCAGTGACAAAGATACCGACTACGTGTCCCTGGCCTTCGGCAAACTCATCGGCGGCAAAATGCCCTGGTGGTGGCACACCAGCGAGGATACCATGGACAAAGTCGACCCCACTGTGCTGACGCTGGATACACAGATCTACGTCAGCACCCTGTGGCGTCTCTGCCATGACCCCTTGCTCCCCATGGACTTCCGTCCCGTGGCGGCGGACATCCAGGCAACACTGGCCGCCCTGGCTGAGGCAGCTGGCGACCACTTCGATCTGGCGGCCACCCGAGAACGGGCCGCTCACCTGGTCACGCGCGCGGCAGAGCTGGCACAGCGGTGCGCGGCGGTCGACGCCAGCGATCCGGCTGCAGTTGCCGATCTCAATCGCACGCTTATTGGCCTATCGCGCGCACTGATCCCGATCACCTATACGGCAGCTGGGCCTTTCGACCATGATCCAGCCTGGGGTTTGCCACATGTGCCAGCCCTGGCGGACGTACCGAAACTCACCACGCTGGATCCAGAGAGCGACGAATACCATTTTCTGCAGACGCGCCTGATCCGCAACCGGAACCAGGTCAATCTCACCCTGAGACGCGCGCTGGAGCTTTTCGCCAAGACGTGAGTCCTGAAGTGAAGGAAAGGGCTTGAAAAACCCAAAATCTGTGCGATAATGGCCCCAATTTCATGTAACGTATTGCCGTTGCCAATACGTTTCGGATTCGCCCCCGATCCACAGCTAATTCGACCCAACGCGCGCGAATTCCTGCGACAGTGCAACCGGACGGACATAAACCCAGGTACCGGCGGCTAGCCGGCACCTGGGCATGCTAGATTTTGCTCCGCGTAGTCCGGGCACCGATGCACCTCCGGCATGTGAAGCAAGTGTCTTCGTAATATCTGAGATCCAGGAAAGCATGAATCGGCTTTCTTGTGCTAGGGAGGACAGGAATGATCAAGCATGTGATCGAGACCGAGATTCGGCGCCGGCCGGCAGATGTGTTCAGCTACCTCGCTGACGTTACGAAAATGACAGAATGGGAGCCTAACACGCTTCGCTGCCAGCCAATAGGAGACCAGGCACTGGGTCCCGGCTCAAAAGCGGTTCAGACGTTCAAGATGTTCGGCCGGCAGAGCGACGTGACCTTGACCGTAGTCGATTACAAGCTCAATCATAGGCTGCGCTTTCAGAAGAACGAGCCGTTTCCGATTTCGTTCGGCTGGACACTGAAAACGGCACGGGAAGGCACCCACGTGGTGTACTCCGCCGTGCTGGAGCCCAAAGGAATCTTCCGCCTGATGGCTCTGTTCATGAAGTCGAGAATTCTGAAGCAGATCGAGAACGATCTGGCCAGCATCAAGCGAAATCTAGAAGCGAATGCTGGTTGACACATTGGTTGATCACCGCGGCGTGACAGGCTAGATAGAATAAGCGCCCCGAGTTGAACGACAAAACGTTGGCATAGCCAGCCCAAATCACCCACCGGACCGATCACGGTACCGCTATCTCCGCTTGCTGGTCGTGGGCACAGATTCCTGGCGTCATTAATTTGACTGGCTGGAAAGGAGACTTGTATGGTCCGGCGCTTCGTGTTGGGAATCCTCCTCGGTTTTCCGCTGGTCTGGTTGGTGACCAGCCCATTGCCGGTGTTCGCAAGCGATGCGGTGGTTACCTCGCCCTGTAACGAAGGGGCATTCAGTACAGCCCTCGACACCGTGCAAAGCTCCGGCGGCGGCGCGGTCACCTTCAATTGCGGCGCGGCGACAATCGTACTGTCTTCGGTCAAGTTGATTACCAGCAATGTAACGCTTGACGGCGGCGATCAGATTACGCTGAGCGGCGGCAACGCCACGCAGATCTTTCATGTAATCCCAGGTGGCCACCTGACGCTGGCCAATGTATCGATCACAAACGGCTTCGGCAATAACGGCTTCGGCAATGGCGACGGTGGCGCTGTCCGCAACGATGGTATACTGACCGTCGCCAACAGTACGTTCCGGGGCAACAGCACCAACGTCTCCTTCAGCGGCGGCGCCATCGTCTCGTACGGGCCCGTGACCATCACCCACAGCCTGTTCGAGGACAACAGGGGAGGCAGCGGTGGCGCCCTGTATGTGCGCTTCCCATCTGCTCAGACAGTTATCAGCGATACCGTATTCCGCAACAACGCAGCGAACAGTCCAGCCAATGGCTGGGGTGGGGCGATTCTCACCTGGGATGGCGCGCCGCTCACCATCGAAGGCGGCGAGATCTACGGCAATACGGCCAGAAATGGTGGGGGCATCTACAACACGGCCAATTCAATCGTCACCGTGCGTGGCGGCGCCGTGATCCGCGAGAATCTGGCGACCGGAGGAGTGCCAGAGGGAGGTGGCATCCACAATAGTGGCACGCTCTCCCTGGGTACAGCAACGGTAATGGACAACACGGCTCATTCCGGGGGTGGAATCTATAACGCAGGGACCATGTCATTAGTCGACGCCACGATTAGCGGCAATCGGGCGGATGGCGGGTACGGCGGTGGGATTGAGAATTCAGGCGGCAACGGCACGCTTGACCGGGTCACATTAAGTGGGAACAGCGCCTACGCTTCCGGTGGCGGTATTCACCACTATAACGGGATGCTCACGCTGACCAATACGACTGTGAGCGGCAACGATTCAGGCTTAGGTGGTGGGATTGACAGCGTCAACAATGGTAGTATGAGCCTGACCTTTGTCACTATCGCCGGCAACTCGGCAGCCTACGGGGCCGGCATCGCCAAAGTGGCGGCGGGGACGGTAACCCTGCGCAACGTTCTCCTCGACAACACGGGTGAACGGGGCAATTGTTGGCGCAGTGACAATGGCACGACCCTTACCTCCCTTGGCTTCAATCTTTCCAGCGATACCGACTTCGACTGCTATCTGACGCAGCCGAGTGACTATACCGGTGTGGACCCTCAGCTGTCGCCGCTTGGCGACTGGGGCGGAGCAACCTGGACCATGATCCCCGCCGCGACCAGCGCCGCCATCGATCGTGCGCAATGTCTGGCTTCCGTATCTATCGATCAGCGCGGGATTATCCGGCCTCAGGGAGCCGCCTGCGATATTGGCGCGGTCGAAGTGCCGATCGGTACAAGGGTGTTACTGCCTATTGTCATCAAATAACCCCGATTTGTGGTGCACGCCTTGTATCGCGGCGGGTTGAGCAGGCATACCGTTGGAACGAAGTTGACCTTGCCGCCCTATGATTTAATGGGGCAGATGCCGAAACCCGATCAAGGAGCGTGACACATGTTGAACATTCTGGCCGAAGCAGAGGAACTGCTCCCCAAGTTGCTGCAAGATGACGCCATCTGGCAAAGCCTCTACGTCGACTATCATCCACCCTTCGTCGAGCGTCTGTGGACGCCGTGGGGCTCCTATCGCATCAACCTGCACCGGATTCACCCGTGCCCCCGCGCAGAGGCGCTCTTCCATCCACACCCCTGGCCTTCCGCGATGCACGTATTTGAAGGGGAATATGAGATGGCGGTCGGCTTCGGGAGCGGAATGGAAACACCGCCCGTCGCGGCCTTGATGATCGCGCGTGACGATTTTCGCTACGAGATGACCCATCCCGATTGCTGGCACTATGTACGCCCAATTGGCCGGCCAAGCCTGTCGGTGATGGTCACAGGCA
>JACFMY010000013.1:0-12631 GCA_019455155.1 Caldilineaceae bacterium
CTTTGGTGATCTGGACGATCCCAACAGCACCGTGAGCAAACTGGCTCAGAGCACCCGAGCCTTCCACCTGCTTGAAGAAGTAGGCACGCATCCTAAAGTTATCTACCTGCGAGAGGGATAACCCATGTTGCGCGTGGAACCACGTGATTACAGCCGGCTCATTGCTCCCTTGTTCCGAACAGGCAGGGGCTTTTGGATCACAATTGCCATCCTATCGGTGGTCGTGGCCGTGGGCGTCGTCATGTATGTACGGCAGTTGATCGTGGGTCTTGAGGTAACAGGCCTGCAACGCCCGGGGTATTGGGGGTTGTACATGGTCAACTTCATCTTCTTGATAGGGGTCAGCATGGCCGGCACGCTGGTGTCGGCGTCGCTCTATCTTTTGGGCGCCAATTGGCGCAGACCGATTACCCGCATTGCGGAGACAGTCACTGTCTTTGGCCTCCTCATTGCCGCGCTGCAGATCGTATTTGATATGGGGCGTCCGGATCGAACCTGGATGCTGCTGCAATACGGGCGTCTGCAGTCGCCTCTGCTGTGGGACATGACTTCGCTTTCTACCTATATTCTGGTCAGCATGTTTGCGCTCTACACGTCGATTCTGCCGGATTTCGGCATTCTGCGCGACAACTATCCAGATGACGGCCCGGCCTGGCGCCGGTATCTCTACACAATTCTGGCCCTCGGCTGGAGGGGGAACCGGGAGCAGTGGCTGAGACTCGAAAAGACCATGAAGATCGTATCGATTCTCATCATTCCCATTGGTGTATCTCTCCACACGGTGACCGCGTGGATTTTCTCCACGACCGTTCAGCCTGGGTGGCATTCGACGATCCTGGGTCCCTACTTCGTAGTTGGCGCCGTCTTCTCTGGGATTGCCCTGCTGTTCATGTTGCTCGTCGCCATGCGGCGCCTGTATCACCTGGAGCACTATATCGGTGCGGCCCAATATCGCAATCTTGGCGTGATCCTGATTGTGATGAGCATTGTCTGGTTCTATTTCACCTATACTGAACACCTGGTTCAGGTCGCGGGTCAGGGAAAAGACGAGTTTCCTGTGTTGGCCAGCAAGCTGTGGGGGGCCGATGCGCCGGCGTTCTGGGCTATGGTCATTTTGATGATCATTGCAGCCTGGATCTTGATCGTTCCCAAGATTATTCCTCAACGGTGGGAGGGCCTGGCCTTCTTCCAGCTTCGTGTGCCCCTGACGAGCTCTGCACTTGCGGCGGTTGTCCTGGGGCTCATCGCCATTAACCGGTACGACCCCGCTATCCTATTTGTCGACGCAGACGCGATCTTCAGCCCATTTACGTGGGAAGGGATCCTGGTAACCGTGTTTTGGCTGTTAGCCGGTCTGGCAGTGTTCACCAGCTTGCCGTGGCTGAAGCAACATATGGTGGCCGGGACTGTCTTTGCGTCCGGCTGTATTGTTGCCGGCATGTGGCTGGAACGCTGGAATATCCTTGTCCCAACCCTGAGCCATCCCTATCTCATCGAGTGGACCAGTTATTTCCCCACCCTTACGGAGTGGATATTGGTGCTGGCCTCCTTTGCACTCTTTGCCTTGCTGTTCCTGGTGTTCTTTCAGCTCTTCCCGCCCATTTCGATTTGGGAAGTGTCGGAGGGGCGTGTCATTGAGCGGGCTGAATCCAAGGTAGAGATCCCCATGCCCCAACCCTCGTTGCCGGAGCGAGAGCGGAGAAGAATGCCTCGCATGGGCAGATTGATGAGGGAGAGCTGACCATGTCGCTGGCGAGGAATGAGGTGGCGGAAGCACGGGCCGGCGTCTACTACGCGCTGGCCGATGCGCTGGTCGAGCCGGCGCCGGGGCTACGTGATCTGCTGATCAGCGCCGCGCAGGGGGGTGCGCGGGGGCTGACCTCGACAGCCTGTGGCCAGGCTGCCCAAGCCCTGGCTGCCCTGGCGCCAGCGAGCGAGACGGAACTACGCAAGCAATATGCCAGAGTCATGGCGCCCCCTGGCCAGCGGCCTCCTGCTCTCTACGAATCTCTGCATCGCGATGGCCGCCTGATGGGGGAGACCGCTCTGGAGGTAGAACAGCAGTACAGGCGGTTGGGGGTGGCGCCGGTCCAAGGAGAGCTGCCGGACCATGCGAGTGTCGAGCTGGCTTTCCTGGGTAGCCTGACCATGGCGGAGGCAGAGATCGGAGACAGCCGCGACGCCAAGCTACTCGCGCGGCTCCGCCATGAGCGACGCGCGTTCTTGCGGAAGCACGCCGGTGTCTGGCTGCCTGAACTGGGGGCCGCCCTGGCCGTGGCCGGTGAACCGTTCTATCGCGTCGTAGGGGGGTGGCTCCGTGCCTTCTTGCATGAGGAGATGGCAAGTCGCAGGCAGCGGGTCCAGCGTCTTCGTGCTCTACCCGCCTTAACCGATCACGCGGCTTGTACCTTATGTGGGCTCTGTACTGGTCGTTGCACGACCGGCGCGCTGCAGATTTCGGAAGACACGGGCGAAACGCGCCTGGTGCTGCTGGAGGCACGCTGTACAGGTTGTAGTCTCTGCACTGCCATCTGTCCACAAGCGGTACTGACTATGGCGGTCGACTACTCGAGCAGCAAGGATGTGCAGCCTGCGTCCGGCGCCGACCAGGAGACCGGCGCCCAGATCCTGCGCCGCTCAGCGCGCCTGGCCTGTCCCCAGTGCGGCCGGCCCACGGTAAGCCAGGCGGAGCTGGATGGCGTGTTCGCCCGCCTACAGCTGGGCGCGGAGATGGAGCAGCGCTTGCGGCTGTGCGTTATGTGTAAAGTGTTGTATGCCTGAAGCTGGCGCCACGATTCTCGATGGCCCAAGTGCCGTCAGCCAAGTTGCCAGCCTAGGGACCAAACAAAGCCAGGAGTGTCTATGAATTTCCCAATGGATGAGCCGATCTTCCAGTTTCTCTTCTGGATGATGAACACTCCAGGCCTGGGTGGTCTGGTTGTGGCACTGATTGTGACGACTGTGGTGGCCATTTGTACACGGACATTGTTTTGGATCATTCAAGGCGCCAAGGTTGTAGAAGCAGAGACCTATGCATACCCGACGCCTGCCCTACATTTCCATTCACGGGACGGTGCAAGATGACGCAAAATGCCTATTTAATTGTTGGTCTGTTAGTCGTAGTTGTCGCTGTCTGGCTTTCCATCCGGATCGTCAAGCAATGGGAGCGCGGCGTGCTCTTACGCTTCGGTCGTTATCAGGGCACGCGAACACCCGGGCTAAATTTCATCATCCCATTGGTGGATCGCCTCTTGAAAGTAGATACCCGCGTAGAGACCATGATTGTCGAGCCGCAAGAGGTGATCACGAATGACAACGTCACCGTCTCCGTGGACGCGGTGGTCTACTTCCAGGTGATCAACGCGGAGGCCGCCATCACCCACGTGGTGAACTACAAGCAAGCCACCACACAGATCGCGCTGACAACGCTGCGGAGCGTGCTGGGCCAATCGGAGCTTGACGAGCTGTTGGCACACCGGGACCGCATCAACGACTTGCTGCGGGAGATCATCGACCAGCACACAGAGCCGTGGGGAATCCGCGTTGCGGCGGTCGAAGTGAAGGACGTGTTGCTGCCCGAAAATCTGCAGCGGGCCATGGCGCGCCAGGCCGAAGCCGAACGAGAACGGCGTGCGAAGATCGTGCACGCGCTCGGTGAGCATCAGGCAGCAGAAGAACTGGCCAAAGCTGCTCACATCATTGCTGGCGAACCGATTAGCCTTCAGCTCCGCTATCTGCAGACTTTGGTCGAAATGGCAGGCGAACGGACCAGCACCATTATTCCGCTGCCCATTGAGATCTTCGGCGTTGTCCAGAACCTCGTCGCGGCCCAGAACGGCAATCAGGGTGAGAAGAGCTGACGCGACGAACTCAAAATAAAAGCCTGGCTCGGGGCGCGTGCCGTGCGACACGGTGAGACGTTCTCCATGAGAAGGCCTGACTGTCACCGGCCATATCCTAGGCGGCGGCAGGAGAGCCGGGCCCGTGCGCGAGCAATCCCAACATGGGAGGTCTTATGTTACCCAAATGGCCTGTAATCATTATCGTGACAGCGGCAATTGTACTGGCGGCTGCATGCACAACCGAGGTAAGTGAGCCGCCACCGGCTGGCCCACGCGGCGAGATGGGGCCCCAAGGCGTACCCGGACCGCAGGGGCCGCCAGGGCCAGCTGGACCAGTGGGGCCAGAGGGGCCGTTTGGACCTCCCGGACCTCAGGGTCCTCCAGGCAAGTCCTTCGTCGCGCTCGGCGACGGGCTGGTCATGCAGATCACGGGCGCAACATTCGGGGACGACGGGAACCCGGTTGTTTCCCTTACTATGACCGACGCGCGCGGCCTGCCCCTGCCCGCTGAGATACTCGAAGGCTACGGCTTTACCATTGCCCAAGTCATGACCGATACGGAGACAAACCTGAGCAGGTACAGCAGTCTGCTTGTCCGTACAGTGGACGGCGAGCCCTATACCGTCGACGAGCAAACGACCACACCCGCGCTGGCCAACGCCACGCAGGCATTCGCCGACAGCGGCGGCACGTGGCAGGACGAGGGCGACGGACGCTTTACCTACACCTTTGCCAACGCGCTGACGGGAGAGCTGGATCCGACCCTCACCACCGTCATTGGTCTGTACGCTTACCGGGATGGACGGAGATATGTGAGCAACGCCCTCTATACCTTTGTGCCGGCGGGCGGCGATCCCCTAGTGACCCGCGAGGTCGTCGCCACTGAATCGTGCAATAATTGCCATAATCCACTAGCATTCCATGGGGGGACCAGGCGGGAGGCCGTTCTATGCGCCACCTGCCATACGGATCAGACCATCGATCCCGAGACCGGTAACACGTTGGACTTCCGCGTGCTCATTCACAAGATCCATGAAGGAGAGGCCCTTCCTTCGGTACAAGCCGGCTTGCCATATAGGATTATCGGTTTCCGGCAATCGGTCCACGATTATTCTACTGTGGCCTTCCCTCAGGACACGCGCAACTGCACCACGTGCCATGCTGGCAGCACGGACGCGGACAATTTCAAGACCAAGCCACAGATCGCGGCATGCACAGCCTGCCACGACAATGTAAACCTGGAGCTAGGCGAGAACCACCCAGGCAACAGACCGCGCGCCGACAATACCTGTGTTGAATGTCACGAGCCTGATGGAAAGGAATTCGACGATACTGTAACAGGCTCACACACGGTACCAGAGAAATCGACCCAACTCGAGGGTGTGAACTTCGAGATTATCAGTGTCGATGGCGTGAGAGCCAGCAGTGCCCCAATCGTCACCTTTAAGATCACCAATAACGCCGGCGAAGCCATCGCGCCAGATGACATGGAATATCTGGCCGCAACGCTGGCGGGCCCGACCAGTGACTATGTTGACCGAACCACAGAAGTTATCTTCGTTGCCGGGTCGGAGCTGTCGCCGGCTTTGCGAGAGCTGGACAGTGCCACCTACCGGTACGAGTTTTCACGTACATTGCCCGCGGACGCAAGCGGCACCTATGCTGTGAGCCTCGAAGGGTATACGACGGAAAAGCTCAGCCGCGTCCGCGAGCCGGTCCGGGTAGCCGGCTTCAATCCTGTTGTCTATGCCGCGGCAGGCGGTGGGGATGCCGAGACGCGGCGCCAGGTCGTCGGCCTTGAACAGTGCAGCAGCTGCCATGACCAACTCGCCGCGCACGGTGGTGTCCGGCAGAACGTGGAGTACTGTGTTCTGTGCCATAATCCTACGGCGACTGACGAGGCAGTGCGCCCGCCGGACGCCATGCCCCCTACTTCCGTCACATTCGACGTGTTGATCCATTCGATCCACTTGGGCGACGATCGCACGGTGAAGCCGTACATCGTCTATGGGTTCGAGGGTTCTGTCAACGACTTCACCGATCTGCGCTTTCCGGGAAACCTGGCCGACTGCACGAGCTGTCATGTAGCGGATACCTACTGGCTGCCCCTGGCCGAAGAGGTGCAACCGGTCGTCATCACGCAGGAAGGCAGACCAATCAGCACAATCATGCCGGAGCAGGCGGCATGCGCGGCCTGTCATGATAGCAGAGCGGTCGCCGGACATGCCGAGCTGCAGACAACGGATAGTGGCATCGAGACCTGTGAAGTGTGTCACGGCGCCGGCAGCGAGTTCAGCCTGGATGCGGTGCACCAGCTTTCGCCGTGAGAGCGGGGTGACTGGGAACCACTATGACACCATGAACTCCATGAAACAACATGGAACGCCAAGGCACAGAAAGATTGTTGCTGTGGTATAATCTTCTTTGTGTTGGCGCCGAAATAGCGCGCCTCGTAGCGTCGCCCCGGCAGACCGGGTAGATGGCGACTCAACCATGATGATACAGATACGGATCCCACTGATAATGAAGGTGTTGCTTCGAATAGGCATGCTCTTGCTGGCGGTGATGATCACGTCAGGCATTGCCAGTGCGCAAGATACGGCTGCCCCTCAGCCAGTTACGCCAGTGACTGCCAACGACGTAAACGAAGTTGCCAAAGAGCTCTGGTGCCCACTCTGCAGTGGCGTGCGCCTCGATTCTTGCGAGCTGAAAGCCTGCGATCAGATGAAGGACGTAATCGCCGAAAAGCTCGCCGCGGGCGAAGATACCCAGGCAATCAAGAGCTATTTTGTCGAGCAATATGGTCCGCAGGTGCTGGGCGAACCGCCGTTGGAAGGCTTCAACTGGCTGGCGTGGATTCTGCCCGTTGTGGCGGTCATCGGTGGCGGCATCTTCCTCTGGACACGCGCCCGCCACATGGTGCGCCGGCCGCAACCAAGCCCCGCGACCAGGACCTCACCTGCGAACGCAGAGACGGACGACTATGCCAAACGTCTCGAACAGGAATTAGAGCAGTATGACTGACACAACCACGCCAATTCCTCCAACGGAGCACGGAGCTTTTGTTGCGGGTGGCGATGGTGCGGCTGCCCAACGGCAGAAGGCCGTACGCATGTGGCAGGGCATCATTGTGCTTGTATTGGTTGCATTTGTCATCATGTTGGCATGGCAGCTGATCCGCAGCAATACGTCGGAGCGCCGCGCCAGCGGCGAGGCGCCGCCATTTGCGTTCACCACATTTGAAGGCGAGACGATTGCCTTGAGCGATCTGCGAGGCAAAGGAGTGGTGGTGAATTTTTGGGCGAGCTGGTGTGATCCCTGCCGCGATGAAGCTGAGTTGTTGGAACTGACCTGGCGCCGTGAGCAAAACAACGGCATCGTTTTTCTAGGTCTGGACTATCTGGATCAGGAGCCCGCAGCAAAAGCCTATTTGGCCGAATTCGATATTACCTATCCCAATGGGCCGGACCTGCAGAGCGCGGCCGCCCGGCGCTACGGCATCCAGGGCGTTCCTGAGACGTTCTTCATCGATCCCCAGGGCAATATTGTGGAAGTTGTCATCGGACCGATCACAAGCCAGGGCTACATGGATGAGTTGCTCGACCGGATCCGGCCTTGATGTTGGCCGGCGGATCCTCAATTCTTGGGGCGAAACCTCTTCGTGTCTGACTACCTGCGCCACATTTCCATCCTAAGGATAGACTATGATCTTTGACATCGGCTTCCTGATTCTGGTTACCGCGCTGGTGCTGGCACTCTTTGGTATCGTGGCCGGCTACTGGGGCGGCAAACTGCGCAACAGCAAACTGGCCCAAAGCAGTTTCAACGCGGTCTACGCAGTGGCAGCACTCGTGCTCATGGCGGCCGTGATCCTTTGGTACGGCTTGCTGGCAGACGCGTTCCAGCTTACCTATGTCTGGAACCATTCTGAGCGCGCGCTGCCGACCTTCTACAAGTTCTCTGCGTTTTGGGGTGGCCAGGCAGGCAGCCTGCTGTTCTGGTGCCTGATCCTGTCCGGATACAGCGCAATTGTGGCATATGCCAACCGCAAGCGCCATCAGGCGCTCATGCCCTATGTCAATGCGGTGCTGCTGGTTACCTCCCTGTTTTTCCTAACGTTGCTGGTCTTTGCCGCCAATCCATTCAAACGCGTCGGCTTTGTGCCTCCGGACGGTCAGGGCCTCAACCCACTGCTCCAGAACTACTGGATGGTCATCCACCCGGTGATGCTCTATCTTGGCTACGTGGGGCTTGCCGTACCCTTCGCGTTTGCCGTCGGCGCCCTGCTCAGCAAGAAACTGGACAACCAGTGGGTGCGCACGGTCCGTCGCTGGACATTGGTGCCGTGGATGTTTCTCTCCGCCGGCATTATCATGGGCAGCCAGTGGGCGTACATGGAACTAGGATGGGGCGGCTACTGGGCATGGGATCCGGTCGAAAACGCGAGCTTCTTGCCCTGGTTGACAGGAACCGCGTTCCTGCACAGCATTGTCGTCCAGGAGCAGCGCGGCATCCTCAAGGTCTGGAACGTAGTGCTGATCTGGTTGACCTATTTCCTGGTCATTCTTGGTACCTTTACCACGCGCAGCGGTGTGCTAGAGAGCGTACACAGCTTTGCCCGTAGCGAAGTTGGCCCCTACTTCCTGGGCTTTCTGATTCTAGTGATGTTCGGCTTCCTCTGGCTATTGTTCGACCGGCTGTCGCTGCTCCGCGCGGAACATACCATTGACTCCTATACGAGCCGCGAGGCAGCGTTCCTGGCCAACAACTGGCTCTTCACGGCCATTGCCTTTGCCACGCTCTGGGGCACCTTCTTCCCCATGTTCAGCGAGCTACTCACGGGCCAGCGTATCAGTGTGGCCGCGCCCTTCTTCAACAAGGTGAATGGACCCTTGTTCCTCTTGCTGCTCTTGCTCATGGGCGTCGCGCCGCTCCTGGGGTGGCGCTATACGAGCGTAGCCGCGTTTCGCAAACAGTTCACCTGGCCACTGGCTGCGGGCATAATCGTAACCGTCGCTGTGTTCATCTGGGATCGCAGCATTTTTCCTAGCATCGGCCTGGGCATCTGTGTCTTTGTGACGGCAACGGTCGTGCAGGAATATGTTCGAGGGGTTATAGCCCGGCATACCACCAATGGTGAGAATGTGGTGGTTGCCATGGGGAATCTCTGGCGGCGCAACGGCCGGCGTTACGGTGGCTATCTGGTTCACATCGGTATCGTGTTGATGGGTGTCGCGATTATCGGTAATGAGTTCTACCAGGAAAGCACCAACGTAACCATGACGCCGGGCGAAGTCGTTACGATCGGTCGCTACGACCTGCAATACACCGGTCTGGAGAGCAACCGCCAATCCAATCTCATGGAGATCGGAGCGCGCCTCGCTGTGTACCAGGCTGACAACGACACTTTGCTCTCGACGGTGGTGCCAAAGCGCAATATCTACGACAAGACGCCGGATATGCCTACCAGCGAGGTCGGCCTGCGCATGACACTCCTTGAGGATGTCTATGTGGTGCTCAATGGCTGGGAGAATGGCGGCGCCACCGCGACCTTTACTATCTATGTCAACCCGCTGACGATCTGGATGTGGATCGGCGGGCTCGTACTGGTGATTGGCACGCTGATTGCCGCATGGCCCCATCCAACACGGCGACGCATCAGGGCCGTCCAGGGTGCGGCCTACGCTGCGGGTACAGACTAGATTCCAATCCGGAGATGGCTGCGTAGCGGCGACAGCCGGGACGATGGTTCAGGGTGGCGCAATGGCATTCCGGATTCAGTTTTAGCGAAAGAAACGGATACTGGCATGGTTTGGATAGTATTTGGCCTTGCTCTGCTCATCTCACTGGCGGCGCTAGCCTATGTGGTCTGGCCGTTGTTCAGGCCCGGCCCCACAACCCTGGTAGTGGAAGATGACCGTCTGGTCGATCTGTTGGCGCGGAAAGACGCTACCATGGTGGCCATCAAAGAGCTCGAATTCGATTTTCGCGTGGGCAAGCTCGACGAGGAAGATTATCGTCGTCTCGATGAGCGGCTGCGAAGCCAGGCTATTGCCTATCTGAAGCAGATCGAGGCGCTGACCCCGGCAGCGGCCGGTCTCGACGATACGCTGGAAGCCGAAATCGCGCGGCGACGTACGGTACAGAAACGGCCGCCTGTGGCGCAGGGTGCGGATATCGAGGCAGACCTGGAAGCCGAAATCAAGCGCCGGCGCAAGGTAGCAGCTCCGGTCAAGGGCAGTACGGTGACGGCTCAGCCGGCCAGCCACACGCGCTACTGTACGAACTGTGGCACCGCAGTAGCCCCCAATCACAAGTTTTGCGCCAATTGTGGCGCGGTCCTGGATACGGCTGTGGCCTCTTCACAAGAGTCCGGTCTCGCCAGCTAGCTGTGACACAAGGCAGCGAGCGACTGGCTAGCCAGCGCTGCGCTGGGGCGTGTATACAAGTTTAAATTGTTGCGCAGTCGGGGCCCCTGGCCGAGGTCGGGGTCCCGGCTTTTTTGTCTCTTGGCTCCCAGGATCCGTCGTGAACTGTCCCTGTCAGGTACTGCCATCAGCCACTGTCAGCCTGGTGGCCGGTTGCTGTCAGGTACGGGTAGCGCGCGAAACCTAGACTGATTCCAGATAAAAGACTGTCCATTAGGCGGTTGAGGGGATCGATGTGGAAGTCTAGCATGGGTAGCAGTAGCTTCCCTTGGCCGGCGATAGTAAGGGTTGACAAAAAATTAGATAAGGCTAAAATATTAGTTAGTATTGCGTAATAAGACGCGTGCTGCCGGCCATGGAAAAAGAAGCCGAGACGTGAAACATCATGATGATCTTGCACAACCTACTACGTAGGGCGACGCGCAGTCTCCTGACCATATTGGGCATTGCCATTGGCGTGGCGGCGGTCGTGGCTTTGGGTGCCATGGCCAAAGGTATTGCTGAAAACTATGGCAAAGCGCTCGGCCTCAACAACGACCTGCTGGTAACGCAAAAGAACTCCTACGATATTGTGTTTAGCAGCCTGGATGAGGTCCTGAGCGATCGGATCGCGCGGATCTCTGACGTGCGCAACGTGGACCCTGGTGTTTTCACGTGGATTGCCTTTCCAGAGACGCCCTACTTTCTTGTCTATGGCTACCCGCCCGGCAGCGTTGCCATGGACCACTACCGCATCGTCGAAGGCAAGCCGGTGACAGGTCCCAAGCAGATTGTGCTTGGGCGCCGCGGCGCGGACGCGCTCAAGAAGCGCGTAGACGACACGATGCGGATCAATGGACAACCCTATCGAATCGTCGGGATCTACGAGACCGGCCAGGGTATGGAAGAGTCGGGCGGCGTTGTGGCGTTGGAGGATGCGCAGACGATTGCGCAAAAGGAGCGCAAGGTCAGCCTCTTCCAGGTAGGTCTGCGTCCGAACGCTAATATCGACGATGTCATCGCGCGCATTGAGTCCTTCGATGACAAGGTGACGGTCAGCACAGCCAGCGGCTACTCGGCCAGCGAGCAATGGACCGCATATCTGCAGGGCTTTGCGTGGGGTATCTCGGCCATTGCCATCCTCATTGGCGGTCTGGGCATGATGAGCGCCATGGTGATGAGCGTGCTGGAGCGGACCCGGGAAATCGGTACGCTGCGCGCGGTGGGTTGGAGCCGCGGCCGTGTGTTACGCATGATCATGGCCGAAGCCCTGGGCCTGAGCCTTGTCGGCGGCGTATTCGGCGTTGGCTTGGGCGCTTTTCTTGCCTGGCTGGTGGGACAGGCGCCGTCCGTAGGTCCGTTCCTGGCGGGCTCCCTCGATCTGAGTATCGTGCTTCAGGGGCTCGTCACGGCCCTGGGTCTGGGCCTGGTGGGGGGGATCTATCCGGCATGGACTGCGGCCAACCTGCAGCCTGTGGAAGCGTTGCGCTATGAGGGCGGCGGCGCCACTGAAGTAAAGGGATTCCTGACGCGGATCGGCAACCAGAGCTTTCGCAATCTCTGGCGGCGACGACACCGCACCTTGCTCTCCGCGAGCGGCATCGGTATCGGTGTGGCCACGTTGGTCATGTTAGGCGGCCTGGTCGAAGGGATCATGGCGTCCCTCAATGGGCTGGCTGGCGGTGGTGGCGCCGGAAATATTACAGTTATGCAGCGCGAAGTGGCTGACATGAGCTTGAGCAGCCTGGACGAGCGGATCGTGCGCCAGATCGGCGCCATGCCGGGTGTGAAGTCGGCCAGCCCGTTTGTGCTTGCCTTCATTACTTCGGAAGAAATGCCGTTTTTCCTTGTGGCAGGCCTGGACCCCAACAGCCCGGCCATACGCCATTACACCTTGGTGGAAGGGCGCTACGTGCAGCGGCCGACGGAGATTGTCGTGGGAAAGATTGCCGCGGAAACCTATAAGGTCGGCGTGGGCGACACCCTGAATCTCAACGGGAACCGCTACAAGATCGTGGGCATCACCGAGACCGGGGTGTCGTATGAGGACGGCGGCGCCATGGTGGCACTGAGTGAAGCGCAACGGCTGATGGGGCGCGCGCGTTCCGTTTCCTTCATCTTTGTGGATGTCGAGAATCCGGTCTATGCTGAAGCGTTGGTGGAGGTCATCAACACGCGATTTCCCGAAGCCCGTGCCAGTATCAGTAGCGAGTTTGCCCAGAGCACGAACGACATGCAGCAGAGTATGGCCATGATCGATGCGATTCGCATGCTGGCGCTGCTCATTGGCGGCATCGTAGTCGCCAATACGATGATCATGTCGATCTTCGAGCGGACACGCGAGATCGGCACCCTGCGCGCCCTGGGCTGGCGGCGGCGGCA
>JACFMY010000013.1:12641-32813 GCA_019455155.1 Caldilineaceae bacterium
CGAATACTGGGACAGGTGTTGTTGGAGAGTCTGTTTCTGTGCCTGGTGTCGGCGGTTCTGGGCTCCTTCTTGGGTGTTGGCCTGCTGACATTGATATCCGCAACCCCCGGCGCAAGAGAGTATTTGGCCGCGGTGTGGAATCTTGAGATTTTCGTTTCGGCCTTTGGTATTTCCGCGTTGCTTGGCATTCTGGGCGGCCTGTATCCTGCCTGGCGCGCCAGCAAGCTGGAACCGGCCGAGGCGCTACGTTATGAGTGAAAAGATAGGATGCGATCATGCGACGCTGGATTCTTTGGATCTTCGTCCTTGCCGTTATCGGCATAGGTGGGTGGTTTGGGTACAACTATTACCAGGAACAGCAGGCGCGCGCCGCAGAGGAGGAAGCTGCGCGCGCGGAACCCACCCCTGACCTGGAGCGGGTCATTTGGGCATCGGGGCGGCTGCAGCCGGTGACTTGGGCAGGTCTCGCGCCCAGTGCAAGCGGGACCGTGGCCAGGATCAACGTGAAGGTGGGCGACCGGGTGACGGCCGGAGATGTCTTGTTGGAGCTGAGCAACGACACGCTCAAGAGCCAGGTGGCGGTGGCGGAAGCGGCAGTGAGTGAAGCAGAGGCTGCCCTGGCCAAACTCAACGCGGGGCCAACCCGGGCCGACATTGCCGCGGCTGAGGCTGCGGTGGAGACGGCTAAGGCCCAGGTAGCCGTGGCTGCGGCGCAAATGCTCGAGGTGCAGGCGGCGATCGATGCGGCCAATGCCGAGGTCAGAATCGCCCAGGCTCGCTACGCCGAAGTGGCCGGCCATCCAACCCCAGCCGAACAGGTCCAGGCCCAGGCGCTGATTGCCCAGGCTGAGGCCGGCCTGCGCAATGCCCAGGCGGCCTACAATCTGGTCAAGGGCGATCCGGCCATTGGCGCCCGTCCCGAATCGTTGGCGTTGGCCCAGGCGACAGCTAATCTAGAGGCGGCCAAGGCGCAGCAGGCGGTTGTCGCGCAGGGCCCGACTGCACAGCAGCTTGCTGTGGCTGCGCGCGCCATCGATGCGGCCCGCGTAGGGGTCCAGGCAGCAGAGAATCGTGTGCCCGGGGCTGAGGCCAACGTGCGCGCGGCCATGGCGCAGGTCGAAAGCGCGCAGGCGGCGCTGGACAAGCTCCTGGCCGGCGCGACGCCAGAAGAGATCCAAATGGCTGAGGCCCGCGTGCAGTCGGCGCAGGCCGCGTTGGGCAGCGCGCTGGCACAGCTGCGCCAGAGCCAGGTGATTGCGCCCTTCGACGGACAGGTCGGCGCCGTGAATGTGCGCCTGGGCGAGTTGATCGATCCAGGTAAGTATGCCATTCTGTTGGGGGATACCAGTGGCATGCACGTGGAAACCACTGATCTGCGTGAGACGGACGTGATCCGCGTTCATGACGGCATGCCGGTAGAGGTCACCTTTGATGCCATGCCCGATGTCGTTTTCCAGGGTACCGTGACCGACGTGGCGCCGGTGAGCACAGCAGAACAGGGTAGCACAAACTACACGGTGCACATTTCGGTGCCCAATTTGGACGCTGACTTGCGTTGGGGGATGACGGCATTCGTCAATATCCAGACGGAATAGGCATGATTCGGGAAGCGAGACAATTGATCGTGCCTGCTGGTACGATGGCGGCGGGATGCGGTTTGCAAGGTCGTCCAGGGCGGCTGTACTTCTCCGCTAGGGACGGTCAAGTAAGGTACCATGCATCGACTATGAGCGAACCACTGATTAGGACGATTGGATTAACGAAAATTTACGGCAGCGGTGAAACCGCGATCCGTGCGCTTGACGACGTAAACCTTGTGGTAAACGACGGCGAGTTCATATCGATCATGGGTCCCAGCGGTTGCGGCAAGAGCACACTGCTGAACATGCTGGGCGCGCTGGATCAGCCTACAACGGGCGAGGTGTGGGTTGCGGGGCAGAGTCTGGCCAAGTTGAAAAACGTGGATGATTTTCGAGCACAGACGGTCGGTTTTGTCTTCCAGCTCCACAACCTGTTGCCGACGCTTTCGGCGTTGGAAAACATAGAGGTGCCCATGCAAGGCCGCGTGGCGAACCCCCGGGCGCGGCGGGAACGCGCGCAGCACCTGTTGGAGCTGGTCGGGTTGCAGGACCGGGCGGGCCATCTGCCCAACCAGCTCTCCGGCGGCCAACGCCAGCGAGTTGCCGTGGGCCGGGCCTTAGCCAACAGCCCGAAGCTTGTCCTGGCCGACGAACCGACCGGCTCGCTTGACAGCCAGAGCGGAGATGAAATCCTACAGCTGCTCGACAAGCTGAACCAGGTAGAAGGCACCACGATCGCGGTGGTAACCCACGATCCCCATGTGGCACAGATCACCCAGCGCGTGCTCCGCATGCAGGATGGCCGCATCGTGGAAGACCACCGGGTCAACAACCCGCTGGAGGAAGATCTGCGCATGCTGGCGTTTAGCAAGCTGGGTGAAGTGATCCTCGATCCTGACGACGAGCCTCTGGCGGAAATCTCGCCGGAGGAGGAAGTGATCTTGCGCAAGCTGATCCAGCGCCTGCGCACCAATGGCACCGGCAACTGAGGCTGCCTTTCCCTAGTGATGGTGGTGGTGGGCGTCCATCAGGACCGCTTCACATTCGATGCGGCCGTCCCAGCGTCGTGGCCGCCGTGCCGACGGGTTGGCCAACGCCGGCGCCAACCAGGCCAGAACCTCATCCAATCCAGCGCCCGTTTTCAGGTTACAGAAGACAAAGGGGCGCTCCCCGCGTACCTGCTGCGCGTCGCGTGCCATAACCTCCAGCGACGCGCCGACATAGGGCGCCAGGTCAACCTTGTTGATCACCAGCAGGTCCGAGCGGCTGTTGCCGGGGCCGCCTTTACGGGGAATCTTGTCGCCGGCTGCCACATCGATCACGTAGATCCACACATCCACGAGCTCGGGGCTAAAGGAAGCGGCAAGGTTGTCGCCGCCGCTTTCCACCAGAATGAGGTCAAGATCGGGTATCAACGCTTCCAGCTCGCGGATCGCCTCCAGGTTCATGGAAGCGTCGTCCCGTATAGCGGAGTGAGGACAGCCGCCGGTTTCGACGCCGCGTACGCGTTCGCCCGGGAGCACGCCACGTCGACGCAGAAATTCCGCGTCCTCTTGCGTGTAGATATCGTTGGTGACCACTGCAACGGAGTACCCCGCACCAGATAGCTCGCGGCTCAAGCACTCCACGAGGGTGGTCTTTCCGCTGCCGACTGGACCCGCGACACCCACACGGTAGGCGCGGCGTTCCCTGAATACGTACGATGGATGTTCTGTGGTCATACGGCGAGGTACTCCTTTGCCCGCTCTTTCGCGAATGTCTGCGCGGGGCCCTCCATGACCACCGCGCCCGTATCCATGATGTAAAAATAGTCGCCGACGCTGAGCGCGAAATCCAGGAACTGCTCGACCAAGAGGATCGAGATGTTGCCCTGTTCGTGTAGCGCAAGAATGAGATCCTCGATCTCCAGCATGATGGAGGGCTGGATGCCTTCAGTGGGCTCATCGAGGAGCAGCAGCTTGGGGCGCCGCACGAGCACGCGCGCGAAGGCCAGCTGCTGCTGCTGCCCACCACTCAGCGTGCCGGCCACCCGGTGGCGCATCTCCCTCAACACCGGAAAGATGGAATAGACTTCGTCGAGCGCATCCTTATCGAGTTTGGCCGGGCGGACCGCCTCAAACCCCATCAAAAGATTCTCGTAGACTGTCAGTTGCGGAAAGATGCCCCGTCCTTGGGGTACATAGCCAAAGCCGGCGCGGGCGCGTTGGCTGGTAGACCAGCCCGCGACGCTTTGGCCGTCGAAGAGCAACTGGCCTGATTGAAGCCTCAGCAGTCCCATAATGCTTTTCATGAGCGTCGTCTTGCCGACACCGTTGCGTCCCATCAGGCACACAACTTTCCCGGCCGGCACGTCTATGGTGACGTCGTGCAGGATCTGGCTTTCCCCGTAATTGACGAAGGCGTGTTTGACTGTTAACACGAGAGTTCTTTTCTCCTGGCTAGGGTCTACGGCGGCCGGCGCCACACACCGGCCGCGAGGTCAATGGCGCGCCTCGCGCTCGCGTCCGATATAGACTTCAATCACCGTGGGATCGCTCTGCACGGCTGCAACGGGTCCCTGTGTCAACACGCTCCCCATGTGCATGACTGTCACCAGGTTGGCAAAGTTGCGGACGAACTCCATGTCGTGCTCTACCACCAGGATCGAACATCGTTCTGCAATGCGCTGCAGCAGTTCGCCCGTGTGGTTGCGCTCCGCACGCGCCATACCGGCCACCGGCTCATCAAGCAGCAGCAGCTTTGGTTCCTGCACAAGCAACATGCCGATCTCCAGCCATTGTTTTTCGCCGTGGGCAAGGATGCCAGCGCGCGTCTGCGCACGGCCTTCCAGGCCGATCAACTGGAGCGTCGTATGGATCTTCTCTTCCTGTTGCGGTGTCACGTGGCGGAAGAGAGAGTCCACCCGCTCGTTGAAGCCGATAGCGGCTTCGAGGTTCTCGTAGACCGTCAGGCTGGAAAAGACAGTGGGCGTCTGGAATTTGCGACCAATACCCCGGCGCACCAGTACATGTTCGGGAGTGTGCAGGATATTGACCTGTCCGTCGAAAATGGCCCGGCCGCTGTCTGGCCGTGTCTTGCCCGTGATGACGTCGAGCAGCGTCGTCTTGCCTGCGCCGTTCGGTCCGATGACGAAACGTAGCTCGCCGGGTGACATAGAGAAGGTGAGGTCGTTCAGGGCTCTGAAGCCGTTGAAACTGACCGTTACACCTTGCACGTCGAGAATAGGCTGGCGTGTGTTGCTTGGCATCTCAGGAGCCCCTCTCCGCCTGGCGTGAGCCGACCGTCAGCGTGTTGCCGGCGCCCTCTGTCCGCGCGGTCGACCCGCTGGCCGTATGTTGGCGGGTGCGCGTGCGCAGACGCTGTATCCAGGCCGGTATCCCGCGTGCGGCGCCGACAATGCCTTGTGGAAACAGAACCACGCTGCCGATAAAGAGCAGGCCCACGAAATATTGCCAGATGTCCGGATACGACTCACTCAGGAAGCTCTTGCCGTAACTCACCGCCAACGCGCCCACGATCGCGCCCATCAGGGTGCCCCGACCACCCACGGCGACCCAGATGACCATCTCAATGGAGGGCACCACGCCAAGGCTGGAAGGGGAGATGATCCCAACCTGGGGGACGAAGAGAATACCGGCCAATGCCGCGATCGCGGCCGATAGCGCGAAAACCAGCACTTTGATCGTCACGGGGTTGTAACCCAGAAAACGTACACGATCTTCGTTGTCCCGGACCGCAATCAGCACGCGACCGAAGCGGGAGTTGGTCATCCAGCGACCCAGTAGATAGACGCCAGCCAGGCACAATACTGTGGCCAGGTAGAAGCCAATCTGAACCTCGTGACTGAGCAGCGATCTGCCGAAGATCTGCGCAGCGCCCAGGTTGGTGATGCCATTGGTGCCCCCTGTATAGGCTTGCTGGCCCACGAACCAGATGCTCACTAGCAGGGTCAACGCCTGGGTGATGATGGAGAAGTAGACGCCCTGGATGCGGCTGCGAAAGATAAAGAAACCGAGCAAGCCCGCGATCAGGGCCGGGATGGTCAGGGCGGCCAGGACGGCGAAGAGCGGGGAAGAAAACGGCTTCCAGAACCAGGGCAGTTCGGTCAGGCCGCTCCAAAACATGAAATCAGGCAGCTTGTCACCGGCCGCCTGCAATTTGAGATACATGGCAAAGCCGTAGGCGCCTAGCCCAAAAAAGAGTCCCTGACCCAGGCTCAACATACCGCTGTAGCCCCAGATCAGGTCCAGGCCCACCGCGATGATGGCGTACGTGAGAAACTTGCCCAACTGGCTGAGCCGGAAATCTGAGAGCAGCAGCGGCGCGCAGAGGAAGATAGCCAGCAAGGCCACCAACGGTCCCCAACGGCGCAGCAGGCGTGGAATGGATGACGGCATGGTTTCCTTCTCCTAGCGCGTTCTCACGGCGGCCAAACCGGATGGTTTCCACTGTAGGAAAGCAATGATCAGCAGCAACACCAGCACCTTACCCACGGTAGCTGTCGTGCCCAGCTCTAGCGTAGTGTTGGAGATACCCACCAGCAGCGCGGCCATAATCGTTCCCACGAGACTGCCCACGCCGCCGAGCACGACCACCATGAAGGCATCCACGATGTAATAGGTGCCCAGCGCAGGCCCGATGGGACCAATCAACGCCAGCGCGCAACCAGCTACACCGGCAAGACCTGTGCCAAGGGCAAAGGTCGTAGCGTCAACCCACCGCGAGCGGACGCCGAGGCAGGAGGCCATCTCGCGGTTTTGCATGACCGCGCGCAGTCGCCGGCCACTGGTGGTCCGGTAGAGATGGACGTAGACTGCGATCACAACGACAATCACCATGGCGACGATAAAGAGACGCTTATAGGGAAGCAGCAGGCCAAGGCCAATGTCAAAGCCGCCCGTAAGCCAGGCGGGGCTCGAGACATTCACGTTGGGGGCGCCGAAGATCGACCGTGCGGCCTGCTGCAGCACCAATGCGACGCCCCAGGTGGCCAGTAGCGTATCCAACGTCCGCCCGTAGAGGCGGCGAATGAGCGCAACCTCCATCAGCGCGCCCAGGAGAGCGCCAACCACAAAGGCCGCGGGGATGGCCAGCACATACCAGATACCCAGCTCCACACCACCTAGCAGCGGTGCCAGCGTCTGTTGAAAGACGAAAGCCGTGTAGGCGCCAATCATGATAAATTCACCGTGGGCCATGTTGATGACGCCCATGAGGCCAAAGACGAAGGCCAGCCCTAACGAGATCATGAGCAGGATCGAACCCAAGCTGATGCCGTTGAAGATCTGCAGGATGAGATTGTTCATGGGCAATTCCTTTGCAGGTATGGATACGTCTTCCTTACACTCCCGTGCCCCGGCCTGCGGCACAGCAATGCGCCACAGACCGGGGCCGGTTAGGCAAACCAGGAGTCAGGTGAAACAGCGGCCGGTGTTTCAGCCACAGGTTAGGGTGCTACTGTGATGCTTGTTCTGCCAGACCCGCGGCCCATTCGATGTTGGCCAGGTATGGATCCGGCTTAATGGCTGTCTCGCTTGCGAACACCTCGTCGATCAAGCCTTCGGCATTGATCTTGCCAATGCGCACATACTTGTAGGTATGCTGGTTGTCTGGGTCGACCTTGATCAGCCCTTCCGGCGCCAGGAACTCGATCTCGCCGGTGCCGGCGGCCTCGCGCACCGCGTCAACGTCTGTGCTGCCAGCTTTCTCTACCATGGCTTTCCACAGGTAGACGCCGAAGTAACCTGCCTCAATGGGATCGGCAGTGACGCGATCGTCGCCATAGGCGGCCTTATAGGCGGCGACAAAGCTCATGTTCTCAGGCGTATCGGTGGTCTGGTAGTAGTTCCAGGCCGTGTAGTGGCCGGCGATATTCTCCGGCCCGATGCCGCGCACTTCCTCTTCCGCCACACTTACCGACATGACGGGGAGGCTTTCGGCGGTAAAACCGGCATCCTTGAATTGTTTAAAGAACGCCACATTGCTGTCGCCGTTCAGCGTGTTAAAGATTGCGTCGGGTTGAGCCTCCTGAATCTTGCTGATGATCGTGCTGAACTCGGTCCCACCAAGGGGAACATATTCCTCTCCGGCCAGTTCAACACCCAAGGCTTTGAGCTGTTCCTTGATGATCAGGTTGGCCGTGCGCGGGAAGACATAGTCAGATCCGAGCAAGTAGATCTTCTTGGCGCCCAACTCATTGACTAAGAACTCTACGCCTGGAATGATCTGCTGCGTTGGTTCGGCACCGGTATAGAAGATGTTCGGGGATGCTTCCAGACCTTCGTACTGTACTGGATAGAAGAGTAGACCGTTCAGCTCTTCAAAGACTGGCAGCACGGCCTTGCGGCTGGCGCTGGTCCAACAGCCAAAGACGACAGCAATTCCATCCTGTGAAATTAGCTTGCGCGCCTTTTCGGCGAAGGTAGGCCAATCGCTGGCGCCGTCTTCAATGACCGGCACCAGCTGCTTCCCCATCACGCCGCCGGCTTTGTTGATTTCGTCGATGGCCAATAGGGTCGCATCCTTGACCGAAACTTCACTGATGGCCATGGTACCGCTCAATGAATGTAGAATACCTACCTTGATGACATCAGCCTCTGCTGCCGGGGCGCTTGTAGCCGTGGCAGCCGGCTGGGCAGCTGGCGCTGGCGACCCACCACAGGCAGCCGCCAGGAGCGCCACAAGCAACAGCGCCGTGATGACGCCCCGGCGGGGGGCAATCCGAACTGAGCGTATGGCTCTTGCTAGAACTGTTGGGAACATTGGTTGCGTTCTCCTTCTTGTCCGACCAGACGCGGGTGTCCCTGGTGGAAGCGGTTTGGTGGTGTAGCAGATCTGCCGTCCCATAGTGTATTGCAGACACAATTAGGTGTGAACGTTCAACCGATCTAGTTTTTGCCGCCAGTTATTGTGCAAGCTATACAAAAAACAGGCGTCTTGATTTCGTATTCGAATTGAAATAAATCTTACAGACGCCAGTTCGTCGTGCGGATCGCATAAGTAAACTGGACCGGCTGTGTTGGCGCGATTGCCGCCCCTTACGTGATCTTGCGTTCTGCGGCAAAGGATGAGCGTGATGCCGTGCCTTTGCTGAAAGTTGGGTGGGATGGCGAGTCACCGGGGCGCTTTGGGAGAAGAGGTGCCCATGGGGCAAGCAGCGCGCAGTCGCGCTCGCGCTGCTCGCCAGGCAGGACGCACGTTGGCTCTGCCGGCACGTGCGGGGCCAGGCCACCGGCGTCGGAGGCTGGGTCTAGAAGAGGAAATAGCGTTGCGCCATGGGCAGGCAACTGGCCGGCTCACAGGTAAGCAACTCGCCGTCGGCACGCACCTCGTAGGTCTCCGGGTTTACCTCTATGACGGGCATGGCATCGTTGTGAATCATGTCTGCCTTGCCAACAGTGCGACATCTTTGCACGGGCACGATTCGTCGTGCCAGGCCCAACTGGGCGCCAACCCCCGCTTCGCAGGCCGCCCGCGCCATAAAGGTCACGCTGATGGCATCCACTGCCTTGCCGAACGCGCCAAACATGGGACGATAGTTGACCGGTTGCGGCGTCGGAATCGATGCGTTGGCGTCGCCCATTGTGCTCCAGGCGATGAAACCACCCTTGATCACCAGCTCGGGCTTCACGCCAAAAAAGCTGGGTTTCCATAGCACCAGATCAGCCAGCTTCCCGGGTTCGATCGAGCCTACTTCATGGGCGATGCCATGGGCCAGGGCCGGATTGATCGTGTATTTGGCGACGTAGCGCTTGGCGCGCAGATTGTCATTGCGCGCCGAGTCTTCTGGCAAGGGCCCGCGCTGCACCTTCATTTTGTGGGCGGTCTGCCAGGTGCGGGTGATGACTTCACCCACGCGGCCCATTGCCTGAGAATCGCTGGACATCATGCTCAGGGCTCCCATATCGTGCAGGATATCTTCCGCGGCAATTGTTTCGGGACGGATGCGACTCTCGGCGAAGGCTACATCCTCGGGAACCCGGGGATTGAGGTGGTGGCAGACCATGAGCATGTCCAGGTGCTCGGCAATGGTGTTGACCGTAAAGGGCCGCGTTGGATTGGTGGAAGAGGGAAGGATATAGGAAAAGCCCGCGATGCGCATGATATCCGGAGCATGACCTCCACCCGCACCTTCGGTGTGGTAGGTATGGATGGTGCGCCCGCGAATCGCGGCGATGGTGTCTTCCACAAAGCCTGCCTCGTTGAGCGTGTCGGTGTGAATAGCCACCTGCACGTCATATTCCTCTGCCACGGAGAGACAGGTGTCGATGGCCGCGGGGCTCGTGCCCCAATCCTCATGGAGCTTCAGCCCGCAGGCGCCGGCCAGAATCTGTTCTACCAGCGGTAAAGGCTGGCCGGCGTTCCCTTTACCGAGAAATCCGAAGTTGACCGGCCACGCCTCCGCCGCCTGTAGCATGCGCGCGATGTTCCATGCGCCTGGTGTACAGGTGGTAGCGTTTGTGCCCGTGGCCGGGCCTGTGCCGCCGCCCAACATTGTCGTGATGCCATTGCTCAGCGCCTCATAGATTTGCTGAGGCGCGATGAAGTGGATGTGGCTGTCGATACCGCCGGCTGTGACGATGAGATGTTCGCCGGCGATCACTTCGGTGGCCGCGCCGATTACGAGCTCGGGGTCTACGCCAGCCATGATATCGGGGTTCCCTGCTTTGCCCACTTTGACGATGCGGCCGTTCTTTACGCCAATATCGCCTTTGACGATGCCCCAATGATCGAGGATCAGGGCATTGGTAATGACCAGATCGAGGGCGCCGTTGGGCGCCTCGCGGGTGACGTGGCTGCTTTGGCCCATGCCATCGCGAATCACCTTGCCACCGCCAAAAGTGACCTCGTCGCCATAGACGGTGAAGTCGTGCTCGACCTCGATCAGCATCTCGGTATCGGCGAGCCGCACCCGATCGCCGGTCGTTGGTCCGTATAGGCTGGCATAGGTGGAACGTGGGATCGTTAGCGTCATCTCTCAGTCTCTCGTAACCTGGTCTGGAATCTGGTTATTCACTGTAGGGCTCTGCCGGTGCAAATGCCTGCTCGCGCACATCTGGCACGTCCAGCGCGCCGTTGACCCAACCGTTGTGACCATATACCGTGCGGGTGCCTGCCAGGCCAACCAGCGTTACCTCCTTTTCATCCCCCGGTTCAAAACGTACGGCCGTGCCGGCTGGAATGGAGAGGCGCATGCCATACGCGGCCGCGCGATCAAAACGGAGCGCGCGGTTGACCTCGAAGAAATGGAAATGGCTACCGACCTGGATTGGACGGTCTCCGGTGTTGCGCACGAGCAAGGTGGCGGTAACCCTGCCGGCATTGGCCACAATATCGCCCTGCGTTTCGTCTACGATGGTTTCGCCGGGACGCATTTTCCCTCCTGTCTACTAGGCCGGTCGCTCGGTAACAGCAGCCGGGCGCGTGTGAGCAGTCACCGGACTGCCGGCGATCAGCGAATGGGTTGGTGAACGGTAACCAGCTTGGTGCCGTCGGGAAAGGTTGCCTCTACCTGTACTTCGTGGATCATGTCGGCCACGCCGTCCATGACATCATCACGGGTCAAAATCGTGGTGCCAAAGCTCATTATCTCGGCCACGCTTCGACCATCACGAGCGGCTTCCATCATCTCGGCCGTGAGGATGGCCATGGCTTCAGGATAGTTTAGCTTCAACCCACGGGCGCGACGACGACGCGCCAGGTCCGCCGCGACGACGACGAGTAGCTTTTCCTGTTCACGTTGGGTCAGATGCATGGACAATCCTTCTTGGTATGAATGCTTGCGCGTGGTTGGGCAGAGATCTTCAACAGGTAATATTCTCAATAGATTTTGCGCGGCATATGGCTCTCCTGCCCATAGAGCAGCCGCTTGGCCGCGCTCCAGAAGCGGGGCAAAGCGGCCAACAGGGACCGGCCTGTCATGCTTACCCCTCTGATCGCGATGCCATGGGCCGGCAGGCAGCTGGCGCCCCACAGGGTTGTGCCTGGCACGGTCAGTTCGCAGGCGAGCGCAGCCAGACTACGTTCCACGTTCGCCCACTGTCCGGCGTCCACGCCGACACGGCACGCGTAGAAGGATGCAAAGTAGCGATAGGGGCCCAAGCGAGCCGGTGAGTCTACGGGCCGTACGCCTGGTTCCAGACAGGCACGCTCCACAACAATGGGTATGTCGCCGGCGGCGATGGTTGTTTCCCAGCCAAGCCGGTCATAAGCAAAGATCTCGCCGCGCGCCGCGCGGCCCGGGGCAAAGACATCCCAGGCGAAGAGGCCGGCGCCAGCCGCCAGGGTGAAACGCGTGCGCTGCAAGTAGACAGAGCCGGCATACGGGATGAGTGGATCTGGCAGATATTCAAGGAGGGCGTCTTCCCCTACGGTGATGGTTGTGTCCTGTTGGGCAGAGGACTCTGTGTGCCGGCCACCGTAGATGCGAGTGGCGCCTGTGGTAGTCAATTGGGCGCGAGCACCTGGCCGCACCTCGACTTCCATGGCAAGCCGGTCGCCCTTCACCACGCCGCCTGAGACATTGTGAAGATGGAGCAGCGCGGCGCCATCCGGCAGCCGAAACGGGCGGACCACACGGAGGGGCGGCCGTTGTGCCAGGATGTCGACAACGGTTGATATGTCTGTACCGTCGTGTGCCGGGCGAAAGACGAGAGACAACACGCCATCGACGGTGGTAAGCGGTTCTGCGGTTGTCGGGGCAAATGCACCGTGCATGACGCGGGTCAACGGATAAACATCAACTGATGAACAGACGTACCGGCAAATAGGGATGGCGCATACTGCCTACTTCGAGCAGCATGGAAAACGCATCAGGCTCGTGATCGTCCCCTGGCGTCTCGGACTTGGTCGCCGCGGCCACGATGGCTTCCTGGATCTGCCATTGAATACGTCCGGCCCAGCTCTGCCCTAGAGGCAGCAATTTCTGGCAGGCGGCGAGCATACCAGCCACTGTCTGGCGCAAGAGCGCGAGCACGGTGTCATACGCCTGTAGTTGGAGCGCCCCGCCCGCCGCCCCAAAGGCGACGGCATAATGAACTTCCGTACCCGTCTGTTCACTGGCTTGTAGCAGCGGCAACAGTCCTACCTCTGGCTCCAGGTCTATCACCAGGCGCAGCAACCGCGTACCCAACGTGCTGCTGGCGGCGCGGCTTTCCCGCGCGGTCTTGCGTGCCGAGAGCTGCCGGTTCAGCGCCAGCCAGGCATCCCTGGAGACAGTTGACGAGGCACATTCCGCAGAGGTCAGCAGGCGACGCGCACGGCGACAATAGAGTGCTTCGAGTGAGCCACCCTCTTCCAGATAGCCGCGCACAAAGTGAATCAACTGTTCGGGCGACAGCTCGCCATTTTCGGCCAGCGTCTCCAGGCCAAACGAATGGGCCGTGGCGCCGATCGGCAGCGCGCTGTCGGCGAGGTGTAAGAGTTGCAGCAGACGCACGTGAGACATTGATTCACCACTGCTCAGGATACGACAAGCAGTCGCGTCATGCTATCTGCGAAGTGTGGAAAAAAGCGAGTCGCTATTTGTGCATTTTGTACAGCTACGCCGCGGGTGGTGCGCTACAGCGCGATTTCCTGCCCGCGCTCTTGCTCCAACGCGTGGTTATAGACGATCGCGGCTGTCATGGCATCCTGCATGGCCAGGCCGACCGACTTGAACAACGTGATCTCCGCGCTGCTCGTGCGACCGGGCAACGCGCCGGCGACGACCGCACCGAGCGCGCCAGCCACGTGATCTGCCGGCAGCTCGCCGCTGGCCATCGGGATGACAATCTCGCCGGCCTCGGTCTGTGCTGCCTGGGGATGGTCGACGATGAGCCGGCTTCTGCGCACCGTTGTCGTGTCCAGTTCGCGCATGGTGCGCATATAGGAACCCACCGCGTTGATGTGGACTCCCTCGGCGAGCCAGTTGCCGTCAAAGAGAGGGTTCGAGCTGTTGGTGGCCGTGCAGATGATGTCAGCGGCTTCCACCGCGGCCCGCACGTCGCGGGCCGGTGTAACAGGTACGCCCAATAGCTGTGCCATCTCGGTGGAGAAGGCAGCGTCGCGCGCGCCGCTGTGGGTGACCACGTAGATCTGGCGGATAGGGCGCACCGCGCAGACCGCCATCAGCTGGGGGCCGGCCTGGGCGCCGGCGCCAAAGAGGGTTACCACAGACGCATCGTGGCGTGCCATGTGCTTGGTGGCAACACCGCTGGCCGCGCCGGTACGCATGGCGGTCAGATGTTCAGCGTCCATCAGGGCCACAGGCCGGCCTGTGCGGGCGTCGTGGAGCAACAGCACGCCATGAATGGTCGGTAGCCCATAGCGAGCGCGATTGTCTCCATAGACTGTGACGACTTTGATGGTCAGCGTGCCGGAGGCGCCTGGATCCCCGCCGACGAATGCTGGCATGGATAGGTGCAGCCCATTGTGCGTCTCGATGCGCGTTGCCAGGCGTTGGGGCATCTCCACATGACCCAAATAGAGCTGCCGGAACCCTTCTTCAACCGCCGCGATTGTATCGGGCATCGTGAGCAATGATTCGACGTCATGGCGCGAAAGAATCAGCATAGTTGGCTTCCTATATCCCTATTCCGTTGGTTCAGTCTGTTGGTTGGATTGGTCGATCACGGGGCGCTGAAACCGGATGCGTACCCCATTTGCTCCACGTGCCTGTCAGCCGGCCTCTGTTGGCGCGCGGGAGGTAGCAAGCGGCTCTAGCACCATAATCGGGATCTCGCGATGGCTCGCGCGTTTCCGGTACGCCGCATAGCCGATATACATAGCGTCTGCCAGGGTCCAGTATTTCTCCCGTTCCGCGGCTGTCGCCTCACGCGCGCGGTAATGGTAGACGGTGTCGCGATAAAGAATCGCGGTCTCAGGATGGCTGCGCAGATTATAGTACCAGGCCGGATTTTTGGCTCCGCCGAAGTTGGTAGCGAACAAGACGAGCCGGTCGCCGTCTATCCCGCAGATCAAGGGCATGGAACGCGGCAGACCACTCTTGGCGCCTGTCGTGGTAAGCACGATAACCGGCAGGCCAGTGAGCAACGTGGTGGCACTGATACGGCCGCCGCTGAGGTTGAGCACACCCCGATCCAGGTGTCGCAACGTCCGCGCCAGAAACCAGGCAACGGGTCGCCACGCAGCTACCTGCATGATACCGCGCTGGAATCGGTTGGGACGATGTGCTGGCATGTTCATGGTGGTTGCAGTGTTGTCTCCAGGCGAGGGCAAGCGTTCTTTCATTCTAACACGGAGCACAACGTGTCTGTGCAGGCACATTTACCATTCTGCTCAACACGCAGGCGCCACCCAACCATCACCATACACCCCCATACCTTTGCTGTGGTCTGTTGGCTGGGATATACTCGCGCGAGCCGATCAGACTCTCTGGTGGTCTATCGAGTGCGGGCTTTCGGCCCACGGTTCTGATTACGGGTAACGTGCGGCTACCAGGAGAGATCCGCACAGGTGCTGCGTTATTGTAGAAAGTGATCGTCGGGAATGTCTACCCTTCGCCTGCCACGTGCGTTGATGTTCTTCTTATTGGCGGCGGCCATCACGATCGCCGCCTGCCAACCGATCCGCCCCCAAGGGACCGCGGGGTTGCCCTCTGGATCAGGTGCCGCCGCGCCTACCCCGCCACCCGGCGCCCCCGCTTTGCCGGGGCGGCTGGCCCGCTCTCTCATCATTCAGCCTGTGGTGACACAGCCGCCGACGCCGGTACCGTCACCTACGCTGCCCAGCCCTACGCCTACACCTGAACTGGTTGACGGTCCATTGACCTTGGGCATTAGCGACGCGGTTCCGCCGGCATGGTCAGAGCGGGCGCGCGCCGTACTTGGCAGCATTGAGACTATCTCGACACGTCGAGGAACTCAGGCCCTGCGCTTGTTGGAGCAGTCCCAGCTGGCTGCCGTACAAATACGCGTGATGCCATATGGGGCGGCGAGCCACCCGGTTGCCTACCGTGTCTTCGCGGTGGTTGCCCCGTTTGCCACGATTCGCGATAACGTGAGCATTGCTGAAGTCGCGCAGCGATGGCAGGGCAACGAGCCATTGCTGGTAGAGGAAAGCGCAGCACCGTTGTTGCGTGCTCTTTGGGGCGCGGAGGCGGCAGAGATTGTCGGCCAGGCAGAACTTGTGGAGCGGTTGGAAAACACGCCGGGCGCACTGGGCATCGTTCCATTCGACTTGCTTGACCCGCGGCTCAAGGTACTGGCGCTGGATGGCATGAATGTGCTCAGCAACCAGCTCGCCGTACGCGATTATCCCCTGGCCGTGGCGCTGAGCGTCGAGGGAGCTGGCGCCTCCATCGTGCGCCCCCTGTTGGAGGGCGTTATCCAGCCCACCACCAACCGCGATCCGGCCAGGCTGACCCAACTGGTCATGACAGGGGTGACCGCCATGTCGCGGGTCACCGCGCTGCGTATGGATCAGAAAGGCTATGACTACCCGGCCCAGGTTATCTCTGATGTCTTTGCTGCTGCGGATATCACGCACATTAGCAATGAGGTGCCGTTCCTGGACGACTGTGTGGCGAACCCCACAGAGAACAATCTGATCCTCTGCAGCGACACTGACTATTGGGCGACATTGGCGGCCATGGGCACCGATATCGTCGGGCTGAGCGGCAACCATGTGAACGACTTTGGCCGCGAAGGGGCGCGACGGTCCCTGCAATGGTACCGCGACAACAACATTCCCATCTACGGCGGTGGCATGAATGTGGACGAAGCCTGTGCGCCCCTCCTGTGGGAGGATCACGGCAACACCTTTGCCTTCATCGCCGTGCTGGCCTTCGGCCCCCCCGGTGCCTGGGCAACACCGGACGAACCGGGCGCCTGTTACTACTATGAGAACAAGGAGCGGATCCTGGCCCTGGTGCGCCAGCTTGCTGGCTACGTCGATATTGTGGCTGTTGAACTGCAGCACACGGAGACCTACGAGCCCTATCCCATTGCCAGCCAGATCGCCGAATTTCGTGAGTTGCGTGAGGCCGGTGCAGATATCGTTACGGGCGTCCAGAGTCACGTGCCACAGGCCCAGGAGCCCTATGGCCAGATGGACGCGGGCGGCGCCGGCATGCTCAGCTACGGGCTCGGCAATCTTTTCTTCGACCAGATGTGGAGTTGGGCTACCCGCACAGAGTTGGCCGCGCGTCACACAATCTATGACGGCCGGCTGCTCAATAGTGAGCTCCTCACCATGGTCCTGGAGGATTTTGCCCAGCCGCGTTGGGCGACCGCAGAGGAGCGAGCCGGTATTCTCTCTACGATCTTCGCAGCCGCGCCGCCGCGACCATAAAGATCGTCCGCTTCCGTGCCATGTGTACCGATCTGACACTTGCCGAGCGCTTCAGGGCCTTTGCTTACTCCGAGGTTGAGGAGACATCGCCGCTCTACCACAACCTGGCATTGGCCGTGGCGGATGACGCTGAGCTCCTGGCATTGGCTGCCGCCGCGCGTAACGGGCAACCGCCGGCCAATCTTCTCTTTGGAGCAGTGCATTATCTGCTGCAGGAGCATGGGACCCATGATCTGGCTTCGTATTACCCAAGCCTTAGCCCTTCCCCCGCGCGGCCGGAAGCTGCGTTCCCGGCGTTTCGTGACTTTTGCCTGATCCACCGGAACGCGATTAGCGCACTGCTTGGCCAGAGACTGGTGCAGACCAACGAGCTGCGCCGCTGCACTTATCTATGGTCTGCCTTCAGTGAAATTGCCCGGCTTACAGGGGGCACACCGGTAGCCTTGCTTGAGGTTGGCGCCAGCGCCGGGCTGAACCTGCTCCTGGATCGCTACCAGATGGTCTACCGGCTAGGGGAGATGACCGTAGTTGCAGGCGCGCCAGCCGCCAGTGTGGTGCTGGATACCACCGTGCGCAAGGGCCAAGGCTCTCTCTTTTCCCTTGTCGCACCCACTATTGCCCGGCGGGTTGGGCTCGATCTCAACGTACTTGATCTGCGAAAAGCGGAGGACTATCGCTGGCTGCGCGCCCTGATCTGGCCTGAACATGCGGAGCGGCTGGCGCGATTGGAACGGGCGCGTGCACTCTGGCTGGAGGCACCGCCGGCGCTCATCGCGGGCGACGCGCTGCTACATCTACCGCATCTGCTAGCGGAGGTGCCGGCAGGGATAACACCCGTTGTTTTTCACACGCACGTGTTGAACCAGCTTACCTACGCAGCCCGCAACCAGCTGCACGAGATCGTTGTCGCGGCCAGCTCAGATCGCACCATATATCGGGTCGGCAACGATATGGGCGGCGCAGACGGTAAGGCATATACGCTGCGCCTCCTGGTCTATCGGAGCGGCAACGTGGAGGAACGGATACTCGGCCGTGTTGATGGCCACGGTCGCTGGCTCACATGGCTGGCCGCATGAGGAAAGGTCTCTACAGCGCGGTCATGCCGCCGTCGATGGCAATGGCTGCGCCGGTGACAAAGCTGGATGCCTCGCTGGCCAGGAAGAGCGCCAGCCCCTGAATCTCTTCTAACTCGCCCCAGCGGCCCAGGGGAATCTTGGCCACAAACGATTGGTACGCGACTGGGTCAGCGAGGATTGACTGGTTCATCTCCGTGGCAAACGGTCCAGGCAGCATGGCGTTGACTGTGATGCCGTAGGGCGCCCATTCCAGGGCCAAGACGCGTGTCATCTGGAGGAGCGCGCCTTTGCTGCTTGCGTAGGGTGTACGGTCGGCCATGGCGATGACCGACAGGATGGAACCCAGGTTGATGACCCGCCCGTAGCGCCGGATTTTGAAATGGGGCGCCAGGGCGCGGCACATTAGCCAGGGGCCACGCACGTTGACGGCATATACTTCCTCGAACTGATCCAACGTTAGGCCCTCGATGGGGCCTCGAATGTTGATACCTGCATTGTTGACCAGGACATCTACCTGGCCGAACTCAGCCAACACATCTTTTACTAGCGCGTCTACCTGTTGCGCATCGGTCACATCGGCGGCGTAGCCGGCGCAGGGCTGGCTACCGGCCGCCTCGAGCTCGGCTGCAACTGCCTGGGCCTCGTCACGATGACGGCTGACGATGGCCACGCGCGCGCCAGCCTCAGCAAAACCGCCGGCCATGCTGCGCCCCAATCCCTTGGTGCCGCCGGTAATCAATACCACGCGGCCGTCCAGACGCAGACGATCCAGTACACTCATAATGTGTTGACTCCTTTCAGAGGCAGGTTTGATGCGTGGATTTACGTCTCCCTGGCGCCCCATAAGAGCACGTAGCGCGCGACACAGCGTACAGGACCGCGGGCAAGGTCGGCTTCCAGGCGTTGCAGACCGCGCTGGAACGCTTCGTCCGCAATCAGCCAGAGGGCCGAGAACACACGCTCCCGGTAGGGCCGGCTATCATGTAAGTCGAAGGCATGCTCAACCGTCTCCTGGCGCAAGTCCACAAAGCCGGCTGCCTCCATCCAGGCGCGCAACAGCGGGATGGCATGGTAGCGAGCCAGCTCCGGCGCCACGCTCTCGGGCCAATAGATGGAGAGCGGGGCGCGGGTCGCAATAATCTCCTCGGAATCGGTGACCGTACAGATGCTTCCTCCCGCTTCCAGCACGCGATAGGCGGCGCGAAAGAAATTTGGCACGTCAGTTACATGGTGAATGGCATCAACCGAGAATACGAAGTCGACGCTGCCCTGATCCGAGACGATCTGTTCACCGCGACCAATTGTAAAGGTTACCTCTGGCCAGCGCCGGCGCGCGATATCGAGCATGGCCGGCGACGGGTCGATGCCTCTGGTTGCGGTTTGGGTCATCTGCTGCAGCGCGCCGATATAGTTCCCCGTACCGCAGCCCACTTCCAGGACGCGTTGGGCATGGTGGTCGACAATAAAGCTGTGCAGGCGGGAGAGCACCGCCGGATGCACGGCCCGGTTATGAGCGTACGCGGCGGCTAACTGGGCATAGTCGATGGGTATTGCCATGCGTTATCTACCATGAGCCTTGATGGTCTCGCCAGAAACGCGGCGATGGACCTTACAGTGTCGTTGAAAACCAGGAGCCACCGGTCCAGCCCTCTCTCACCGCATGTCGCTCGCTCAATGTCGCGACCGTCTTCGAGTGCGGCGGGCAGAACCGGCTACGATGGCGCTTCTGGCTGAAGATGGCGCTGAAAAAACTCCACCACACGCTCCATAAAGAGCGCATCGCCTTCGCCCGTGAAGGTGTGGGGCTGGCCGGCATAGGTGAAACACTCCACCGCTTTGCCAAGCTCGCGTAACCTGTCACACAGATCTTCCGACCACCAGGGCGGCACCTCGCCGTCCAACTCTCCGTGGTGGACGCTGATGGGCGCTGCCAGGCGGTTGAGATGGTAGATGGGCGATAGACGTTGTAGCTCCGTTGCGGAGGGCGGATGATTTGGATCGTACAACCCGCGGGCGCCATTGGTGAAATAGTTGAAGATGCGATCGTGATTGCGCGCTTCATCCCCGCTCATGGCGCCGTAGAGCACGGCCGCGTCGACCAGGTTTGGCTGTGCCGTCGCGGCTTTCAACGTAATACCGCCGCCCATGCTATGCCCCCACAGGCCGATGTGATCAGGATCCGCCTGGGCCAGTGGCCCGGGCTGGCCACCCAGGCGCCGCACCAG
>JACFMY010000577.1 GCA_019455155.1 Caldilineaceae bacterium
GCACATGCGCCCACCGGCTACCGCGGCGCATCGCCGCGGCTGCAAGACGTGCCGGGCATCCGCGGGCAGCTGGTCGAGCGGAGGGACAGAACCCGGGGCTTTATGCGCCGGTCATTGCGCTGCATTCCGCCTGTCGAGAAATCGTTCTGCGTCACATAGGGGCCTGGGGTCCGCCCGCGTGACGCCCCAAAAGTTACATTTACATCCAGGAGGTCACATGTCTGCAAAACGATGGAAGTTGGCGGGAATTGCGCTCATAGCGGTCCTGATCTTGAGCGGGTGTACCGGCGCAATCCAGGCGCCGGCCGCAGGGACCGCGGGCACTGAGGCAGAGGCAGCGCCGGCCGAACCCAGCTTCTCGCCTGGTCAGGTCGAGTGCATTGCGCCGGCCAACCCCGGCGGTGGGTGGGACTTCACCTGCCGCGCGATTAGCCAGGCCCTAAACGAGGCCGGTATCGTTGGATCAACGATTCGGGTTACCAACATGGCAGGGGGTGGCGGCGGTATCGCCTACGCGCACACCGTCACCCAGCGCAACAACGATGACAACCTGATCGTGGCGGCAAGTCCTGCCACAACATTGCGCCTTGCCCAGAAGCAATTCGAACAATTCACCGAGGACGACGTGCGGTGGCTGGCCGCGCTGGGCGCGGAGTATGCAGTCATCTCGGTGCGCAGCGACTCGCCTTTCCAGAACCTGGACGATCTCGTCAATGCCTTGCGGGAGGATCCGGCCGCGGTGAATTTCGGCGGTGGCAGCGCCATCGGCGGCCAGGACCACATGAAGGTCTTGGTGCTGGCGCAGCAGGCCGGGCTGGACCCGCTGTCGCTGAAATATACGCCGTTCGACGGCGGCGGTGAGGCGATGACTGCCATGCTCGGTGGCTTCATCGATGTCTTTCCTGGCGACATCTCCGAGGTACTGGGCCAGGCCGAGGCCGGGGACGTGCGCGTGATCGCGGTCCTCGCCCCAGAGCGGGTACCCGGGCCCTTCGAGGATGTCCCCACGGCACGCGAACAGGGCTACGACGTGGAATGGGTCATCTTCCGCGGCTTCTACGTACCGGGCAACATGTCGGACGCGGCCTATAACTGGTGGGTCGACGCCATGAAGCAGGTGTCTGAATCATCCGAGTGGGCGACCCTGCGCCAGCAGGCCGGCCTGGAAGCCTACTTCATTGCCGGCGATGACTTCGAGCAGTTTGTAGACAAGCAGGTGGCCACCTTCCGCCAGCTTAGCTTAGACCTGGGCTTGATCGAGTAGGTCACACCTGGCATAGCCATCGAAAAGCGTGTCTGGGCGGGTATGCTGCCGGGCGGGTCACTGCCGCTACTCTGCAGCCGCACACCGCGCCGCCAGCAATCTGCCCAGACACTTTCACATCACGTTCTTTGTACATCCTGGGAATCCATGGTGTTCATGGGCCGTGGTGCTCCCCCGGAGCATCACAGGCATCCCATGCTCCTGATGGAGAAACTATCATGCGAGACCGCCTGCACGACCGCGTTATTGGCGGACTGTTGATCTTGATGGCGGTGTGGTACATGATCGAGACCACACAATTCCGCAGTCCACTGCTGACAGATCCAGTGGGGCCGCGCCTCTTTCCGCTGATGCTCGGCGTCCTGCTTGTGCTGCTCAGCATCTATCTGATTGTCAAACCCGATGAAAACCCCGGGTGGCCCAAGCCAGAAGGCTGGCTGCGTATGGGTCTGGTTACGCTCAGCTTCGTGGCCTACGCCTATCTGTTGGTGCCTTTGGGCTTCGTCGTAACGACCACGTTGGAGATGGTAGCGCTTGCCCTCCTGTTCGGCGGGCCGCCGCTACGCGCCCTGATTGCGTCCGCGATCTTTAGCTTTGCGCTGTATGTGCTCTTCAACAACCTGCTTGGTCTGGGTTTGCCCACCGGTGTGCTCTTTCGCCAGTTATTGGGAGCCAGCTAGATCATGGACGTCTTTTCCTTCCTTGCCGAAGGCTTCTCCGTTGCGTTACAACCGTTCAACCTCTTTATGGCCTTTGCCGGTGTTTTCATCGGCACGGTGGTAGGCATGCTGCCCGGCATTGGGCCTGTCAATGGCATCATCGTCCTGTTGCCGCTCACCTTTGCCCTGGGTCTGCCGCCAGAGACCGCGCTCATTATGTTTGCGGGCATCTACTATGGCTCCCAGTACGGCAACTCCATCAGCGCCATCCTCCTAAATGTGCCGGGCACGTCCTCGGCGGTGATGACGGCCCTGGAAGGGCATGCCATGACGCGCAACGGCCGCGCCGGTCCCGCCCTGGCCATGTCGGCCATTGCCTCCTTCTTTGGCGGGACGGTCTCGGTCGTCGGCCTGATGCTCTTTGCGCCGCTGCTAGCCCGCTTCGCGATTCGCTTTGGACCAGCCGAATATTTCGCGCTGATGATCTTTGCTTTTTCGACCCTCTCCAGCCTTTCGGGCAAGAACATCTTCAAGGGGTTGATCGCCACGGTGCTGGGCCTCATGTTGGCGACCGTTGGCCTAGACCCCGTGAGCTCCGTCAACCGCTATACCTTCGGCCAGATGCGCCTGATGGACGGCATCGACTTTGTGGTTGTCGTCATTGGCTTCTTTGCCATTAACGAGGTCTTCCAGATGGTCTATGGGAGCATCCTGGGTGAGTTTCTGACGGAAAAGATTGGCAGGGTGATGATCTCGACCAAGGAGTTTTGGTTCTCCTTCTGGACCATGGTGCGGGGCTCAATTGTAGGCTTCTTCATCGGCGTGCTGCCTGGTGCCGGCGGAACGGTCGCCTCGTTTGTCGCCTACACAACAGAACAACGGCTGGTGGATCGCAAACACACCTTTGGCACTGGGGACATTCGCGGCGTGGCCGCGCCCGAATCTGCCAATAACGCGGCGGCCAATGGCGCCATGGTGCCGTTGTTGACGCTCGGTGTGCCAGGCAGCGAGACCACGGCGATCCTGCTGGGCGCGCTGCTGGCCATGAACATTACGCCGGGCCCGCTCTTCATCGAGCAGAATCCGACGCTCTTCTGGGGGTTGATCGCCTCCATGTACATTGGCAATCTCATGTTGTTGGTGTTGAACCTGCCCATGGTGCGCGTCTTCGTGCGTATGCTCAGGGTGCCGGTGTGGTTTCTCATGCCCGCCGTGGTCGCCATCAGCTTTGTCGCGGTCTATTCGGTCAACAATAGCTCCTTCGACATACTCTTGATGGCGGGTTTTGGCGTCATCGGCTTCTTGTTGCGCCAGACCGGTTTCCCGTTAGCGTCTGTAATCCTTGGCCTGGTGTTGGGCCCGCTGGTAGAGAACAATCTGCGCCGGGCCATGTCGATCAGCGATGGGGACTGGAGCTACCTGTTCGCCAGCCCGATCTCGATTGCGCTGTGGATCATGGCCGTGGTGAGTCTGTTCCTGCCGTACCTCCTGAGCCGCCTCGCCGCGCAGGACGACGACGAGACACCGCAATGGGCGTAGGGGCGAAAGATTTTTCGCCCCTACCCGCACATCCCGCCCCGTGACGCC
>JACFMY010000578.1 GCA_019455155.1 Caldilineaceae bacterium
GCAATATACGGATCCCGGTACTCACCTTGCACACGCTGGGTGACCTCTTTGTGCCGTTCTCGATGGAGCAGGTTTATGCAAGGCGTGTGGCAGCCGCAGGCGCTTCCGACCTGCTGGTACAACGTGCAATACGCGACCTTGGGCACTGCGACTTTACCGGCGAAGAAGTAGTTGGCGCGTTTGCTGAGCTGGTGAATTGGGTAGAGTACGGCATCAAGCCAGCGGGCGATAATATCCTCGATCCTGCTGTACTGGCTAGCCCCAATTTTGGCTGTGCGTTTACATCGGAAGATCGCCAATTCGAAGGACCGCTAGCCATCCCGCCCTGCCCATGACCTATGGTGTCACCCGTGGCGTCAGCGCTGGTTCTCGTTGCGTAACATCAGCACCGTGTTGGCGCCACGGTCGGCAATCAACACCGCGCCCTGAAAGGACTGGACCGTAACCGGAAAGCGCTCGGGTTCCGGCGCCAGGGCAAAGCCCAGCGTCTGCCAACGATTCTCCTGTCCCCATAGTTGGGCAAAACGCCCATGGGGAATGTAGAGCCCTTCGTCCGGCGCCTCCAGGTCTGGCGGGGGCTCGCCGGTCTCAATTACGAACTCTCGCTCCCACGCCCCGTCGTCGCCGTAGATGACGAACATGTCGGCCGTATTGTCAAAGCCGATCATACGGCCGCGCTCGAAACCCTGTCTCTCTCCGGTTCCAAGCAGGGCGTCGCCGCTGGGGCAGCCCAACATTGTCCACTGCGCGGGGTCGAGCGCGCTGACATAGCCGCGCAGGCTCTCGTCGACCGCGGCCAGGCAGGCTACCAAGGTGGGATTGGGCCCGGGCGTCGGCGTAGGCGTTTCCGTGGGTGTGGGGGTAACCGTCCACGTTTGTGTAGGAGTCGCTGTAGCGGTCGGCGGCTGCGGCGTGGGGGTGGGCGGATCGACAGTCCATGTGGGCGTAGCCGTGGCAGTTGGCGTAGAGGTCGGTGGTATCACCACCGGCACGGGCGTCTCGCCATTGGGAGGGAGCGCAACTTGCTCTGTCGGCGATGGCGTAAAGGTGGGCGCCTGGGTCCGGTCACTGGCGACCGCAGGGCTCGTTGTAGTGGCCGTGGGCAGGGAAAGCGCCAGCGTCTGCACAGCAGGCGGTCCGGTGAATCGATCGAGCAGCCGCGGCCCCTGCACACCAAAGAGCACCCCAACGGTGAGGACAATCAGCGCACTGACAGCTACCAGCGCCACGCTTGCCCAGTTGAGTTGTTCCAGCCAGGCAGCCAGGCCCTGGCTTTCCGGCACCTCATCTTCCACAACGGCCGGCTGGAGCGGCGGCGTTATCCGCGTCGCGGTCTGCGTCGTGGCTGTGGTCGCCCCGCGCACAAGGGGATTAGCCGGGCGCGTCCCGCTGCTGGCGCTACCCGGCACCAACACCGTCGTCGACACCGGCTCCTGGGGTGCGGCCACCGCGGGCAACGCCGAAAGCGTCAACGTTGCCGTGGACTCGCCCGCGGTCACACCAGGCCGGGGCGGGATTCGACCGGCTGCCAGGGCCAGCGCGTCAGCCAGTTCACCCGCGGTGGCGTACCGATCTTCGGGACGCTTGGCCATGCTGCGCTGCAACACTTCGACCATGAGCGGCGTCAGCTGTCGCAACGTGGCGTCGTCAATGGTCAACGGCTCATAAACATGGGCGTGTAGGATCTGCGTCGTGGTCCCGGCGAAGGGTAGCCGGCCGGTGATACAGCGGTAGATCACGGCGCCCAGCGCATAGACGTCGGCGCGTCCATCCACCTCGCGGCTCCCCGCGCACTGTTCGGGCGCCATATAGGCCGGTGTGCCCACGGTACGCCCGGTACTGGTCAGCTCCGGCGCATCCAGTGCGCGGGCAATGCCGAAATCAGAGAGCAGCGGCACGACGGGATATTCCAGCGCCTCGAGCTGCACGCTGTTGGCCGCGCCGGGACTGACGGGTCGCAGCAGTATATTGCCAGGCTTCACGTCGCGGTGGACGACGCCTTCACGATGGGCAAAGTCCAGGGCGCGGGCAATGGGCTCCAGGACATTGGCCGTCTCTTCAGACCGCAGCCGGCCGCGCTCGTTCAACAGGTCAGAGAGGCTCTCGCCTTCGACCAGCTCCATCGCGATGTAGGCGACCTCACCCTTGGGGGCAATGCCGATTTGCAGGATACGCACAATATGGGGATGGCGCAGCGCCCCTGCAGTCATGGCCTCACGACGGAAGCGGCTGTATGTCTTCTCATCGGCGCCAGGCAACAACAGCTTCAGCGCTACCGTTTGGCCCTGTACCTGGTCATAGGCGCGGTACACTGTGGCCACGCCGCCGCTGCCCAGCTGCTGGCCAATCAGATAGCGACCGATCTGTTTGCCTGTCAGGTTCGCCAGCCCGACGCCCGCAACGCTATCTCCTCCGTCGCTGTTGGGCAGGCCTGGCTCTACGGAATCCATTGAATCGTGTGCTCCAGCCAGTTGGTCAACACGCCATTGATCGTCAGCAGGGGGATCTCAGGGCCGCCTGCGATAGAGACCACATATATGCGCCAGAAGCCTTCCCGGTCGCTGGCAAAGGCCACGTACCGCCCATCTCTCGGTCAACTGCATGACCGAGCCGTCCTCCACTCCGACACGATAGAGATCCCAGTTGCCGTTGCGCGTACTCATGAAGACCACATAGCGGCCATCAGGCGTCCAGGCGGGACGCATGTCATTCCCGTTGTCAGTCAGACGGACACGGCTACTCCCATCTGGCGCCATCATCCACAGTCCCGGCTCGCTACCCACATTGTTGACGCCGTTGTAAATAATGCGGCCATCGATAGGGTTAAAGGCAGGATCTTTGCCCAAACCTAGGTCCGTGGCGTTGCCACCCTTATTGATGTTGAGTAGATAGATCCGTGAGCGCCGGTCACCTGAACTGGTGCTGGCATAAACCAGAGCCAGGTTATCGGGCGACCAACTGGGCGGAGCGTCGCGCGCATCCTCGGGAACGGTGGTAATGCGCTGCGTGCGCTCATTGGGGTCGCTGGTGGTAAAGAGATTATATGCGACGATGCCCCCGTCACTGGGTCGGGTGCTGTGGAAGGCGACAATGGGGCCAGAACGCTGGCGCGCAGGTTGGGCGCCGTCAGCGATCAGCAAGCCAGAGGGCCCTTCGCGCCGCGCCGGCGCCTGGTAAATCAGGTAACGATCTCCTTCCTGGGTCGAGTAGAGCAGACGCCCGCTGAGCTGTTGTACTGCGCCCTCCAGCGCGGCCAGCCGTTGGGCGCGTAGACACTGGGCCTGATACTCTCCCAAGCGACCCAGGACATCGCTGTCGGGCAGCACGGCCGCGGCCGCCTGGAGCTGCTCTGCCGCTGCACAGTACGCCTCCGCTGTTCCCAAGGTCTGGGCATAGGCCGTCAAGGCGTTGGCTAGATTCCAACGTGCCGTCACCCGATTGAGCAGGTTGGGTACGATCAACGCTTCGATCCCACGGCGAATGTTCCGCACCA
>JACFMY010000014.1 GCA_019455155.1 Caldilineaceae bacterium
ATCGTGCTGCCGATCCTGCCGAACCGTGGCTATGGCCCGGCGCCTTTCGACGTGCTGAATCCATATCGCATCTGGCTGATGGTCGTGCTGATCAGCGGTATCAGCTTCTTTGGCTATGTGCTCATCAAGCTGTTGCCAGGCCACAGCGGGGTAGGCGTCACAGGTCTGTTGGGCGGTCTTGTTTCAAGCACAGCAGTAACCGTCAGCTTCGCGCAACGCAGCCGCCAGATGGCATCCCTGGCGCGGCCGTTTGCGTTCGCCGTAGTCATTGCCTGGACCGTCATGTTCCTGCGCACGCCCATTGAAATCGCCGTTGTCAATCCGGACCTGTTGGGCGGCGTCTGGCCCCCTATGACAGCGGCGACCGCTGCCATGATCGTCTACGCCGGCATCATGTATTACTCTGACCGCCGCGCCATTCAGGGGGATCTTTCTTTCTCCAACCCCTTCGAGCTGCGCCCTGCCATCGCGTTCGGCTTTCTCTACGCCCTGATCCTTGTCGTCGCGCGCGCGGCTCAGATCTATTTTGGCGAGTGGGGCATCTACCTCTCGGCGGTTTTCGGCGGCATCGCCGACGTCAACGCGGTCACGCTCTCGGTGGCCGAGCTGAACCGGACCGGCAACCTCCAGGCCACCACGGCCGTACAGGCCGTGGTGCTGGCTGCCGTTTCGAACACAGTAGTCAAGGCAGTGATTGTCGCGGTCGTGGGCTCTGGCGCCATGTTACGGGCCGTGATCCTGGCAGTGCCCGTCGGGATTGCGGGCGCCCTGGTCGCACTCTGGTTTTTCTAAGCGGGCAGAGACAGACAGAGCCCAATCTCCCGTGCAAGCCACCCCTCATCCCAATCTGACCTGCCCAACCTCTCCCGTGGCGGTTTATGTTCACGTGGCTGGCCGCGGCCTCTCTTCTTTCCCTGGCACACCATAGCAGAACGCTCACCCGCGCACACGATTTCCTTATGTAACCTTACGCGCGGCAGCGTACGTCATGTGACGTAGCAATAGCAATTCATTGTGACAGGATTTGCCTAGTAAATCCAGAACCTTTGCTGACTGGAATGGCGTCTTTGCTCCGTATCTCCTGGCGCGCCCTCCCGGTATCCTGAGTGTAGACACCAGTAACAACGCCGGGAGGATCCTATGGCGCTCCGGCTTTCACTGCAGCGCTTGATTCGTGCGAAATTGCTTTTGCTTGCTATTGTCGTGACAATTGTTTCGGTTGGTTTTCGCCCCGCCGCAGCCCAACAACAGAGCGTCGCCTTTGACACCAACCGGCTCTACCTTGTTCAGTTTGCACCCGAGACTACAGAGGCCGAGCGTATAGCGATCGTTACGGCCATGAACGCTGAAATCATCAACTGGATCGCGGCCGCCAACACTGCCCAGGTGCGTCTCGCCCCGGCCGCAGACGTTGCCGCCAGCCAGGCGCTAGCCCCCTATGCCCACTTGCTCCGCTATGTGGAGCCCGATATTGTCGTTACCGGCCAGCTGGCCACGAATGACCCCGCGTTGAACGATCCCGACAAGGGCTACGGCCCGACCCTGATCCAGGCGCCGCGTGCCTGGGATCTGACCGCAGGGGAAGAGAGCACCATTGTCGCCATTCTGGATACCGGGCTCAACCCGCAACATCCCGAGTTTGCGGGCCGCGTCGTGGCAGGATATGACTACATCAACGCCGACGATGACCCTATGGATGACCACGGCCATGGCACCCACGTGGCCGGCATCGCGGTTGCGGCCATGAATAACGGCCAGGGCAGCGCCGGCGTCTGTCCACGGTGCCGGATTATGTCTGTCAAGGTGCTGGATACGGGCAATCGCGGCACATGGGGCACGGTGGCGTCAGGCATCTACTACGCTGTCGATCACGGCGCGCGCGTGATTAACCTAAGCCTGGGCGCTTCAGCCACATCCATAACGCTAGAAAATGCTGTGGACTATGCCGAGCGGCACGGCGTCCTCATTGTGGCCGCGGCGGGCAACGCCGCCAGCGACAGGCCATACTACCCGGCAGCAATCCCCTATGTGGTTGCAGTCGGCGCCAGCGATAGTAGTGATGCGCTTTGGCCTTTGAGCAACACGGGCGACCATATCGACGTCACTGCGCCGGGCTCACGCATCTACAGCACCTATCATGACCTGGAACAGAACAGCGGCTACGTCTATATGACCGGTACCAGCATGGCCTCCCCCTTTGTCGCCGGACTGGCCGGTCTGTTGTTCAGCCAAGATCGCGACCGGACGGCCGGCGAAGTGAACGCGCTGATTGCAGAGAATGCCGACGACCTGGGGGATCGGGGCAAGGATGCCCTCTTTGGCTACGGCCGCGTCAATGCCTATCGGGCACTGGTGGCTGGCAATGGCGGCATTGAGCCCAATCCCACGCCAACGCCTGCCGATCCAGGTGACGAAACGCCCGTGACGCCGACTCCAGAGCTCACACCGGTGCCACATCAGCCGGAGAGCCCGCTGCCGCCAGCGAGCAAGGAGCCGCTGGAGTTCAATGCACTCTATTTGCCCGTGATAACACGCAGTTAGGGTGCGCCGGGCGATGCTGGCGTATAGGCAGCCATAGCCGGCTCGGTACACTTGGGGCGGTTTCGTTCTACCCTTGCAGCAGATCAACCTAATGTTCGGCTTGCGTGCGCGTGCCGTGGCCACAAGCCTTGGCAAACATGGGGTCGGTTTGTTCATAACCACATATCTTGCTTTCCTCAACAGACAGAACGTGCTTGTATCTTCGGGTGCAGGCACGTTCTGTTTGGTCGTTGTAGCGCCAGCTCGGTGTGCCAACCGTCTAGACACCAACCTTCCTGGAAGCGGCTGGGATCGCACCCTGCCATCACGCATCATCTGGCCGCTTCCGGGAAGGTATTTCAGCGCGTAACAAACGCCTGTTGAGGCGAGTCACTTCCCTTGCGCGGCCCCGATACGGTATAATCGGCAAGAGACATGGCCTCATTTTTCATCTTTGCAACAGCTGATGACTGACCAACATATTCTGGCCATCGACCTGGGCACCTCTGGCCCTAAAGTAGCGATAGTCTCTGTTTCGGGCCGGATTGTCGGTGGTGTTGCCGAGACGACCGATCTCCAGCTTCTGACCGGTGGCGGCGCTGAGCAGGACCCGGCAGCGTGGTGGCAGGCAATCTGCCGGGCCACACGGCGGCTGCTTGGCCAGCAGCTGGTGCCTACAGCATCCATTGTGGGCGTTGCGGTCACCTCCCAGTGGTCCGGAACCGTACCGGTCGACGAACAGGGCAGCCCGTTGATGAATGCCATTATCTGGATGGACAGCCGCGGCGCGCGCTACGTGGCAGCGCTGACCGGCGGTTTCCCGAAGATCGAGGGATACGGCGTCGACAAGCTGTGGCACTGGGTGCGCAAGACCGGCGGCATTCCTACCCATTCTGGCAAGGATTCCATTGCCCACATCCTGTTCATTCGCTACGAGCGGCCCGAAATCTATCGCCGCACATACAAATTCCTGGAGCCCAAGGACTACATCAACCTGCGCCTGACCGGGCGCTTTGCCGCCACCTTCGATTCCATTACCCTGCACTGGGTCACGGACAACCGTGATATTCACAATGTGCGCTACGACGAGCAGCTGCTCCGCATGGCCGGCATCGATCGCGAGAAGCTGCCGGAGCTGGTGCGGGCTACGGACGTGCTGGGTTCGCTGACACCGGAGGCCGCGCGCGACTTGGGCCTGGACGAACACGTCGAGGTCGTAGCGGGGACACCTGATATTCATTCTGCGGCTGTGGGCTCCGGCGCCGTGGCGGACTATGCAGTCCACTGTTATGTCGGTACGTCGAGCTGGTTGAGCTGCCATGTTCCGTTCAAGAAAACAGATGTCGTTCACAATATGGCTTCTCTGCCCTCAGCGCTGCCGGGTCGCTACCTGTTGATTAACGAACATGAAACCGCGGGCGCCTGCCTGATCTTCGCGAAAACGGTTCTGCAGCAGGCGCAGGTAGACTCGGAAAATCTCCTGTTCGAGGAGCTGGAGGCCGCGGCGGCAGGAGCTGCGCCTGGCTCAGGGGGTGCCATCTTCACACCCTGGCTACATGGCGAGCGCTCACCGGTGGACGATCGCACGATGCGTGGCGGCTGGCACAACCTCTCCCTCCAAACCACACAGGGCGATCTGGTCCGCGCTGTTTATGAAGGCGTCGCCTTGAACACGCGCTGGCTCTTCAAATATGTGGAGCGCTTTATCAAGCGCCGCATCGACAGCGTCCACATGGTAGGCGGCGGCGCCCGGTCGGCCTTTTGGTGCCAGATTCACGCCGATGTGCTCCAACGGCCCGTCCACCAGGTGCAGGACCCCCTGCAGGCCAACACACGGGGCGTGGCGCTGCTCGGCGCGGTTGGACTGCGATATCTCGCTGTAGAAGAAGTCGACCGCTGCGTGCCCATTGCCCAAACCTTCGAGCCCAACCCTGCTCACAAGCAGCTCTACGACGACTATTTCGACGCCTTCGTCGAGATCTACCGAAAGACCAACGGTCTCTACCGGTGGCTTAGCAAGAAATGAGGCCCAAACGACCGTCATGGCACTCCTCGAGCAAGCAACCCATCTGCTGAACCGCCTGCCCGCGCCGGCTGTACGTACCCTGGAAACACTGCTGCATAGGCTGCCCGGCGCGCAGCGCATGTTGGAGCGGCAATATGACCAGATGCTGGCTGAGCTCGACCGCGCGCTGCATCCTTACCGGGAGGAGCTCGTCCAGTATCGCCAGCTACCTGAACAGGGCCGGGACCGGGACGCTATCCTGGCCGAAATGGAGCGCCTGCAGGCGCAGGAGTCAGTACGCTGGCGCGATGGCTACGTCTCAGGGGCCGTCTATCACGGCGACGCAGGTCACATCGACTTCTTGAACCGTGTCTACGCGATCAATTCCCAGAGCAATCCGCTCCACTTCGACCTCTGGCCCAGTACCGCCAAATATGAGGCTGAAATCGTCTCCATGACCGCCCACATGCTGGGTGCGTCCCATACGCCTGATCCCATCGTCGGCACGGTCACTTCGGGAGGTACAGAAAGTATTCTGTTGGCCATGCGTGCCTATCGCGACCAGGCACGCGCACAACGGCGCATCCAGCAACCGGAGATCGTCGCGCCCATGTCAGCCCATGCCGCGTTCGACAAGGCGGCCCAATACTTCGCCATGAAGCTCGTGCGTGTACCGGTCGGGCCGGACTACCGCGCCGACGTAAGCGCCATGGAGCGGGCGATCACACCCAATACAGTGGTGATGGTGGGGTCGGCGCCCTCTTTCCCGCACGGCGTCATCGATCCGATCCCTGCACTGGCTGACATTGCCAAACGTCACGGCATCGGCTTCCACACCGACGCCTGTCTCGGTGGCTTCGTACTGCCATGGGCGCAGGAGCTCGGCTACGCAGCCCCCGAGTTCGATTTTCGCCTGCCGGGGGTCACGTCCATGTCGGCAGATACCCACAAGTATGGCTACGCAGCCAAAGGGACGTCGGTCGTCCTCTACCGGGGCTACGCGCTGCGCCATTATCAATATTACGCGGTGGCAGACTGGCCCGGCGGGCTCTACTTCTCGCCCACCTTTGCCGGGAGCCGACCCGGCGCGTTGAGCGCGGCCTGTTGGGCGGCCATGGTGAGCATGGGCGCGGAAGGCTATCGTGAAGCAGCCGCCCGCATTCTGGCCACCGGGCATCTCTTGCGAGCCTGGATCGGGGAGATCCCTGACCTGCAGGTGCTGGGCGACCCGCTGTGGGTGATTGCCTTTGGATCGCCAACACTCAACATCTACCAGCTGCTCGATGCCATGACAGCACGCGGCTGGAGCTTAAATGGCCTGCACCGGCCGCCCGCCGTCCACCTCTGCGTGACCTTGCGCCACACCGGGCCTGGGGTCGCCCAGCGCTTTGTGGATGATCTGCGCGAGGCCGTCGCTTATGTCAAGAATCATCCTCAGGACAAGGGCGAAATGGCGCCCATTTACGGCCTCGCAGCTACCCTACCCCTTCACAGCCTGGTTACGGATCTCCTGAGACGAACCATTGACCGGTTATATGAGGTTTGAGTAAAACAGGTACAATGATGCACGAAGGGAGTGGACTCCAGTCAAAACATACCTAGCCGGATGTGACAGCCAAGAATCGAGGACGGTGAACGCGCTGGTTTCCGGATGGGGTGTCCGCACACATAATCACATTTCACAATGACATCACCACACATTCTCGCACTAGATCTTGATGACACCCTGTTGCGCACGGACAAGAGCATTGGACCGGTCACGCTGGCCGCGTTGCGGCACTGGCTTGCCGCCGGCCACCTCATCGTCATCGCCACGGGCAGACCGCCCCGCTCCATCGACGCGGTGCTGCCCGATGAGCTCCGCTGCGCGCCCCGGATCGCCTACAACGGCGCCCAGATCATCGAACGGGGCGAAGTCATCTATACCAATCCAATCCCGCGCGAGGATGTGCGCGCGGTGCTTGAGTGGACGGCAAAACACCACCCCGAGTGGTACGTCGGGCTTGAGATCGAGGATCGCCTCTTTCTAAATCGCGATTTGCAAAAGCCTGGCCACTATGAAGTCGCCGACCTGAACACGCTCTGGTCGGAGCCGGCGGCCAAATTGCTCTTTTTCTTCCCCGACGGCAGGGACGATGTTACCCCTATGCTCAATGCACTGCCGCCCACCACGCGCGCGTTCGTGACACCCAAATTCAGCATGGTACAGCTCTGTGCCAGCACGACTGACAAGGCATACGCGCTGGAACATTTCCTGGCCCGCAAGCAGCGTGCCCTGGCCGACGTGATCGCGGTGGGCGACGACGTGAACGACATAGAGATGGTGCGTTGCAGCGGTACGGGCGTCGCGGTGGCCAATGCCGTCCCTGCTGTCAAGGCAGTCGCGGATTGGATGACGCTATCCAACGACGAGGACGGTGTGGCCTTGGTCATCAAACGCCTGTTGGACCAATCGATGTAGGCACGCGGCCCGGCGCCGCACCCGGCCACGGCTTCAGTTTCATTGCAGACCTACTATGGCGAAACGTAGATCCAATTCCGATTATGACAACCAGTTTGCGACCAGCGGGTGGAGGATCCTTCGCGAGAATCTACGCCTGGAGGCGCTGGGTTTGGCCCTGGCTATCTTGGGCCTCTACCTGCTCGTTACTGTCGTACGGTACGTGCCTGCGCGTGCGGCCGCGCCCTTTTTGACCGTCCTCACCGGCTGGACCGCGCCGCTTGTCGCCTCGTCTCTCGTCGTCATTGGCCTGGTAATTCTCTTTCGCAGGCGCGCCGGCTACTGGAGCGCTGAGGCGCTTGTCGGCGTCGAGCTGCTGTTGCTAGGGCTAATGGCAGTTACCCATATCGCGGGCCACAGACAACCGGACTGGAACGGCCGGCTCGCAGGCGAAGACGGCGGCCTGGTCGGCTGGATGGTGGGCAATATGCTGGTGACGTACCTGGGTTACGGGCTAGCCACCTTCATCGCCATTAGCCTGGCAGTGGCCGGTCTGGCCATGCTGCTGCGCTACACACCGCTTATCTATGGCGCCGCGGCCGTCGGACGCTGGCTACCGCAGGTGCCTGGGTGGTGGGCTACCTTGGAGCGCACAGTGCGCCGTGATCGCGACGCAGGCCAGGGGGCCGCGCTGCCCCGTACGCCCAACTTCGTGCCGGCCGCGCCTGAAGCGGACAGGGGGCCCGCCAGCGAGCCGGCAGTTGAGACCAAACCGGTGCGCGGCCGCCGCAAGGGCGCCGCGGGCAGCGCAGCGACCAGTCCCGTCCAGCCGGAGCCGCTACGCCCAACGTCTAAGCGCGCGGAGCCAGCCCCCGCCAGAGCCCCACGACCTGCGGCCAAACTGCCGCCCCATGATTTCCTGCGGCCCGATGCAGGCGAATATGGCAATGCAGATGTCAAGCTCATGCAGCAGATGATCGTCAGCACGCTCGAGGATTTCAACGTGCCCGTTCGGGTGGTCCACGTGGAGACAGGCCCAACGGTGACGCAATTCGGCGTAGAGCCGCTATACACGGAAGCAGCTGGCCACAAGCGCAAAGTACGTGTTAGCCGGATCGTGAATCTGGCCGACGATCTGGCGCTCGCGCTCGCGGCACCGGCCGTTCGCATCGAAGCGCCGGTGCCAGGCCGTCCCTATGTGGGCATCGAAGTGCCCAACCCCGACAAATCACTGGTGAGTCTGCGGGGCATCCTAAGCAGCCCCGAGATGCAAAAGGGAGGCGCGTTGGCGTTGGCGCTGGGCCGCAATACGGCTGGCGCACCGGTTGTGATCGATCTGACGCGGGCTCCCCATGTGCTGATCGCCGGCGCCACCGGATCGGGCAAGTCAGTCTGCATCAACACGATCATTACGGGACTGCTCATGCAGCATGGCCCAGAATCGCTGCGCTTTGTGATGGTCGATCCCAAGATGGTGGAACTGCCTGGCTACAACGGCATTCCTCACCTCTATGGCAAGGTCATCACCGATATCGACCAGGTGATGGGTGCGTTGACCTGGCTTATGTTGCAGATGGATGACCGCTACCAGATGTTCCGCGATGTAGGCGTGCGCAACATCGACAGCTATAACGCGCACGTGCGCGGGCAAAAAGGCGGCGAACCCCTACCCTACATCGTCCTGGTCATAGACGAGCTGGCCGATCTGATGATGACCGCAGCGGATGATGTGGAGCGGCAGATCTGCCGCCTGGCACAGATGGCCCGCGCCACAGGTATCCACCTGATCTTGGCCACACAGCGACCTAGCACGGACGTGATCACGGGGCTCATCAAGGCCAACTTCCCCACGCGCATTTCCTTTGCCGTCACGAGCCAGATCGACAGCCGTGTCATTCTCGATACACCGGGCGCCGAACGGCTGCTGGGACGCGGCGATATGCTCCTCATGCGCCCAGACGCGGGGAAACTACAGCGCGTCCAGGGATGCTTCGTGGCCGACGAAGAGATCAACCGGATTGTCTCCTTCTGGAGAGCGGACGACGGCAGCGCTCAAAGGGCAAAGGCCGCACCCTGGATGGGTATTCTCGACCAACTGGACAATGAGAGCGAGTTCATCCAGGATGCCATGGACGTCTTGCGCGGCATGCGCACGTGCAGCACCAGCATGCTGCAGCGCAAGCTCAACATTGGCTATCCAAAGGCAGCCCGGCTCATGGAAGAGCTGGAAAAGTTGGGGGCCGTGGGGCCAGATTTGGGTGGTGGCCGGGGACGCGAGGTGCTCCTGGAGAGCGACGAGGACGAGGCTGACGAGGACGAGACGCTTTAGCGACGCGGCTTGTCCCAAGGTGCCGGAGCATGAACGGAGTGCCGCCAGAGACGACGAATAGAACGCAGGCCGCCGGCTGGTCGCGCGGCGGCCTTGCTATTCCATACTTGGGCTATGCTGCCGGCTTAGCTGACAGTGGCCGGAATGCGGGCGAACTCATCCAGGAAGATGGTGCGATCTTCCGCGTCGGCGATAGCGTGGCCGAGCGCGGCGGCTCGGGCGTACGCGTCGGCATGTAGGTCACGATCCCCGGCCGCGGCCCCCGCATGGGCAAGCACAGCATAGGCAAAACCTCGATCCCAATCAACCCCATCATGCGGATTGGCATCGAAAAAGGCGAGGCAGCGCCAGGCATGCTCCAGCGCCAGCCGGCTATGGCAGAGCAAAGCATGCACATGGGCTAGCGCGACATCTGCCCGCGCCCCATTAAGCGGTGTGCCCACCTCCGCCCAGTGATAGGCCGCTGCATACGCGGCGTTGAGCATCGCCTGATCTTCCTCCGCGGTACGGGTTGCCTGGGCTGCCAGATCCCACGCTTGATTGTTGGCATCGACTGCAAAGTGGCGGTGCCAACGCGCGATTTCTTCGCTGGCGAGCCGGTTCTCCATAATACGCCCCCTTCTACATGACAGGACACGCGCGCGCCAGACACCTATACAAGCACATTTGTATGATAAAGAATTAGTGCTCTGTCAATCGTCATTCTTTAGCCATCCGGTAGTAACGAATTTATTCGTTCTTCACCTGTCCACAGCGACTAAAGTCGCCACTACCGAACGCAAGTTTGATGATTGACAGACCACTAGCGCAAGACGGAAGCACCCCTAGGCCCACGGCACCTGCGGCGAGCGATAGTAGTTCACCCCGAACGCCGCTAGCCGGGGTCCGTGCTGGGCGAGTCGCGCGCGGTATTCGTCCCAGGAGCGGCCCGCCCGCGGGGACCAGCCCGTTTCCGCCAGGCCGGGCAGCCGCGGGAAAGTCATGAAATCAATGGCATCTCGCCTCGTAATCGTCTCCGTCCACAGGGCCCCCTCGATGCCGGCGATAGCCTCTTCGCCCAAGCCAGCCAGCACCGCGGCCGGATCCCATTCGTAGGCGTCGCGCACTTCCACAAAGCCAGCCCATTGAAGCCCCCATTCCGTCGTGGCATCGTACTTCATATCCAGGTAGGTCTTGGATGCCGGCGACATGATGATCGATGCGCCCTGCTCGACCGCGTGTAGCGTCGCCTCAGACTGGGCTGGGTCAACAAGCCAGTGCTGGATCACTGTCGCTGGCAGCAGCGGGATGCGGCCCATCTCCTGCCAGCCCACAGCCCGCTTGCCATGCTGCTGGACAATGGCCTGGGCCTGCGCAAGAAAGCGCTGGTAATCCGCCGCTGAGGTGGCAGCCGCCTCATCACCGCCGAGATGAATGTATTCGCCAGGTGTCAATGCGGCAAGCTCGCGTACGACGTCGTCGACAAAGCGGTAGGTGATCTCTTTCTCGGCACAAAGGGTACTGAAACCCACTTCTGTCCCGGTATAGAGGTCACGCGCTCTGCCATCGCAGCTGAGCTCGGCATACGACGCCAGCGCGGCATTCGTGTGCCCGGGCATGTCGATCTCCGGCACTATCGTGATGTACCGCTGCGCCGCGTAGGCAACAATAGCGGCATAGTCCTCCTGGGTGTAGTAGCCACCCGGCCCGCCACCCACTTGTGTGCTGCCGCCATGGATCGTGAGCTGTGGCCAGGATTTGATCTCGATACGCCAACCCTGGTCATCCGTGAGGTGGAGATGAAAGCGGTTGAGCTTGTAATAGGCCAGGAGATCGATGAAGCGCTTGATGACATCGACGCCAAAGAAATGGCGAGCAACATCGAGCATCACGCCGCGCCAGGCAAAGCGCGGGTAGTCACGGATGGCGCAGGCGGGGATCGGCCAGGGGCCAGGCTGCGCAGTGGACGCTTCGATGGCGGGCGGGAGGAGCTGGCGCATCGTCTGGACGCCGTGGAAGAGACCGGCTGGCCGCGGCGCGGCTAACGTGACCCGCTCCGGCGTCACCGTTAGTGTGTACCCCTCAGCGCCGAGTTCCGGATCGTCGCCGCCCATGGTCAGTTCGATCGCGCCAGGGTGTGGCGCGTTGCCGGCAGCCACGACGGGTAGAGCAAAACCGGTGGCTTGCTGCAATTGCTCTGCCAGATATTGGCCATTGGCCAATATCTCCGGCTCGGCTGGCGCGACGCGAATTGAAGTAGAGGCTGACAACACGAATTCGCCGTCTCGCCTGACCACCGATACAGGTTTAGGAATGATATTCATTTTGTTGGTCCAGACTAACTATGAAGATGATTGGGTTTCCCACGCTGACACGGCTATGGGGGAGCACACTGACGGCAAGAGAATCAAGCTCCAGAACTGTGCAGACAGCCAACCGCGGCGCCAGGTCAACACCAACCAGCAGTGCCACATCGATGGCCCCTGCACGTTACTGCCGGTCAGGTGCTCGCTGTCACCAATGATCTTGCATCCACAGGGGGGAATCAGGCAAATCTTGCGGGCCGGCCATTAGGAAATGGCGCCCGGGAACCAGCTGCGTAGCCGTTTCGCACGGGCGCCTGATGCGGGCTGCCGCGGATCTTGCGCTGTGGAGCCAGTTACGCCCGGGCGACCTGGTTCAGCCGGGCCAAAAGAATCCGCTTCCAACCCGGAAACAGCTCGGGTACATCCAGCATTTGCTGCGCTACGTCGACCTCGAGCTCGCCGTGCACACTGCGATTGGTCCGCTCAATGGTCAGTTCCGGGTAGACACGCTCTACGAGCCGCAGCTCCTGGCCACGCTGGACAATACCTGGCTCCAACACGCGGAGATACCAGCCTGTTCGCATGGTCTCTTTAGTCCGCTGCAAGAAACCGGGGAGCTGTACCTTGCGCTCCTGCTTCCAACATGGATAGCGCGGGGCTGTGACCTGGACACGCGCGCTCCCTACTGCATAGATATCGCCAATGCAGACGTCGGCCTCCACCGCGTCCGTCACGGTCCAGTTTTCGCCGACACTGCCCGGCCCCAGCGCGCGGCCTGTGCCAGCCAGCGCGTACAGATCGTTCCAGTAGGCATAATGGGCCAAGGGATGGCAACAGACTGCTTGGCCTGGCGTCCCATGGTTCTTGACATCTGCCACCTGATCCCCGGCCAACCCTTCCAGTGTCAGCTCAATGGGACCATCAACCGGCATGCGAAAGATGGCCGAGTGCCAGCTCCCTTCTCCATCTTCGATCGTACGTGGTTGGCCGACCAGCAAAGTATGGATTTGCATCTCGTGTCCTTTAGCTTGCAGCAGTTTAATCAGAGTTATTGTTATGTGGAGCGGTCATGCTGTGTCCGCACAACGAGCCGCCCGCGCAGCTGCGTGATCCCCGCGGCGATGGCAAAACCCAGGAGCCACGCCGCCAGCTGCAGGATCCAGTTACGCGTGAAGTAGTTGTCCATGTCGGTAATGTAGTAGTAGCCATCTGTGAAACCAATGTGATGGACCAGCGGCAAGAACAGATAGGCCACACACAGGGCAGCCGCGAACAACGCCCATGCAGGCGGGCCAGCAACCCGGCGTCGCCAATAGAACAACGTCAGCGCCAGGGACAGTGTGAAGGCGCCTGCCAGCCCGACCCCGATGGCGACAACGGGCCACTGGATCCCGCGCTGTAGCAGGCCACCTACACGCTCCACAATCGACACCAGGAACATAACCGCAGCCACAGACGCACCATCTGCGAACAACAGAAAAAGCGCCGGGAGCCCCTTGGCCGCAACTTGGGCAGGCCACACGGCCAGCGCCATGGCCACAATAGCCGCCCCTGTTACCTGGGCCGCATACCCAGGGGGCAGGACAGGATCGTTCAGCGTCATCGTTAGGGCAGGAATACCAACCAATAGCGGCAGCAACATCGCCCCACACACATGGCGCCAGGCCGGCGGCCGGTAGCCGGGCCGCAGCCGGGCCGCCAGCCAGATGACCAGCGCATAGAGTATCATGACGCCGCCCCCAGCGACCAATCCAGCCATCCAATAGCGGCTGCTTGTCACCGGCGAGAAGGGCGAAGTGTCGGGCACCAACGGGCCCATGTCATGGAAATAGAGAAAGATGCGATAGCGATCCGCAACGCCAAACCAGTAATAGAACAGGAGCAGTACAGCCGCTGCTAGCGGCAGGGCATGCAGCAAGGCATGCCGCCAACCCTGCAGTGCCGGCGCCGTTTCAGCCTTTTTCATCCGGATCAGGTCCCTGGTCAGATGCAATACCCAATTGTCGCCACCCTCCAAAGCCCAGGCGCGAGGAAGCTTACCGGACGCCATTCTGTGTTCTGAACAACGCCTTGCCCTGCCGCCTGCTGCTTCTCCGTTTTCTGTCCGTTGCCACGCTGCGCCCAGGGTAAGCCTGGGCCGGCACAGTGGTTGGCCCGTCGTTTCCAGGACGGCACTACCCTGCGGCGCTAGTTGCTACGCCTAGTGCAGGCGCGTCCCAGTCTTCGGCGCGGGTAGGTACAGTCCCAATGGTGATATGGACGGCGGACCAGGGACCATAGTCGTGGCGTTCCACCGCAAGGCCACGCGCCGCCATCAAGGGACGCTCGTCCCGCATATAATCTCCCAACGTCTCCCAGGCTCTAGCCAACATGTGGGCTACCTGATTTCCGTCCAACGCTTCACCAGCATCGACGATGAGGACGCGGCCGCCCGGCCGCGTTACGCGCACCATCTCGTCCAGGGCGCGTCCGGCGTCCGCGACGGCGCTAAAGAAAAATGTAGAGCAGACGGCGTCAAAGGTAGCTGCTGGCCACGGCAGTGCATTGGCATTGGCCACACACAACACCGGGATCATGCCGCGCGACGCCAGCCGCCGCGCCGTGAGCCGCGCCATGCCGTAGGCCAGATCCACGCCCGCGACGCGGTAGCGCGGCGCCAGCTCAACGTGCAGGCGCCCAGTGCCGAACCCGATTTCCAGGACACGGCTGCCCGGTGCAGGCAGGTGGGCCAGCACGCGGCGACGCAGGCGATGGGCCGCGTTGCCGGTAAACCAGTCCACCCCGTCATACCACAATGCAAAGCGGTCATACACACGGTCCCAAAAGCGCCGCTGGATCGCCTCGCGCCGGCCTAGATCACTCATCACCGGTTCCATTTGTTTTCATTCCCAATCATCACTCCGCGGCGGCCGGCACGGCCATCTAGCAGAGACCAGCTCGCCAGGTTTGTCTGCCGCCGGCGCCGATGAGAGCTCAACCGTCCCGCGGCCGACTTCGTATGCACCTAACAAGGCGCTGTGACATGGTATTGAATCTCACGGACCTCGATCTGTACATAGGGAAATTCGCCCTCTTCCAAGTGCCAGACAGCCTGGCCGCGCACAGGGATGCGGATACCTTGAAACTCCTCGTGCGCTTCGGCAACGGTAGACCAGCGGCGCAGAACAAAGCGATTGCCTTCATAGCGGTAGCGTTGGGCTTCCATCCTGGCACAATCACCCTCGGCATCGAAAGTGAAGAGCGCGGCGGCAGTCACGGCGCCATAATGGATGGTCGCGCGGGCCGTATGCTCATCCACCGCCTGCCAGGTAATATAGGGCGTGATGGCCGCATGCGGCACCCACATGATCCCATTCAGATAGCGCACCAACGCGCCCTGGTCCATTTCCGGGCCACGGGCATCGGTCATCGTGAACAGGGACAACGCTTTGACCAACATGTGACCGCGCCCGCGGAAATAGCGATCGCGGGCCTCAGCCAGGAGCAGCGGCGCCAGCGGCCATTGCGCATGCCAGACAAGGCCCGGGCGTTGGGTTGTATAATACTCGACAGCCGAAAACGGCAGCCAGGGTCGCTGGGCGCCAGTGCGCAGACTCCCTCTCTGGCAGATCCGTGCAGCGAGCGGGTCTTGCCTATCCACGACGCCCGCGCGGTGAAGCCAGCGTTGCACAGGGGCAGGCAACGCAGCAATTTCCTTCTCCGTGATCGTGGCCGGCGTCTGGGCATGCAAGCCTGCAAGGAGCGCTTCCACCTCGCGGCGCACCGTGCGTCCAAATAGATAGCGGGCGCCGGTCTGGGCCAGGCAAATGAAAAGCAGCCCGGCGATCGCCAACTGCATCATGAGTCTCAGCAGATTCCTCACCGCGTGCGTCTCCTTTCCGCGTATCAGCGACAGCTGCATAGACCGCCTAGCGACTCGCAGCCTCCTTGAGTACGCGGCGCACCCGGGTTTTCTGCGCCGGGCTTAGCAGCGGCAGGCGTGTTTCCAATACCTGCTGAAACGCGGCACGGTTTTCCGTGTCGACCGCTGCCAGGACGGACTCGGCGTGCTGCGGCACATCTTTCGGCCGGCAGCATCTCAGATGATCCAGGAGATAAGGAAAGAGCGCGGTGCGGTAGGCAGGATCCTGGGCTGCTACACGTGCCAGCGTCTTGACCCCGCTGTCCACCGTGATGACGGAACCCTGCTCCATGGCCTGTTTCACCTCGCCGATACGGTCAAAGATCGCGGCTGCCTGGGTTTCAGCGATGGTGGACAACGCAATCATGCCGCCCCAGACGAGCCGGTTCTGTCTGCTCTGTAAGAGCTGGAAGAACGCAGTGACATATGGAGCAATGAGCGCGGGATCGCGGTAGCCCACCTCGTACAACACCTTGATGCAGCCGGCCTGAATCTTGCGGTCCCGGCTTCGCAGACCAGCGACGATTTCGGCGATCCCATTGCGGTCCTGCTGGTCGACAAGCTCTCGGGCCAGCTCCTGATTTGGCGCTTCATCGCGGCGGCCCAGCGCGAACGCCAATCTGTTGAGTGCGGACATGGCGGCTCCGGTCATTCAATCGCGCGAACTTGAGACCCATGATAGCACTTACTGCTCGTTCTGCGCGCAGACGGTTTTCCCAGCCATCAGGTCGAACTAAACCAGGCGGGTGCGGAATCACCTGTCATTATCCGAGCCGATAGCGCTTCACCACGTGCACGCGACCGGCCGACATATACCAGTCATTCTTCACGAGTAGCAGCTCAGTCACCGCGCTGCCGCCAAATGTGTGCGTACGATAGGCTGTGAGCGTCTCCACCAACGCAGGCAGCGCACGCGGTTGGGTAGCAAAGCGCATGGCCGTCATGTGAGCCGTAGCCAGGCGATAGCGCTCGTCTAAACCGTCTCCCAAACCGGCCTTGCGCAGCGATGCTCGCAGACGCTCGCGCAGACAGGCTAACTGTGACGAATCGGGGTAGCCCTGCATCAGCACCGCCCCCGGTGCAGCGGTCACGCCAGCGAAGCGAATCGTAAAAGGGATCGCCCCGTCCACAGCACGGTCCACTGCTTCCATGTAGGCCGCCAGCCGTTCGTACTGGGGCTGGTAATCAGGCGTTGAGGTGAAGAGCGACAACACAGTCACATGCAGCTCGTCGCCCCGGTAATAATACTGCTCCGGCTCCAGGCAAGCCAGCTCCTGCAAAAACCTCGTGACCTGCTCAGCCACGGCTGGCGCCGGACGTATGATGACGGAAAGACCGCGCCGCCGGTCGCTGGCCTTGTCGCCGAGATGTGGATCGATCGCGACTTGCCCACGCTGAAATGCCGTGCGCGCAGCTGACCACAGTTCATCATAGCGCGCCTGTAGCTGGCTGTCTTGTTCCGCCATTTCCGCTTACTCCACGCACGCGTCCTGATCCGCTTGCCAGGCGGCGAGAACACGTTTTGCCTGGTTGATGTGCAGGCCGTCATGGTGTACGAGTACCTTCAGACAGTCACCCAGGTTGAAGGCCACACCCTTATCGATGCGCACGCGCATGGCACTCACGTCTAGCGTGGTAGCTTCCTTCAATTGACTCGCCAGGGCGCCGCAGTTGGCGATAAATCTGTCGAGCACTTCCGGGCCCAAAATGGGTGCGGGCGCGATGACTGCGGCGGTTGGGAAACTTAGCCATGGCTTCAGAGCAAAGAACATATAGATACGCCCCCATAGTGACGGCGCGTACTGATCCTCCGTGTGTGCCGGCGCCACTGGATTGGCCATGGCTTCGGCTATCCGCGGTTGATAATAGTCGTGCGTCGCGTTCAGATGATCAAAACACTGAAGGATATTCCACGTCCTTGGTTTTGGACGCCAGGTCAGCGCTCCGGGATCCAATGGCTTGAAGCAGCCATGGGCTGCGGCGCGGTTGTATTGGGCTTGAACCCGTAGATCGGACAGAAACTTCCCTTTTGGTATCGCCATGTTGTCCTCTGTCCTCCTCTGCCTACGTCAGGTTGCCCGCGACAGGTCTGCGTACAGTCAAAGCGACCGCTGCAGCCGCCGCGCGTGCGCCCCCAACCGGCGGACTGTCCCGCGAATATCATCGTCCGTAGTACGTGGATTGATGGTGCACATACGCAACACTGTCCGCCCGCGCAGAGCCGTGGAGCTAACGAACGCAAAGCCCTCCTCCACCATGGCATGCACCAGCGCCTGGTTGAGCGCGTCTGTGGCAGCCGCACCGAGTTCTTGCGGCGCATAGCGAAAGGCTATAATACCCAGCGCGCCGGGCGCCACGACCTCCCAGGGCGGGGTTGCCCGCAACGCCGCTTCCGCCAGCGCGGCCAGGCCCATGCCGTGGGCGGTAGCGGCGCGAAACGCAGCTATTCCAAAGACCTGTAGGGATAGCCAGAGCTTGAGGGCCCGAAATGCACGGGTGAGCTGCAGACCCTCCTCAAAGAAGTTGGTCTCGCCACCGGGTTGGCCCGTGTCCTCCAGGTACTCAGCATGCATAGCAAAGGTCTGTCGCAGCCACCGTGCATCGCGCACGAGAATGGTGCCACATTCATAGGGCTGAAAAAGCCATTTATGTGGATCGAGTGCAAGGGAGTCAGCCCGTTCCAGCCCCCGCAGCAGGCGCTTCCCCTCGTCAGTCAGGACCGCAGCCGCGCCGTAGGCGCCGTCGATATGTAGCCACAGCCCTTCCCGTTCGCACAGGTCGGCCAGCGCGGGCAGGGGATCCACCGCGCCTGTATTGGTCGTGCCGGCATTGGCCACCACGCAGAACGGACGCAGCCCAGCCTGCCTGTCCGCGGCCACGGCGCGTGCCAGCTCCGCCAGGGACAGTTGGAACCCCGCGTCGCTTTCCAGCGTGCGGAGCTGGTGCCGCGGAAAACCCAGCAGGCGCAGCGCGCGTTGGACAGACGCGTGGGTCTGGTCCGAGCAGTAGACCACGGCGTCCGTCATATCGTCGTCCAGCCTAATCCGGCGTGCGATCGCCAATCCCGTGAGGTTCGCCGCAGAGCCGCCCGTGACAAAATGGCCGCCCGCGCCGTCTGGCAGACCGCAGATCTGCCGCAGCCAATCGATGGTGATCAGCTCAACCTGCGCGCAGCCCGAGGCCTCCAGCCAAGTCCCGGCAAAGGGGTTCAGCCCAGCTACTAGCGCATCGGCCATGGCGCTCACAAAGTTGCTGGGGCCGGGCACAAACCCGAAAAAGCGCGGATGATCCAGGTGCATCATGGCCTGCCATACATGGCGATCCAGCAGATCCAGCGCAGCCGGCAATCCTACGCCAGTCTGGGGAAGCGACGTGGGCAGGGCCGCGCCAGCAGCGTCCGGCAGCCGGAGCACCGGCGCGCCGGGCAGCTCGGTTGCATGCTGTACCAGCTGGTCTACGATGCGATAGCCAAACGCGCGCATGGCATCAGGCGTCATCTGTAGTCTGGCCTGGCTGGTACGTTCTGTTCGGGTGGGGGGCTCGGAAGAGGATGCAGTCATAGTCATGGTCACCAAACGGCTATGGCGGGTGTCCGTTGAGGAAACGGCCCACATGGCGCCGCGGACAGCCTCTACTCATCACGAGTCTGGATCTATTTGGCGTGCGGGCAACGTATGGGCCCACCAGCCCAGCTTGCCAAGGGCGTGGAGGATTTCACGGGCGGACGCATCGATCCCCTGGATAGCGCTACGTACCGTGACTTCCGGCGCCAACGGTGCCTCGTAGATGGCATCTGCGCCCGGCAGACCATGGATCTCGCCACGGTCGGCCATGGCCCATAACCCCTTGGGGTCTCGTGCCCGGCAGACTTCCGGCGGGCACTCCACGTATACTTCAGCAAAACGGTCGAGCTTGCTGCGTGCGGTAGCGCGGTAGATGCGACGCTGCGCGGTCGCCGCAATGAGCACGTTAACGCCGTTGCGCGTTAGGAGCTCGGCCAGGAAGACAATCAGATCGTAGAACCAGTCGCGTTCATCCGCCGTGTAGGTAGGACCGGGCACCAATCGCCGGCGCAGCTCGTCCGAGTCAAGCAATTCCGTGCGAACGGCAGCGGCGGCCAGGCGTACCTGCACGGCACGGGCCAACGTCGTCTTCCCAGCTGCCGGCAAGCCGGTGAACCAGATCGCAAAGCCCGGCTCCACGCTGTGCGCTGTCATTGCGTTTGCCAATATTGCTCTGGATGTTGGTAATCGTAAATGTCGTCTTCCATGACGCGCTCGCCAAAGGCCAGCAGCTTGCGGCGAACATCATCAGCAATGGTCGGATACCAGACTGGGCTGGCCACTACCAGGGCGCGCCACGCATACCACGGCTGGATCACGCGCACGAGCTCGTCGTCGGGCCGGTGCGCAAGGTATGTTGTCCAGAAACGATCATACAGGGTACGGAAAGGCCCCGCAAACGCGCCGTCACGTTGCAGAGAGAAGAAGATATAGTTGATGGTCAGCGAGCTCACGTCATCTGCGGGCTCGCCCCATTCGCCCCGGCTGCGATCCAGTACCGCGAAATCCGTATCCGCGGCAAAGACAATATTGAAGGGGTGTAGGTCCCCGTGCACCTTGCGCAGGCGATGGTGGAGCGGCTTCAGCCGCCAGCGCCAGCGGTTCGCGGCCTCCTCAATAGCACGGAGGCGCTCCGCGCTGGCCAACGGGAAATCGGTAGGATAGCTGTCTGTCAGACCCATGATGCCTTCGCCATGGCCGATCAGGTCGCGCACCCGGCGCCGCCAGAGCGCATTGTCGTCATGGCTTGTCTGGTGGATCTCGGCCAGCCACGTCGCCAGGATCTCGACGCGCGCCAGATCGAGCGGCTGTAGCTCACCGCCATCGCGCAGCCGGATCAGGTCAGCGGCATAGAGCTTACCTGGCTGGTAGCGGGTGACCAACAACAACTCGTCCGCGTTGTGCAACGACTCCAGCGTCCCGTCCCGGCGATAGACAAGCATATCTGTCGCCGGGACATGGCGGGGCATGGTATTGAACGCGCGGAAGTCAAGCCAGACCGCAGCAGCCCCGTCCGCCGCCCATTCACGGCCAAAGGGCGTGCGCCGAATGCGGTGCACTACTTCCTGGTACTTCTTTTCAGCGACCCGATATTCGACCAGCAGCGGCGCGCCGTAGCCAAACTGCTTCAGCGCGGCCTCTCCGCTGCCGCCGCCGCCCAGTTCGTTAACCCGGCAGATCTGCACAGGACAGCCATGGCGTTGATCGAGATAGCCCTGCAACGCCTGAAGCTCCAGTCGCATGCGACCTCCTATGTCTTCTGTTGGTCAGAACAGCCTGCCACATAGGCAGGTCTTCAATTTCTATACTACCACGTATAGAAATGCTCTGCGCCACGCAACAGCTGACTGCTACGTCTGTCCTGATTCACAAGGAGAGACGCAGCATAGGATTCGCAACGCGCCCTTCGCCTGGCAGCCAAGCCGCCGGACCTTACCCGGCAGATTCCCTTGACACGCGAGTGGGAATTGCCGGCCCTGTGGAAAACGGCACTTTCACCCCTTTATGGCGCCCGCGGTGAGGCCGGCGATAAAGGAGCGCATCGTCACAAAAAAGAGTACAACCATGGGCATAGCCGCCAGCACACCTGCGGCCATGCCAGCGCCCGGCTCGGGCATGGTGAAATCGTTGAAGACGATGAGCGCCAGTGCGGCCGTGCGCGCCTGGGGCGCGTTGGCAACCAGCGCCGGCCAGGCATAGTCGTTCCAGATTAGCCAGACGTGGAAGATGGCCATGGCGCCAACGACTGGCAGCGAGAGGGGAATCGCAATCATTCGGAACTGGTCCATCACCGACGCGCCATCTACGATGGCGGCGTCGAACAGCTCTTCAGGCAGCCCCATAAAGAAGGTGCGCAGCACGACGATGGCCAACGCCTGTTGCGCGCAGTACGGCAGAATAAGCGCCCAGAGCGTATTCTGCAGGCTGTAGCTGATGATGATCTGGTAGGTCGGTACCAACAGCACCGTGTTGGGTATGAAGAGCAGGATGACCACGGCAAAAAAGAGCGTGTCACGCAGGGGAAAGCGGAAACGGGCGAAGACAAAGGCCGAGACAGATGCCATGGCAAGGCTGGCCGACGTCGCCACCAGCGCGATGATGACATTGTGCCAGATGGGATCGCGCATGAACTTCCAGGCCAGGGCGTAGTTCTCGAAACGCATGGGAAAGGTAATACCCATGGGCGCGACGTTGAACTGGTAGACATCTTTCACCGACAGCGACAGCAGGGTCACCAGGGGCGCAAAGGTGATGACTGCCAGCAACGCGAGCACAAAATGGAGCAAGAACTGGCTACCGGAGCGCCATCCACTCATCCTGCCTTCTCCTCTCTGCGACGCAGCATGAAGTTCACCAGCGAGACCGCCAACAGGACCCCAAAGAGGACCGTGCCTATCGCCGAGCCGTAGCCGAGATCCAGCTCATCGCGGATGGCGCGATACATCTGGAGACCAGGTACGAGCGTTCCCGTTGTGCCAGGCCCACCGTTGGTCATGATCAACGGGGCGTCAAAGGAGCGCAGGAAATAGATGATGGTGAGCGTGACCAGCAGGGACATCTGGGGCCGGATTAGTGGCAGTTCGATCTGGAAGAACCGGCGCATCGCGCCACAGCCATCGACTTTGGCGGCATCCAAGATCTCTTCTGGAATGGACTGCAGCGCGGCCAGATAGATGAGGAAATTCAGACCAGCAACCCAGGGGAATCCCACGAAGATGATCGCCCATAGCGCTGTCGCAGGATCGCCAAGCCAGGCGCGCACCACAGACTCCAGCCCGATGAGCCGCAGCATGTAGTTGATCCCCCCATCCAGGCTGTAGAACCAGCGCCATACAAAAACAACGACAGTCACCGGCACCACGATGGGCAAAACAAAGGCCAGCCGCCACCAGTACTGCCCGCGCCTGACATGGTGCACCAACGCGGCCCCCAGCAAGGGGAAGGTGAGCACGACCACCACCTGGGATGCCACGATGAGCGCCATGTTGCGCCAGGCCGCGACGGTGGCTGGCTCGCGGAAGAGCCTTTCGAAATTGCTGAGGCCGATCCAGACGGTGCGCTTAATGTCCCAATAGGTAAAAGAGTGATAGATGCCGGAGCTAAGGGGGTAATAGTAAAAGGCAATGGCAAAGAGAAAGGTAGGTAAGAGCAGGATATAGAAGAGCGCATAGCGGCGCAGGGCCTGAAGCGCTCCGATACGGCGGCTGCCGTGCGGGACCGCGCGGTCCCGCACGGCAGCCGCGCCCGACCGCGCCAGTTGCTTAGTGTCGTTCATTGTTTCTTGTTGTCGCACAGCAGCACGCAGCCAACCTTACCAGTTGTCGGCATCCCATTCCGGGTGCTGTAAGATCACATTCTGCGCCTGCTGGTCCAGGAATGCCTGGTATTTGTCCAGCGTCTGGTCCAGATCGGCGTTGCCGGCCAGGTAGTCCTGGAGGATCTGTGTCTCCTGGACGACGATGGCGGGCCCAAAGACATCGTTGACATCGAGCCGGCTCACCATGTTGTCGATGGTCGGCGGGTCAATGAAGCCCCGATACCGCTCCTGCTTCACCGGATCGCCGGGCATAATCTCCTCGATGGGCGTGCCAGGGGCGAAGCAAGGCACGGGCTGCCGCGAGCACCAGTAGTCGATGGCGTCGGGGCTGGTCACGTACTGGAGCAGATCCAGCGCCAGCTCCAACTTGCCCTTGTCTACGGTTGTTTTGGGAATGAAGAGATACTGGGACCCCTGACCGGCGCCGGAGTTACCCAGGCGCAACGCCTGTTTGCCCTCTTCCAGGGCTGGGATGTAGAAGCTGCCCCATTCGAAGGTCATGTTGGGATCGTTTTCGTAGAGACCCATGAGCAGACGAACCGTGGGGAAGAAGGCGATCTTGCCTTGAGCAAACATATTTCCCGGCGGCGAGGGCGCCAGATACCCGTCATGGAAGTAGGCGGACCATCGCTTCATCTCTTCGAAGGTCTGCACCACGCCAGGGTGGCGCGCATGCCAATGGCCCTTGTCAAGGCACCAGATGGCTTCCTTCTGGGAGATGACACCGTTTTGGGGCTCGCCGGCTTGACCATCACACTGGGCCACAACATCGTCCATTAGTTGGGCGCTCGTGAGGACGACATACCAGGTGAAGATATAACCGTCCGTACCCGCGGTCGGCATGTAGAAAGGCTGAATCCCGGCATCTTTGAGCTTGGCCATCACCGCGTAGAATTCGTCCCAGGTCTTGGGCAGCTCCTCCACGCCGGCCTGCTCGAGCAGATCCTGGTTGTACAGCACAGCGGTGTCACCCAGGTCACCCGAGTAGGTCGTGCCAACCATCAACACCTTACCGTCAACCGTCACATCACGCAGGGCCACAGCATTGAGCGGGAAGTCCTCGCGCCACGTTGCGTTCGAGCTGTACGGGTTGGGCTTTTCCAGGTCGGCAGTGAAATCATACTGCAGATCCACATCAAGCTGCGCGGGAGAGGGAAAATATTGCATGACGACATCAGCCAACGTTTGGGATCGCAAGTTCGTGGAAATATACCCGAAACGCTCTGGAACCGTACCGAGCATGGGCTGGTAGGTCACAGTCACGTTCGGGTGATTTGCGGCCCATTGCTGGATCAGTTCATGCAGGGCATAGGACGGGTGATTGGGATCGGCGGCGATATCACCCCAGGTGTTGATCACCAGCTCACCACTCAATTCAGAACCGGTGGCCGCTGTCGCGGCAGGAGCACCAGAGGCCTGCTCCGCAGCTTGAGTCGCAGCAGATTCCGCCTCGGGGGGCGGCGTCACCTGTCCACAGGCACTTACGAAAAGGGCGACGAGACCGACGCACAGAGTTGTTGCGATACGGCTCCATGACAGGGACATATTCATTTTTCCTCTCCTCATAGGGAATTTCGGAAACTTTCAGAATAGTAACACTATCATGATGCTTTGTCAATACACCAAAACTTTTCGCAAGCCTATTGACACTATATCGAAAGCAATATACAATGCAGGCCATGGCTGCAATCCTTGGCGCTGTGCGCAAAGACAAGATCCTTTCCTACTTACGAGACCACTCATCAGCGACCGTCGTGGAGCTGAGCGAGCTCTGTGAAGTCTCTGAGGTAACGATCCGGCAAGATTTGAATCAACTGGCGGGCGAAGGCCTGTTGGTCCGCACACGCGGGGGAGCTGTGCTCTCCAGCCGGGCCAACAGCGAGTTCACCTTTGCCACGCGCGCCGCGATCAATGCCGAGGCCAAGCAGAAGATCGGCGAACTGGCGGCTACCTTTGTGCAGTCCGGCGATTCGGTCATCGTTGATTCCAGCACGACCGCCCTCTACGTGGTACGCGCCCTTGCCCAACGCTACGATCTAGAGGACGTCACCGTGATTACCAACGGCATGAACACGGCCCTAGAGCTGGCCAACCGGCTGGAGATCAATACCTTTGTGACGGGGGGCCATCTACACATGAACGGCGCCTCCCTGTCGGGCTCTTTTGCCTGGGACATGGTGGGGAAGATCTACGCGACTGTCGGTTTCTTCGGCACCCGCGGCATCACGGTCGAACATGGTCTCACAGAGGTCAACATGCAGGAGGCAGCCGTCAAACAGAAGATGCTCGACCGCTGCCAGGAGATCATCATTGTTGCGGACGGCAGCAAGTTCGGTCAGGTAGCACTAACACCCTTCGCGCCGGTCGACCGTGCCCACCGCATCATTACCGATGAGACCGCGCCGGAGCATGCCATCCTCCGCCTCAAAGCAATGGGTATCGACGTCATCACAGCTTGATCGACAAGCCCTCATGTAGGAGCCGCTATGTCCAATCTAGTTCATGTTTCCTCTGGCGCCATGGATCTGGTGGTAGAGTTCTTTGGCGCAGGGCCGCCGCTCGTTTTCGCCCACGGCCTGAGCGGAAACCGCCGCAGCACCAAGCGCCAGTTGACTCCCCTGGCGCCGCGCTACCGGGTGGTTGTGTTTGACCAACGCGGCCACGGCGATTCGACCCCAGTGACCGATCCCGCGGGCTACGACCTCAACGATATGGCCGAGGATATGGGCAAGGTGATGGACGCCCTCGAGATCGACCGGGCAGTGATCGGCGGCGAGTCCATGGGCGCCGCCACGGCCCTGCACTTTGCGCTCTGCCATCCTGAGCGCGTGGACCGCCTTCTGCTCACGGCGCCCGCCTTTGGTGACAGCCCCAATACCGAGGCGGACCGCTTCCAGGAGATCGCCGCAGCCATCGATGCGCTTGGTATGGAGCGCTTCCTGGAAGCCGCCCGGCACACCTGGCACAATGACATGGCGTGGCCCCCTGACGTGATTGAGCATGTCAGTGGCATGTTCCGGTCCCACGCGGAGAAAAGCCTGGTTACGGCCATCAATACGGTCATCCAGTGGGTGCCCATCCCAAGTTTGGAGATGCTACAGAGGGTAACCTGCCCCACCTGCGTCATTTATTGGAACGATGACGCCTTGCATCCGGCGGAGCTGACCGCGCGCATGGCAGCGCAGATCCCCCAGGCCAGGGTCGTCCAGTTTCCACCGTTGCCGGCCGTATTCCAGCAGCCTGAGGCAGTCGGCGAAATCTACGCGCGCTTTCTTACCGAGGTGGAGCAGTAGCCGTACTGGCTGTTCCGTCTCCCCATCCTCACCGCCTAGCTCAACGGAAGAGATCATGGCACACATTTACGTGGCCGGTCTGCGCTGCGAGTATCAGGTAAATCCCCTGGGGCTAGGCGTCCAGCGCCCGCGCTTGAGCTGGCGCCTGCTCTCATCACAGCGCAATGTGTACCAGAGCGCCTACCAGGTGAGAGTCGCGGCAGAACCTGCCCTCCTGGCCAATCCCCAGGCTCTGCTATGGGATTCGGGCAAGGTACCCTCCGGCGCCTCCATCCATCAGGTCTATGGCGGGCCGCCGCTCACATCGGGCGCGCGTTACTACTGGCAGGTTCGCGTTTGGGACGGCCCCGGCGCCGTAAGCGCCTGGAGCGATCCCGCCTGGTGGGAGATGGGGTTGCTGGAACCGGCAGATTGGCAAGCACAGTGGATCACGCCCGCCTGGGAAGAAGACCCTGAACAGGAGCAGCCCGCGCCGCTCCTGCGCACTGTCTTCAGTCTGGATGGCGAGGTCGCGCGCGCCCGGCTCTATGTCACGGCATTGGGCCTCTATACCTGCGAGATCAACGGCGAGCGCGTCGGCGACTATCTATTGGCGCCCGGCTGGACCAGCTATCACAAGCGGCTCCAGGTCCAGAGTTACGATGTGGCCGCGCAGCTGCGACCGGGCGAAAACGCGTTGGGCGCGATCTTGGGCGAGGGCTGGTATCGTGGGCGCATTGGCGCGCTGGGCGGGCAGCGCCGCGCCTATGGCGACAGGCTCGGTCTTCTACTCCAGCTGGTCGTGACATACGTGGATGGTTCGGTGGCCTATGTGGTCAGCGACGAAAGCTGGCAGGCGACACCCGGCCCCATCCGCGCCGCGGGGATCTACGACGGCGAGACCTACGACGCGCGTCACGCGCAGCCGGGCTGGTCTTCGCCAGATTTCATTGCGACAGAGTGGTCCCCTATCGCCATCCTCGACTATCCGAAAGCACAGCTGGTTGCGTGGCCGGGCCCATACGTACGGCGCAAAGAAGAGCTCACCCCAGTTTCTACCCGCACGGTTGATGATGGCGCCATGATCGTTGACTTTGGCGAAAACATCGCGGGGTGGGTGCGTTTACAGGTGCAAGGCACGGCGGGCACTACCGTCACCATGCGCCATGCCGAAGTTTTGGACCGTGACGGCCGCCTCTACACAGAGAATCTCCGCTCAGCCAAACAGACCGACCGGTACACGCTGCATGGCCGCGGCATGGAGCAGTACGAGCCCTCATTCACCTTTCACGGCTTTCGTTATGTCGAGGTGCAAGGACAGCCCGCACTGCCCTCCAATCTGAAGATCACGGCCGTGGCCGTCTACTCTGACCTGGAGCCGGCAGGAACCTTTGCCTGTTCGGACCCACGCATCAACAGGCTTCAGCGCAACATCGTGCGCTCCCAGCGGGGCAACTTCATCGATGTCCCGACCGATTGCCCGCAGCGCGACGAGCGGCTCGGTTGGACCGGCGACGCGCAGGTCTTCGCGCGGACGGCGTGCTTCAACATGCAGACGGCTCCCTTCTTCACGAAATGGCTGCAGGATCTGGCTGCTGACCAGCTGCCCAACGGCGCCTACCCCATTGCCGCGCCTATGCCCAAGACCGTCGTCGCCGAGCTAAGCGCAGGCACGCTGGCAACGCTGCCTGTCCAGATCGAATTCGGCTACGGCGTGGCTGGCTGGTCAGATGCCGGCGTGATCGTTCCCTGGATTCTGTACCTCTGCTACGGAGACACGCGCATCTTGGAAGAGCAGTATCCAGGCATGGTGCGCTGGGTCGAGAACATGCATGAAAAGGCAGGCGCCGATCTCATCTGGAGGGGCTGGTTCCAGTTTGGCGACTGGCTTGCCATCAATGCGCCGTCCCAGAACGACATGGTGGCGACCGCCTATTTCGCTCACTCTACTCACCTGTTGAGCAAGATCGCGCGGGTGTTGGGCCGCACCGACGATGGGGACAGGTACCATGCAGCCTGGCTCCGCATCCGCGCTGCGTTCAGGGAGCGCTTCGTCACAGCGGACGGCCAGATGCAGCCGGAGTCCCAGACGGCCTACGTGCTGGGTCTCGCCTTTGAGCTCCTTCTACCCGAACAGCGTGCGCCCGCGGCCCAACGGCTCGTCGCGCTGATCCGGGCGCGCAACAACCACCTGTCCACTGGCTTCATCGGCGCGCCGCAGCTCTGCCAGGTGCTGGCCGATGCTGGCTATGTAGATGTTGCCTACGATCTGTTGTTCCAGGATACCTTTCCTTCGTGGCTCTACCCCATCTCCATGGGTGCGACAACCATCTGGGAGCGCTGGAACAGCATGCAACCGGACGGCGCGATTTTCCATCCCGCCATGAACTCATTCAACCATTACGCGTACGGTGCGATCGGTGAATGGCTCTATCGCAACGTGGGTGGCATCGACCTTGATGAGCGCGATCCTGGCTACAAGCATGTGATCATCCGGCCGCAAGTGGGCGGCGGGCTGACCTGGGCACGCGCCACACTTGCCTCTCCCTATGGCGAAATCTCCTCTGCCTGGCGCCTGGAGGGCGCCGATCTTCATATTGACGTGGGGATACCACCGAACGCTTCGGCCACCGTTTACGTGCCGGCACAGGCAGGGAAGGGCGATATTTTGGAGGGTGATCGCCCCCTCAGAGCCTCGGCCGGCGATCTGGAGATAGAGCGTGTTGGCGGAACCGTAGCCATCAGGTTAGGCTCAGGCAACTACCAATTTGCTGCGCCCTACGCGCCCGCAGAGAGACTGCCGTCGCCAGAACCGGACCTAAGCTATCGCGAGCCACGCTTCACGATCTACACCTCAGTGAGCGGAGTGTTGGCGGACGAAGAGGCCCGGGCGGTGCTATTCACTCACCTGCCGGCCGCGTCGGAGCGGCTGCAGCATGTCATGCAGCGGCACCGCATCTATTCGCTCTACCAGCTTGCGGCCTTTGTACCGGAGCTGTTGACTCCCGAGCGCCTCGCCGCGATCGATCGCGACCTGCGAGTCCTATAGAAAGCCATCCTCTCTCTCTCCCCCACCAGCCACACAGTTATTCAACCCGCCAACGCGGCCTCTTCCAGGCCTTGCCGACCTGAAACCGGACGAAGGCGCCATAGGTTCTCACACCGAAGCGCAGGGGGGAGGCTCGGTACAACACCAAGAAAGGGCAAAAAAAACGAAGTTGACAGCACTCAGTGCTATGGCTAAACTGCTACCTCATACGCTTGTAACCCGTTCTGTACGAACATTCTAGCGCAGTTAGCACACTCTCAACACCGAATTTCACTCGCAGTCTGACAGCAATCCTCATGATGGGCTGATCACACACGGCGGCAGGAAGGCCTGCGGCCTACCAATCTGCCGTTTGCGTGGCGCAGCCCATCCGGTGGTACCGTAAGCAGGTTTCATTCCCCCAATCATAACCAAGAAAGGAGCAATGATTCATGCCGAGCAACCGCACGTTGCGCAGTACCGTTATGGGGCTCGCGCTGGTCTTCGTCCTGCTTTTGGCAGGCTGCACCAGTGTACAGTCGCCGGCCGCGCCGGCCGCCGTGGAAGCAGGAGGGGAGCAGCCCTTTGCAGGGCAAACGCTCATTGTGACCAGCTACGGCGGCACCTGGGAAGAGTTCATGCGTGAAAACATCTTGCCGGACTTCGAAGCGGAGACCGGCGCCACGGTTGAGCTAGCCGTAGGTCTGTCAAAGGATTGGATGGCGAAGCTGCGCGCGGCGGGCGTCGACAACCCGCCATACGATGTCGTCATCGCCAACGAAACCTGGATCTCGACCGGCCGGTTGGAAGGTTTCTTCGACCAGCTGAGCACGGACGCCATCCCCAATATCGAAGACATCCACCCCGCGCTGCGCATGCAGGATGATATTGGTGTGTTGGGGCTGTTGAACCCGCTGGGTATCGCGTACCGCACGGATCTGGTGGAGACGCCGCCCACCTCATGGCTGGATCTGTGGAACGAAGAGTTCAAGGGAAAGGTCGGGATCTACAATATCGCCAACTCGGCCGCGCCCCAGTTCCTCATGATGCTGGCCAAGATCGAAACGGGCGATCCCAAGAACTGGGAAGTGGGCCTCGAAAAGATCAAGGAGCTGGCGCCCTTCAAACAGACGGACTTCTCCGGCGATATGGAGAACCTGCTCATTCAGGGTGAGGTTGTCGTCGGCATTCTGGACGCGCCGGCCGCCGCTCGCCTCAAGCAGCAGGGTGTGCCCATCGAATTCGTCCTGCCAGAAGAAGGATTGTTCATGTTCGAGCAGAACATGAATATCACCAAGGGTAGCCAGGTCAAAGATCTGGCCGCTGCTTTCCTCGACTACATGTTGAGCGAGCCCGTGCAGACCAAGTGGGCTGCCGCCTATTACGTCACGCCGGGTAACACCAACGTGACCATCGAAGGCGAGCTGGCGCAGCTGATTCCGGTCACGGCGGAGAAGATCGGCATGATCGAGAAGTGGGACTGGATCTGGTTGAATACCGGTCCGCGCGAGGAGATGGTCAACCGCTGGAACCGCGAGATTTCCGGCCAGTAGTACCTGACCCGGTATGCATGCGCACTATTTGCCCACAGGCGCGCCTGTGGGCAAATAGTGCGCTACCATCTACCCGGCCGGCAGCACGACTGTCGTCTACGCCCGGTGTGCATCGCTCGTCAGGACACTCATAGTGGGACGAATGCAGTATGGCAAAGATTCGCCTTGAAGGGCTTACCAAACGCTTTGGCAGCGTCGTGGCCGTCAACGCGCTCGATCTGGAAATCCAGCAGGGCGAGCTCGTCGCCTTCCTGGGACCTTCTGGCTGTGGCAAGACCACGACATTGCGCATGGTCGCCGGCTTCGAGCAGCCGACCGCCGGCACGATCTTTTTTAACGATAAAGACATAACCCAGCTGCCGCCCGAATCGCGCAACACGGGCATGGTCTTTCAGAATTATGCGCTCTTCCCCCATATGACTGTATATGGCAATGTGGCCTTTGGTTTGGAGATGCGCAAGGTGGCAAAGGAGGAGATCAGGACCCGCGTCGCCAATATCCTTGCCAAGGTCCAGCTGAGCGGACTCGAGGAACGGTATCCCCGCCAGCTCTCCGGCGGGCAGCAACAGCGCACCGCGCTGGCGCGGGTGCTGGTCCTCAATCCGGCCGTGTTGTTGTTAGATGAGCCGCTGGCCAACCTTGACGCCAAGCTTCGTGAGGAGATGCGTTTCTACATCCGCACGCTGCAGCAGGAGTTTGGCATCACCACGATCTACGTCACCCATGACCAGTCAGAGGCGTTGGTCATGGCCGACCGCATTGCGGTCATGCACAACGGCGTCTTGCAGCAGCTCGACGAGCCGGAGGCGATCTACCGGCGGCCCAGCTCGGCATGGGTGGCTGACTTCATCGGGCTGTCGAACCTGGTGCCCGGCCATGTGCGCCACCGCGAGCATGACCGGATTGTAGTAGACACGCCGGCGGGCGCGCTCGTCTGCCTGAACAGCAAGGGCCAGGTCGGACAACACCATGAAGAGGTGTTGGTCTGTGTGCGCCCGGAAAGCATTCACATCTACGACGGCACCGCGCCGCTCTCCAATCCGGGCGACAGCGACCAGAACCGCTTCAGCGCCGTGGTCCACCAGCGCGCCTATCTTGGCAACCTGGTTGATTACCGGGTGCGGGTGACAGACAAGGTGACCCTGCGTGTCCAGGCCAGCCCCGTGCGCACCTACGCCGAAGGCGAAGACGTGCAGCTGTCGTTTGCGGCGGCCGAAGCCTGGCCGATCCCCAAGGAAGGAGGCTAGCGCGTTGGCCGTTGCATCCCGACCTGTCCAAGAAAGCGGCGCGCAGGCCAGACGCGCGTTCGGCGGCCGCTGGGCGTGGCTGATGGCTGTGCCTGCCCTGTTTATGTTGGGCGTCTTCTTCGTTGCTCCCTACACCAACATGCTCTATATGAGCTTCATGACGCAGGCGCACGACGCGCCGTTCTATCGCATTTTTACACTGGACAACTATGCCGAGGCGATGGGTGACAGCTACAACTGGCGTATCCTGCTGCGGACGCTCCAGTATGCCGTAACCGCGACGGTCATCACCCTGGTCCTCTCCTATCCGCTGGCCTACCACCTGGCCCGTGCTTCGAGCCGCATCAAGGGGCTGCTCATGGTCATGCTGCTGGCTCCCTTGCTAGTCGGCGTGGTGATCCGGAGTTATGGTTGGATGGTGCTGCTGGCCGACACGGGTTTGGTGAACCAGACGTTAGCTGCCTGGGGCATTGGTCCGGCGTCGCTGATGTACAACGAAACCGGCGACATGATCGGCCTGGTCCACATCTACCTGCCGTTCAAGGTGCTTGCGCTGGCCGGTTCGCTACAAGGCAA